>JAVRCH010000060.1:0-28319 GCA_034530795.1 Nostoc sp. DedQUE12a
TTACAGCAGATTTCATTTGCATGAGGTACAAATTGACTGGTTTTGAGGCAGGAGGTAGGGGGCAGGAGGCAGGAGGGAGAAGAAGAATTTTTATCTTTACTTCTCTAATTGTGTACCTCATTTAGTTGCAAACTGCTGTAATATGAAGACGCATAGAAATAACCCCACCGCCTGCGGCACCTCCCCAAAGCATCGGGGAGGTTGGGAGGGGTAAAAATAATGTGCAGCTTCACAAAGAATTGGTATTACAAAAAACCGGTCATGAGAATGACCGGTTTTTTAGGTATTTCAATCAATCAAAGGAGGTAGAGTAAATTATTCACAACTAGTTAAGCGGTGGGTTGTTCCAGATTAATTTTGACAACTTTATTCCTTTCTTTATCGGCTTTAGGCAGTGTCAGGCTCAAAATGCCATCTTTATATTCAGCAGTCACTTTGGTATTTTGAACTCTAACAGATAAAGGAATTACACGTTGAAATTGACCGTAATAAAATTCGCTCTTAATAGTACCTTTTTGTTCAGTTTGAGTTTCAGATTTACGTTCACCGCTAATGTGGACAGCATCTTCTGTTACTTGAATATCCAGGTCTTTAGCTGACATTCCCGGTAGTTCTAGCTTTAGATGAACAGCATCTTCAGTTTCTTGTAATTCAGCAGCCGGAACTCTAACTAAGTTTCTTTCAAATGAACTAGATGGTGCTATAGTCTCTTCAAACAAGTTGTTAATTTGACGTTGTAGAGTATCGATTTCTCTCCAAGGATTCCAACGAACTACTGCCATAACTCTTCCTCGCATTAATTAGCTTTTGTTTATTTGTTTTTGCACTTGTCTTTGTGCTTACTTTTGATATTATGCCGAGTTAAAAATGCTGTAAATTCGGTTATTCTCACCTCATAAATGAGGATTACCGCACCAAGTTAGCATGAAAAAAAGTTACGGTTTGCTCTACTTATCGAGTTCGGTAAACCAGAATAACGATTACAGTGCAATTGGTGAATTCAGAACTAAAACAGAATTGGTATCTGACTTTTAGGCAAATCGTTGTGGGAGCAACGCGATTTTGTGAAGTCGGATCAAAAACAAACGATGCCTTCGGCGGGTGCAGCCATCGCTAAAAATGATATTTAAGTCGATGGTGATTTTATTTACAAATTAAATACTACTTTATACGAGAAATCATCTTGATGAGGTATCTCAAAAAGATTGCTAGCAAGTTATTTGACGATTATTTCCAAAAATCTCTGCAACAAGCCTGTGATACTTAGTATCAATTATGTCAGAAAATAAATTAAAGGGAGAATGAAGGGCTAATACCTTCTGACATCCCTAGCCATTTTAAAAACGGGCAAAATCCTTGATTTGAGGTTTTTATTTTTGGCTCATTGATCGGAGAATTATCAGGTTCTTTCCTTGTAGGATTCCGTTCAAGTACATAAGGTAAAGTTAAAATGACTTCGACGTTTCCAATTGTTACTATTTGTTGCTTTTTAGAACCATGCTTTTGTGTATTTAAATTTCTCCATTAAAAGCCTGGAAACATTACTTAACCGAAATCCTACTTTGTTTTTGACCCTCATAAATTTTTCCACACATCACCACACTTAAAATTTATTCACGGTTTATGTATTAATACGGCTATTCATGTGATTAATTAATATTTTTTAGTACTGAAGAAAGTTGTTAGCGTAGGCGTAGCCCGCCGTAGGCATCGCTGGTTTTTGATCCTACCTCACCAAATCGCGTTGCTCCCGGTTCGTTCTCGAAGTTGCCAAAACATGGCTGTTGATAGTGAATTATTTCAGTGCCAAGAACTAAATCACTGGCTGTGCATATACCAGCCCTAAAATTTAGGAATTAGACAATTGGTATTTCAATCATAAACTCTGTACCTTCACCTAATACAGAGTGACAACTTAGTTTGCCAGCGTGAGTTTCTTCAACAATCTGTCGAGCGATCGCTAGTCCTAATCCAGTTCCCTTCCCGACAGCTTTCGTAGTAAATAAATGGTCAAAGATTCTTTGTTGAACTTCTTGACTCATCCCCTTACCATTATCAGCAATAGCAATTTTAGCTAGATGATTTAAGAAGGAAGTTGTAATAGTAATCCGGTTAGGCTTGGCTTGAATTTCTTCAAAACTTCTTGCGATGTTAGATTCATCTAAAGCATCAATAGCATTTGCCAAAATATTCATAAATACCTGATTTAATTGCCCAGGAAAACACTGGACTTGTGGTAAATTACCGTAGTGAGTCACTACTTCAATCGCCGGACGTTGTTCATTAGCTTTCAGGCGATGTTTGAGAATAAGAACAGTGCTATCAATACCTTCGTGGATATTAAACGACACTTTGTAATCTTTATCAGCACGGGAGAAAGTCCGAAGACTGGTGCTGATGTTGCGGAGGCGATCGCACGCCATTGTCATAGAATCAATGATCTTGGGTAAGTCTGATAAACTATAATCCAAGTCAATATCTTCGGCATGGTATTTGATTTTATCGCTGGGATTGGGTAAACTTTCTTGATATAGTTTTAAGTGTTCAACAATATCTCCAATAGTGGGTTTAGCTTGTTTTAGACTGGCAGCAATAAAGCCCAAAGGATTGTTCATTTCATGGGCTACCCCAGCAACTAAATTACCTAATGCAGACATTTTTTCGCTTTGAACAACTTGTAATTGTGCTTGTTGTAACTCTTGTAATGCAATTCCTGCTTGTTGATAAAGTCGAGCATTCTCTAGAGATATTGCAGCTTGAGATGAAAGAAGGTTAATAACGCTGAGGCGATCGTTAGTAAAAACTCCTTGAGTCAAGCTATTTTCTAAATATAGAATACCTAGCAAATATCCTTGATTAATAATCGGGACACACAACACACTCTGGGGTTGATGTTCTAACATATATTCCCCAATTACCCCAGGAATATCTGTTTTACAATTGTCTATAACAATTGTTTGTTGAGTATTTTTGACATAATTGATAATTTTTACAGGGACATCTTGACAATTATCTAGTGGTTGTGAGTTGAGGATACTTTGTATTTCCTCATGCTCAATAAAGGTAATTGCTTTAACTTCCCAAGTGTTCTCCTGTTGGGGAAGAATTAGTACAACTTTTTTCGCGCCAGAGTTTTCTAGGATAATGCGAGTGAGGCTGGCAATGAGTTGATCTGATTTTAGAGAACTGGAAATAGCTTGAGCAGCTTTGAAAACAGAGGTAAAATCCAGAACATCAGCAATACTAGTGCTGCCAGTACTAGAAGATGAGGCTGTACCACGAAAAGTAATGGTTTCTAAGGGATTGAGATTGATTCGTTGGTGTTGCAAGATGGGTTGGAGTAGTTGGGGATAAGTTTTTTCTAGGTGATTAACTTTGGCTTTAGCTCCCCAACGGGCATAACAATAGTATGCTTCTTGCATATATGCTTGAGCGGTTTTTTCTTTACCCCAGTCGAGGTATAATTTAGCCATAAGTTCGTTAGCTAAGGCTTCTTCTTGGATGTATTCGTTAGCTTTGGCTCCAGCGATAGCTTTGTCGTAAAACTCAATGGCTTCTGCTTTTTGTCCTAAAACTCGACATTTTTCCGCCTCCACCAAATCAACCTTATGTTGGTGATTCATGGGAGCGTGGTGCGCCCAGTGCTGCAACTTGGCTTGGTTTTGTCCAACCCGATCTAATAAGCTTGACATCTTGCCTGACGGTTGACTCAACAGTGCCAGAGCAATCAAAGAATCATAGAGATAAAATGCCGGTTCGCTGACTGCTCCCCCAGCACCCATTAAATAGTTTCTGCCCTCAACTGCATGGTTGTTAGCTGGTTCAACTTCCCCAAACAAAAAGCAAAGGGTCAGCTTATACAAATAGAAATGATACAACCCATATAGGTCATTCGCAGACAGCAGCAGGGGCAGAAATTCCGTCTCTTGGAGGGCTGTCCCAGACAAAATGGTGGGATGCTCCGTAAAACCCAGTAAATTTAAAACAGATTGCCAATATATCCGGCAGTAATTGGCTGTTCTCAA
Organism: Nostoc sp. DedQUE12a; assembly: GCA_034530795.1. Taxonomy (GTDB): domain Bacteria; phylum Cyanobacteriota; class Cyanobacteriia; order Cyanobacteriales; family Nostocaceae; genus Nostoc. The sequence continues at coordinate 4,026 of JAVRCH010000060.1, forward strand.
TTGGTTAACTTGCACCAAACCATTGTAGTAGGTGCGCGTATCCTGCTCAACATTAGCAAGGGGCTGACCGCACCAAAAAGCATTCAGACAGAAACTATTTCCACTATTTCCAACGTGTTCCAAGATTCCGACTTCTAGTCCAGTTGTGTAGCCTTCGCTCAAAAGTGGTAACGTTTCTTTGATATGAGATTTGCGGTGTAGGATAAACGATCCCAGCAACATTAATACTAAAGGTCTAGTCGTTTTATAATTGAGTTTTGAGACGACATTCAATGCCAACTGAATAAATTTCACTGCTGAATCTACATCTTGTAAGAGATTACAGAGAATCATGCTATAGGAACCATAGTTATGAGCTGAAGCAGATATGTTTCCATATTGCAGGGATAATTTGACTGAGAAGCAATTCAGTAATGGGAACAAGAGAGAGCCAGAGACGTAAGCTGGTGTCAGGAGGCTGGTGGCAATCTCGATAATTGCAAGTTTGTTTGCATCTGTCATCACTGGCAGGTGAACAAAATTTTCAATTTCTCTGTCGCCAATCAACTCACTAATCTCTTGCATTGACTGTTGAATATCAGTTAGTGTGGGTGATTCGGTCATCGTTACCCCCAACTGTTGCAGGATTTGCATGCCGATGACAATGGCTTCGTTCAGTTTAGTTTGGGTCACATTTGCTTGAATTTTAATGCGGTAAACATTGATTTTTTCCAGTAAAGAGTGTGCCCGATTGATGACCGTCTCAATCCACTGTTCCATCGCCTCAAAGTCACCGCACAGCATTGCCAATTCCGCCGCCTCGTCATGGAATGATAGCGTCATTTCATATTGTTTTTGCCAAGCCGTTTCCTCCAGCAAGGATAATCCAATGCTGGCATATTCACGCCCTGCTTGATAGGCAGTGGCACTTTTGGCTTTGCGACAGGCAATCAGATTGAGGTAAGCTAATTCTTTTCGTTCTGTTTGTTGGGTAATTAAATCAGTTCCATAATTTAATTGATTCACCAGTTCAAAAATACGAGCTTCTCTTGCTTCGGTTGAAATCTGTCGTAAAAGCAGTTGTCCGATTTGGTAATGAGTCGCTTGTTTTTGGTCGGCAGGAATCAGAGAATAGGCGGCTTGTTGTACTCTGTCATGTAAAAATTTGTATGTAACAGTCTCTTTATTTTCCGGTGTAGGTGCAAGACTTTCTTGCCCAACATAAAACTTATAAACATCACTGAGCGGTAAAATCAACCCTTCTTGTAATGCTTTCCACAAACTAGCAGCCGTCTCAATTTGGGATTGCTCTGAAACAATTGCCAAAGTTGCTAAATCAAACTGATTTCCAATACAAGCTGCTAACTGCAATACATTTTGAGTTGATTGTGGCAGTTTTCGCAATTGAAATGCCATAAAATCAACAACATCATCTGTAACTGCAAGAGTTGTTACCTGTACAATGTCACATTGCCAACACCCTGATTCAAAATTAAATTCAATTAGCCTATCTTGATGCAATGCTTTGAGAAACTGTGTAGCAAAAAATGGATTCCCTTGAGTTTTTTGATAGATTAATTGAGAAAGAGGCGATGCCAAAGTTTCTGTACATTTCAGGGTGTCAGCAACTAACTGATTTACTTGCCCTTGACTCAGTGGTGCTAAAGTAATCGTATTAATTGTTGCTTGATTTTTTTGAATCTCGCTCAAAGTCAACATCAATGGATGTGCTGGAGTGACTTCATTATCACGGTACGCACCAATTAACAGCATATGCTTTGTATCAGCCATCAATAGCTGCATTAACTTCAGTGATGCTGAATCTGCCCATTGCAAATCATCTAAGAACATCACTAATGGATGTTCAGCACTAGTAAAGACTTGGGTAAACTTTTGGAATAATAAATTAAATCGATTTTGTGCAGACGTTCCTGATAATTCTATGGCAGGTAGTTGTTCACCAATGATTTTTGATAATTCGGGGATAACTTCAATTATTACCTGTCCATTTTCCCCGACAGCCTCTAATATTTGGTTTTTCCATTGCTCAATTTGTGCATCGCTTTCGGTTAACAATTGCCCCATTAAATCTCGGAATGCTTGCACAAATGCACTAAAGGGAATATTCCGCTGAAATTGGTCAAATTTGCCTTTGATAAAATAACCACGTTGACGCACAATCGGTTTATGAACTTCGTTAGCAACTGCCGTTTTACCAATGCCTGAAGAACCAGCTACCAGAATCATTTCAGTTGCACCCAAGCTAACTCTTTCAAATGTTTGGAGTAGAGTGGCTATTTCTGCTTCTCTGCCATAGAGTTTGTCGGGGATGATAAAGCAATCGCACACATCATTTTGGGCAATTTCAAAGCTATCAATTGTGCCAGTTTCTTTTAGCTCATGTAAACATTTCTCAAAATCGGATTTTAATCCTAATGCACTCTGATAGCGATCTTCAGCATTTTTCATCATCATTTTTATGACAATATCTGAAATCACTTGGGGAATTTCTTCGCTTTTGATTTTTTCTGGATCTTTTGCAATATGACAATGTAGTAACTCCATTGGATCGTTTGATCTAAATGGTAATCTTCCAGTTAGTAGTTCGTAAAAAGTTACACCTAGAGCATAAAAATCAGTTCGATAGTCAATCCCTCGATTCATCCTGCCTGTTTGTTCTGGTGATAAATAACTCAGTGTCCCTTCTAATACATTTGGACTCATCAGAGTTTGGGTTTCTCGTGGTAGCAGAGATGCAATACTAAAGTCAATTAATTTAACTTGTTTGGTTTCGGGATTAATTAGAATATTGGCGGGTTTGATATCTTTATGAATAATCCGTTCGCGGTAGAGTATATTTAAGGTATTGCACAGTGCGATCGCAATTTGTAAAAACTCTTGTAGAACAGTGATATTTCGCGTCTGGCTAGAGATGAAATAATCTTTAAGAGAAATCCCGCCAAAATCTTCCATCACCAACGCATAGCCATTTTGATATGGTTCCAAGCTGTAGGTTTGGATGATTAGAGGTGAGTTGAGATTTTTAGCTATAGTGTACTGATTACGAAACGATAATAGTTCGCCCAAACTCGGATAAAGATTTTTGAGCAATTTAATCACAACAGGTAATGAGTCAGTTTCTCGATAACCGCGATAAACCAGAGTTCGAGAACCGTTGTAGAGTTTTTCGCTGATGCGATATCCAGGAATACTGACAATAGTGTTAAGCATATTGCTAAATCTTTAATACTTCCAGATTTAGTATTCCCTGATGAGTGAAGCAATTTCTCCCCACAGCTTTTTGCGTTTGATCTGGGCGTTGCGATCGCTAATGAAGTTTGCTCCTAGCGTAACCAGGAGCCTTGTTGCGATGCCTCTGGTGCTAAACGACTGCTAAATTTCAACATTGACCAAAAGTCCGTCACTTTTAAGTAGCTGACCGCTCAGGATAATCAAACCTTGAGTTTCTAAATAGTGAAGCACTTGGTTAACAGATTGTTCAACAGTAAATCCATCGGTTTGACAGATAATCTCTGGATTTATTGGTTCTTTGTAGGGGTCGGAGATCCCAGTAAAATGTTGAATTTGTCCGGCTCTAGCTAATGCATAAAGTCCTTTAACATCACGGGATTCACAAACGGCTATAGGAGCATAAACGTAAATTTCGATAAAGTTGGTAGGAGTCTTTTTGAGTTCCTCTCGAACTTGACGATAGGGACTGATGGCGGCAATGATCGCTACTATCCCATTGCGACTGAGTAAGTTGGCCACAAAACCAATGCGCCGAACATTGATATCTCTGTCTTGTCTACTAAATCCAAGTCCCTGAGATAAATGGGTGCTAACTTCTCCAATTTTCATCTTCCTGGCTCACTCTGATTTCTATTTTTCCTCTGCCTAAAGTGACATAACAGGGATATTAGACTTGAATCCTTACCATAAAACTACCGGAAGAACCCGATAGGTTCTTGAGTAATATCTTGCAAGCCAATAGATTTTAAAAAGTTAACCCAATCATTTTTGAGATTATTATTTTCCGAATTAGCACGAAGTTGATCGCCCAAATCCGTTAGTGCATCATACCAAATATTCTGTTGAAAATAAGTAAGATACTTTGGAGATTTTTGCATCTCTAACTTGACTTCGAGCTCCTTTGTCAGAGCAATTCTTTCTATCCAGGCATCAACGTAAAAATATCCTGTTTCTAGTTCTGGCTTTCCACAATATATTTTGAAATACCAGTGATACTTTTGACCTATTTGTAGAGAATATTTAGGATTGGATGGCAGATTGATAGCGATAACTGCTGCTGTTTGAGGTAAAGGTATAAATTTTTGATAAATATCTTCTCCATCTTCATTTTGTAATATAAATTCTCCAGAGCGAACATTTTTTGGTAGCTTTGGGACATAGGCCCAAAATGTTGGATGTGCGGAGGTGGTTGAAGCCAAAAAAGATGTAGAGTCTTGAAAATCATTCAAAGCTTCTTTGCCAGGAACTAAAGCAGTAACTGGAATGTTGAGAGCAGGACAATCATTGCGACTAGTTCCTCCTCTGCGGCGACCGACAGGCGCTCCATTGTCAGGTAGTTTCGGTTGCGCTACTAACTGATTTTGCTGATGGCTAACTTGTGCCTGTATTGGCAAAGAAAAACTTGCTACGCTGGCCATCGCCAAAAAGATAAAATATCTCAGGCCGACCGATTTTAGAACTAGTTTCTTGTAAGTCATAATTTCAAACCTAAAATTTTTGACGTTTGCTCAACTAGGATCGGTGAGTTTGTCGAACTAATGATGCAGCTGCAACCTGCATAGTTACCATTGCTAAGGCGGCTGGAATCAGTGGTATCCATCCGGCGTTGAAAAATATAATACAGCAAATACCGAACAGAAGAGAAAGGGCGATCGCTACTGACAGTCCCAAATGCAAAGGGCGATGGATGCACCAAGCAAGAATACCCCCCAGCAATGACCATCCCCAAATCCAGAGTGCTTCTAGCCAACTAGGCCACCACCAAATTAAAGGCCGCCCATCAAGAACTGCACTTAAAATCTGGCTGATGGCCTGAGCTTGGACAAACATTCCAGGTATTTCTTTACGAGCCGGGACTGCTGTTGCACTGTAAGGAGTTTTCCAGTCATCGGCTGCACTGACAGCAGTCACACCAAGAAGCACTATGCGATCTTTGACCAATTTTATTAATTCTGGAGCGATCCGACCCTCTAAAATATCTCTAAGAGAAACTTGCTGGGCAATATCTACAGGAGAGCGTAGAGAACGATAATTAAGTAGAATTTGATACCCAGATGCATCTATATTTTGATAGCCACTGCTATGAGCTTTTAACTGCTTGAATAATACTTTGCCAATCTGTAATTCCTCATTTGAAGCAACCTTTGATTTAATGCCTTCTTTATCTAAATAATGGAGTGCTATCTGAAGACTCAAGGCATATTCGGCAGCACAAGGAGACGTGACTGGAGGAGTTAAATGTAACAAATGGCGGCGAGCAACTTCATCATCGTCTGCAACAAAATCGCTAAAGCCCAGGCGTGATTTTGGCACTTCTGGAGGGTGAGGAATACCATCTGGAACTCCATCTTCAGGAGCAGGAACTTTACAGGGAGCAAAAAAGCGGCTATCGGAGCGCAGGCGAGTTGCTAAATCTGGATAGTTGGGGTTGACGGGGAAATCACGATAAATGTCTATGCCTATAGTTCTCGGTTGATATTGCTCCAGTTTTTCTAAAAGTTGCAGGAGTGCTTGGTCTGATAAAGACCATCGGATAGGCATCTGCATCCGATTCTGATATTGAATATCAGCTTCATCGATAGTCACCAGCAAAAGGCGCGGATCTGGTTTTTCTATTGGTCGGATTGCCATCAGGCGATCGAAAGTCTTTAACTCAAAGGGTTGGAGTAGTCCCACGTATCTGATGCCCATAATGAAAAAGGCGATCGCTAAACTCAGAATAATTATTTGGCAAAAATTCCACCAAGCTTTGCTCAAGCTACTTGCAGCAAAAATTCTCCCCCTCGATAAATTTTTTCGCCCTCCACTTAACTCATTAATTTGGCGGTCTTGTTCTTGCTTTACCTTGAGCTGCTCTAAAATTATTTGTGGTTGTACGGGTCGCTCTTCGGGCAATGGTGTCATCAAATCGTCGATTAAATTTGCCAAATCAGTAGAAATCTGAGGTGCTTGATTTTGCCAAATTAAGCGATCGGTTTGGGAATTTTTCGCTAATTCATTAGGATGTATCCCTGTCAATAAATTTACGAAAGTCCGCCCTAGAGCGAAGAAATCTGATTGATAAACAGCTTGACCTTGAATTTGCTCTGGTGCTGTATATCCCATAGAGTAAACTCTGGTAATGTCACCTCCTTGTAGTTTTTCAACATAAGTCATAGTTATTTGTCTCGCCGCACCAAGGTCAATCAACACCAGTTGTCCGTCGGGACGAAGCATGATGTTAGATGGCTTAATATCTCGATGCAAAATTTGTTCTTTATGAAATCCTTGTAAGAGTTTGATGAGTTGTAATAACCAATCAATTGCCAGTTCTTCAGATAGTACTTTATTTTTGTCCAACCACTCAGTGAGGTTCTGCCCAGGAATTTTATCCATTACAAAACAATGCAATTCTTCGGTTCTGTCTTTAGGAGAAAAACAAAAATAAGTATCGACTTGAGGAACTCCTAGATGCTTTAACTGCTTGGAAATTCTCGCTTCTTGCTCAAACAGTTCAATCAACCGACGACGACTGCTTGTCAAAACTTTCAAAACCTTTATTGTTCCTAAGTTATCTATTTCAAAAATTTCTGTATGGTGATTTCGATCTAATTCTCGTAAGGGCTTAATCACCCGATAGCGCTCATTAATAATCAAACTAGAGCCACAGTTCTGGCAAAACTCTCGATCGTCAGGATTTATGCGATGAAAACACCAGGGATTGATACAGTAGCTCATCTTGGATCTTTTGAGGTGTGGAAATAGGGATTAACTGTTATCGGTAACTGAGATCGCCCAGACCAAATTTTAGTTCTAAAAGCAAATTTTCAATATTGCTTTTAGCATATCCTACTACTAGGGCAGTTTTTCCTTGCAACAACGAAACAATTTTAGTTAGTTGTTCTGCAATCAGATTTTCATCTTTTAAAATTTTACATAGTTGGTTCTTGATTGGTTTTAAAATTAGGCGGACTTGCATATCGTGGATGGCTTCATTATCTTGTGTCCTTTTAACTAAGGCTAGATTTCTCAAAAGTTCAATTTTCTCAATTTTATGGTTTTTGCTAAATTCTTGAATCTCTGCACAAATGCGCTCACAAATTTGGTTGATGACGTATTGAGAAACTACAGGCTGCTGAAGTGAAAACATGACTTCTTCTTGGGTAACAGTTCTTTCAATTAGCGATCGCCTCAAAAGCGACTCTAAAGCCTCCATTAATTCTGCTTGAGCCACAGGTGCTATGATGTCTGCACGTAACTGAGATAAAGAAATCGGTTGGCACTCAATCGCCAGCCAGTACAGAATTTCTTGTTCCAGAGGCGATATGCACTCAAATTGCTCGTCTAAAATATCGTTAAGTTCCCCAAAAACTATAGTCTCCTGCTTGAGAAAAGCAGAAACTTTCCCACCGAACAATTCTTGAATGGTGCTAGCAACAATTTTTAAAGCTAAGGGATTACCTCTGTAAAGTTGAATCAGGTCTTCCCAACTATTTGGATCTAACAAGTTCTTTTCTTTGAAGATTTCCTTGGCTTGCGAGTCCAACCCTTTGAGAGATAACGAGCGAACCGGGCGATTTTCTCCTTCCATCAAAACGATTTCTCTTGGTTTCTCACGAGCTATCCAAATTAAGCAGCTGCGATGAAACTCTTGTCCTAATCGTTTTAAGAATTTACCATAAGTTTGATATCCTTCTCGATAATATCCCGCAAAATGACTACTTTGCTGGATTACCGTCGTTGTATCTAGAACTATCAAACAACGGTGTTGGCGTAAAAGACCAATAAAATCAGAGATTTGAGCGTCAATGTCTTCTTGTGTGAAATCATTTTTTGGGTGGGGAGAAAGAAATTGTGTCAGTTGCACCAATAGTTTGCTAACTGATGGAGCGCTTCTTAAATCTTGCCAAATGACAAACTCAAACTCATCCTGTATTTGTTGAATGCAGTGTACGCACAGAGTTGTTTTGCCAATTCCCCCCATACCAACTACTGCTACTAGCCGACAGCTATCATTGACGAGCCATTTCTTTAACATGGCAAGTTCTTGAGTGCGTCCGTAGAAAATATTTATTTCTGGTACTTCAACCCAATTTTGATTTCTTAGCTCGTTGCTACCGATGGAGGGTAGGCTTGGATCGTTGATGTTTGCTGCTGATAAAGAATTCCCTAACTCAGAGGAAGATAATATTTTGTCTGCCTGTTCTCCCCACTGTCGCTCAATAATAAATCGAAAATTAGTTTTACTGATGTTCTCTCCCAAAACTTCTGACAATAATTTCCAAAGCCTGGGCGCAGCTACTTGTTTGATGTAGTTCAGGCTATATTCACAAGTCTCGGCAATCTGTTCGTAAGTTTTAGCTTGCCAAGCTCCTTGCAGTACAACAGCCTCGACATCTCTCAAGTGGCGACCTGTGTTACTGAAAACTATACTATCTATAGTTTTTGTGACTTCTTCTAAATTCATCGGCGCTTAAGAGTGTATATAACTTAGTGGATTATAGATTAACTTCTATGTTAACTATTAACTTAGTTGATAAATGATTATTACAGATTGTCCGTAATTTTATGCTACCACCTAGCGACTTTACCAACAATAAGTTTGCGCTCTATTCAGCAAAATTACGTCGGTGAGGTTCTTCAGGGGTGACTAGGGGAATGGTGTTAATATATCCACAATCAGCTATTCAAAAGACTTTTAGCCTTTTGTATTTTGAGACATCGCCTTGGTGCGATCGCCAAAGCTACACGCAAAATTGAATTTGAGTTTTAACCTTTTGCCGTCCTAGAGCAAAAAAATACGTGTCAACTTAATATTTGTAATTTTTTTCAGAGATTAGCTTAAGTTAATCTTTAGTTAACCTTAATCAATTAACCTGATTTTGTTGTTCATATTAACCTGGTCATGTTAAATATTAACTAGGTAATAAAAACCTGATAGTTGTGTCCATATTTAGGACTCACGCGCAGGTCACGGAAAACCTAGAGGTATTTCCCTCTGGTACAGGCTGTCTCTGGTAGAGAAGCAGCTTGATGCAGGCTACTACAGTCAACACAGAAGAATGAGAGTTTGAAAGGTTTTTTGCATAAGTCCTACATATCTCTAAAAGTACGATTTTGGGCAAAATTACCTCGTTAACTCTGCACTACCTACCACGCTGACATCAACTTTTTACAAAGTTATATGCTGCTAGACCCATCTTTGCTTCAATCAAACTTTCATTGCAGGAATTAAAAAGATGGTTTTTAATAATCTACTTTTACATTCTCGCTCTTTTACAGAGAAGCAAATAAAAGAAGAGGAATTACAGTTAGCTAAATCCTTGATAAACTGTGTAGCGGAAGCGATTATTCTAATAGAATTAGATGGGAGCATTCTCTATTTCAATAATGCAGACCGTTGTTTATTTGGGTATTCTTGCGAAGAATTGCTAACCCATATCAATTTATCTCAAAATATAGAATCTGAAGATAATCAACAAATTTTTTGTACTACCCCACAATATCAAGAAGTTAAGTTACTAACCAAAAATGGTGAAGAATGCTGGTTAGACTATTCAATTAAAGCAATCAAATTTGCTGGGAAGCCAGCGAAGTTAGTGACAGCAGTAGATATTACCAAGCATAAACAAGCAGAACAGAAAATCAAACAAGTTTTAGAACAAGAAAAAGAACTGGTACAGAACAGAGTGGAGCTTGTCTCAATGGTTTCTCATGAATTGCGCGTTCCACTAAATGCGATCTCATTTTGCACAAACTTGCTAAAACGTCATTGCAATGACTGGAGTAAGGAAAAAATACAGGAGTATGCCAATCGGCTGCAAAAAGGAGTCGAAATGCTGAATTTGCTAATCGATGAAGTCTTAATTATCGGGAGAGCAGAAGCAGGAAAGCTAAAGTTTGACCCAAAGCCACTTAATCTTTTGCAATTTTGCCGTAGCCTGTTGGCAGAATTTTATCCGAATGAAAGCTACCAGTACTCGATTAATTTCTGCTGTGAAGACGATTGTTTGTTTGTGAGTGTGGATAAAATCATGCTTCAGATTATTCTCACAAATTTGCTGGAAAACGCGCTGAAATATTCTCCTTTTGGTAGCATTGTTGATTTCATAGTTTACAGCCAAGACGAAAAAGTGATTTTTCGGATTAAAGACCGAGGTATTGGCATTACAGCTGGCGATCGCGAGAGATTGTTTGAACCATTTTATCGAGGTAAGAATATTGATAATTTACCAGGTCATGGCTTGGGATTAGCTATCGTCAAAAAGCTTGTGGATATCCACGGTGGTCAAATTACAGTAGAAAGTCAAGTTGGTGTAGGAACTGAGTTTGCGATCGCGCTGCCGTTAAAGAACTAGTAACCTTCAAGTATTTACTTTTACACCCAATTAATAGCGAGAGTGAGGAAAAATATGATCAAGGTATTAGTAATCGAAGACGAACAACTCACCAGAGAAATGTTGTTAGATTGCTTAGAAGCAGAAGGATTTGAAACAATCAGCGCCAAAAATGGCCAGATTGGTGTCCAAAAAGCACACGAACATCTGCCCGACATTGTAATCTGCGACATCATGATGCCAGAACTAGATGGTTATGGAGTTCTGAGGACGCTACACCAAAATCCAACTACGGCTGTTATTCCCTTTATCTTCTTGACTGGTAAAAGTAACAAAGCAGAGGTTCGTCAAGGTATGGCGCTAGGGGCGAGTGACTATCTAATCAAGCCTTTTACTCCAGAGGAATTACTAGGAGCGATCGCAGCTCAACTAAAAAAACAGGCAATCCTCAAGCAATGGTTTGCCCTCGAATCTGGGCGGATCTCAGAATTTACATCTGATGAGACAGATGAATTCACAAATTTTTCTTTGCTTTTTTCTACTTGTCCTCAGCTAAAAAAAATCTTTAATTTTATTGAAACTCATTATCATGAGTCAATTAGCTCCCGTGATGTAGCAAAATACTTGGGTTTTTCTTCTGCATACTTGACCGGGCTAGTACGAAATAAAACGGGAGAAACACTAAATCGCTGGATTGTTAGGCGGCGCGTCACAGCCGCACGCGCTTTACTCTTGAAAACAGACGAGTCAATACAGCAGATTGCTATGTCATTAGGCTATCGCAGTATTAATCACTTCTTTCGTCAGTTTCGTGAATACTATGGAACTACTCCTCAAGCGTGGCGTAAAGTAAATCGTAGAGGCTACATTTCTAGCCCACATTCCGCACCACGAACTAGTCTAAACTCTAGGACTGCGGAATGTGTGTGATTATGACTGTACCTCAAAGCCTATTTATATAGGAATTTGCAGTTGAATAGACTACAGTAGGGGCGCCAAGCTTAGCATTTTATCCTTGCAAAACTTCAGCCGCAGTTAACTGAAGATTAGCAAAAATTGAAGAAGAGATCGCGCTTTCTCCCTGATAAACTCGCTCATCATAAAATCCCTCTACCCATTCCAAAACCGTCACCTTTTGGGCAATAGGATCAACAATCCAATACTCCGCAATACCCCGCGCCGCGTACTCCGAACGCTTATAACGATAATCCCGATTTTCCTGATTCGGACTCACCACCTCAACCACCAACAACGGCGGCGGCATATCCATCAAAATTAGAGATCGTGTAGCAACTTGCATTACCATCGCTAACTCTTCCGAAAACACCACCAAATCAGGAACACGCACCCCCACCATACGACTATTTACAGCAATTTCTGTTTTCATACTCAAGCGGTAATAAGGAATACCTAATTTATAAAAATAGATTAATAAAAACGTGGCTATTCGTCGATTTAGCTCACTTTCAAAAGGCATAACAATTAGTTCCCCATTCTCCAATTCATATAAAGTATCCGTACCGTCATCAAATTGAAGAAATTCCTCAAAAGTCATTTTTTTAGGACTTGTAACTGTCATGGCTATTTCTCCCATAAACCGCTTGTATTAACTATTTTAACAATGCCCCTAATTCCTCCATTCCCTACTGAATTTCCACCTTTAACTTCGCCAAATTGCCATAGAAGCACCTGCGTAGGGCTTAAATACACCACCAGGCAAGATATAACAGCATCAAGCTTCTGCTCCTCCACCAACAGGCGGCGCAGTTCCTTATGTGCATGAAGCCAACAGTGAAGCTATTACCTGAAAAAAGCTGTATTTGCTGTAATTATGACTTGTGAATTCTGTTTTTTCTTCAAAGCCAATTTCCTACCAACACGAAACTTGCCCAAAAATAAGGACGTTTTTCTTTTTGCAAGAGAGCTAATTGGGCTTGGCGGAGTGCCTTAGCTCTAGTCGATCCTTTGTTTAATTCTTGATAAAAATTATTCATAATTTCACTAGTCGAAAAATCGTCTATTGACCATAGACTTGCTAGTGTACTTTCTGCTCCTGCTCTGACAGCAATTCCAGCTAATCCTAAAGATGCTTGTTGATCGCCCACAGCAGTTTCGCAGGAACTCAGGACTAGTAACTCAATTGAATTAGAACCATTTGAGCTATTTTGTTTGAGAAGTTCGACTAAATCTTCTATATTCAGCAATTGATCCCAAGTGAGAATGAAAGTTTTTTCGAGGTTAGAACTAAATTGGCTATGAGTAGCTAGATGAACTACAGAAAAAGACTCCGATCGCAATTTATTTTGTAGGTTTGTTTTCGTAAACTTACTATCCAGAAGTTCTTCACTTTTAGGTATCTCATCCCGGATGCTGGCTAACTCTTTCTTAACATTATTCAGTGGAGCAAATTCTCGACCTTCAATCGAGCGTTTTTGGCTGACTCCAGCAGCTAAAACTTTAATTTTTGAACTGCTGTTTAAAGGTTTCGGTTCCACAAGTTGTAAACCAGGCGCTAGAGCGATCGCATATTTTTCAATTATATATTTCTGTTGTTGTTCATCATATAAAGCTGACATAGGAATATTACGCAGAGAACCATCTAGGACAAACACCAAAGTTTCTATATTGTTGTTTAAATCTGCTTCTAAAGGACGAATTAACCAATCGTATACTTGTTTGGATAGTTGTTTGACTTGAGAACCACGGCTAACATTTGGTAGATATTGTTGTAATTTAGTAATAGTACTTTCTACCTCCTCCTGGGATATGGCAGTTGCATAATAGCGCAGTTCCTCCTGCCGAGGTAGCTTGAGAATAATCACTAATTGTTTCTTGAGAATAATCGGATAAATAACTGCTGCTGTTGAATCGTCCCGATCCACAATTCGATCAATTTCCACTCTCGGTTTTAAACAAGGTTCTCGAAGGAAATTTTCTAATTCTGCTAATTGTAAAGATTCAATCGTAGTCCGAGCTTTTTGAAGATTATTGCTTTTAAAATTAGAACTTACCTCAGTTTGCAAGAGCAACTCAACTAGCTGCCGATAAACAGGTTCAACTTTTTCTCGAAAGGAAAACTGCATCTGAGAATTAATCGCAGTCATATCGAGACGAAGAGATTGTAAGTTCTCAATAGCTGCATCATAAGCTGCGAACGCACCTTTGGTTTCTCCTTGAGCTTTGAGGATATATCCTAATTGCCATTGCCACTGATAGGTCATGTCAGTTGCTTGGATCTCTTGAGCTAAAAAAAGTGCTTTTTGAGTCAGGTCTAGAGCTTCTTTTAATTGCTGGTTTTGTTGATAAAGCCAACCAAGATATCCAAGTGCATAAGATTCCGCACGCCGATCGCCGAGGCTTTTTGCTTGTTGGAGAACTGCAACCAAATCTTTGGCAACATTTTTCAATTCAGGAGTATTAGTAGCAGAGTAGCTATTGAGGCAAATTTGACTTTGAGCAAAATTAATCCGAGCGTAAATTGTTGTTTGAGTAGTAGGCAAGTCTTTGAGTTTTAACTCAATTTCAGGTACTAAATTCTGTGCTTGTGTTAGCTGATTAATCTTGAGCAGCAAACTTAAATGATTGAGTTGTGCTTGCACCCAATTATCCACAGAAATAGATTTAGTTGCTGCCTGTTCATACAGCGAAGCCGCCTGCTGATAGAATCCAATTTCTTCATCATCTTTGGCTTGTTCGCCACAATTTAAAGGACTTGAATTTTGTTTATTGATTCTGCCCTGTTGAATCTGTATGCTGTCGCCTAGAGTTCGTTGAGCATTACCCAGGCTTAACAGAACAGCACTTTCGGTACTCGGTGATGGTAGTTGCCGAGCTAATTGTAAACTTAGGTCTAAAACTTTTATTGATAAATTTGGGCGATCAAGTTTTTGCAGCACATCCCCAAGACTGCGTAAGCCGTTGGCTTTAATTAGAGAATTTGGTTTTGCTTCCAACGCTTGCAACCAATCATTTTGTTCGCGATTTTTTTCATTGTCTTGGATTAATCTGCGACAGTCAGGCTGGTCAATGTTAAAAGCTTGTAGTAGCTGATTGCAAGCTTTGAGATCCAATCCATTAGCTTGCATGGCTCCAGCAACATTAATCAAATTTTGAGTCTGGCCTTCTTGATTTCCTAATTCTTTGTAGGCCTCGGCTGCCTTTTGCCAAATGTTTGCCGCCGCATCAAATTGTCCAGCTTCGTAGAGATTTTTGCCTTCAATTGCTAATTTTGCCGCCTCTGTTGCTGGTTCTTTGGCTGCTGCTGGGATATTTATAACTAAAATTATGCTTACCAAGACGAGGGCAATCATTTTGAGTCGCTTTAAGATGCGGCGATCGCGTCGCTTCTTGAGCGAAGCTAGCAAGTGTTTAAGAACCATGACAATTACCCTGCTTTATCCCAAAACTAGAAGCCCTAGAAGCAGTTAAAATGAGCCGCCCTTGGTCATCAAACCTCCAAGTATTTGCTTCTAATAAAGGTGTGGAGGCTATATTTGGAGATTGGTCTTTTTGAGCAGCAACTGTGGTTTGCTCCACAGCGATCGCCGGAATGCGTAAAGCGTCTCCTGGTTGTGGAGGTAATCCGCCTCGTCCTGTGACAATAAATTGACTTTCTGGTTGATTTGTGCTTGCTCTAGCCGCCGAACACCCTTGGCTAATTAAGTTGCTGACATCGACTAGATTTGTGGGCAAAGTAACTAACTCTCTTCTGATGTCTGCATTTTGGATATCAATTACGATCTCGCCATCGAGCAGGGGATTTCGTTGGGAAAAGGCAGTAATATCGCTAAGTGCAGTGAGGCTTTCGCGCTTTTGTATGCCAAAAATTCCTTGAGTGGTGATTTTGATGAAACCACCTCTGCCTTCAAAAGCATTAGCGGTAATGTCGCTATTTTCTGAAGGGACAGCGACTAAAAATTTTGTGTTGATATCAATATTCCCTCCATTGCCTCCAGACTCCTGCTGGCCTGCGGTGGTAGAAATAGTACTATTGTTGCGTAATAGTAATATGTCTTGCACTTGCAATTGAATATTACCACCTTCGCTAGTAAATGTATCTGCCAATAAACGCGATCGCTCTCGGAGAGTTAACAAACCAGTTTGAATTCTCAAATCGCCTGCATTCCCTTGACCTTCGCTGTTGACGGAAATTTCAGAGTTATTAATCAGATTTACAGATTCAGAAGCATCGATTTCGATATTTCCACCTTTTCCTTGTCCTAATGTACTGGCACTCAAAGCACTTCCCTGTGTTAGACTCAGGGACTGTGCCTTAATTTTAATATCCCCACCATCTCCAACTGCCGATGATTCCGCTTCAGTGGTGATTCCAGTACCCAAGCCATTGCTGTCTTTACCATCCACTCTGACAGCACCCCTCACATTTACAAAGACATTGCCAGCATTTCCTCTTCCTAAGGTACGAGCATTCAAAGAACCTCCCTGGGTGAGAGTCAGGGAATCTGCATTGATATTAATATCGCCACCATCTCCAATTGCTGACAATTCCACCTGACTAAAGATTCCACTACCAAAGCCATTGCTGTCTACACCGCCCAAGATGACAGCACCCCTCACATCCACAGAGATATTCCCGGCATTTCCCCTTCCCAAGGTACTGCTAGTCAACTGATTTCCCTGTCCTAAAGTCAGAGATTCTGCATTGATATTTATGTCGCCACCATCTCCAACTGCCGACGATGTTACTTGACTGAAGATAGCACTGCTAACGCCATTGCTATCTACACCATCCAATATGACAGCACCCTTCACATCCACAGAGATATCCCCACTATTTCCTTGTCCAAAAGTAGTGGCACTCAAAGAAACTCCCTGTTTTAGAGTCAGGGACTCTGCCTTAATATTAATATCGCCACCATCTCCAACTGCCGACGATGTTACTTGACTGGTGATAGTACCACCAAAGCCATCACTATCTACACCGTCTAATATGACAGCACCCTTCACATCCACAGAGATATTCCCAGCATTTCCTTCTCCAAAGATCGCGGTATTCAAAGTGCCGCCCTGTGTAAGACTTAGGGATTCAGCCTTAATATTAATATCGCCACCATTTCCAACTGCCGATGGTAGGACTTGACTGGTGATTCTACTAGGAAAAGAATCGCTGGTGCTATCTACTCCGTCCAATGTAACAGCACCCTTCACATCGACAAAAATATTCCCACTATTTCCTTGTGCAAAGGTGGTGGTATTCACAAATCCACCCTGTGTAAGACTCATGGATTCTGCTTTAATATTGATCCTGCCACTATTGCCAATGGCCGAGGGTGCTACCTCACTTCTGATTGCACTAACAAATTCAAGGCTATCTGTACCGTCTATAGTGACAGCACGCCTGACATCCACAAAGATATTTCCACTATTTCCTGTTCCCAACGTAGTGCCAGTTATAAGACCTCCCCGTGTAAGACTCAGGGACTCTGCTTTGATATTAATGTCGCCACCATTTCCAACTGCTGATGATTGCACTTGATTGGCGATTAGACTGGGAATGCGATCGCTGCCTACACCATCCAAAGTGACAGCACCCTTCACATCAATTAAAATATTCCTACTATTTCCTTTTCCAAAGGTACTGGCAGTAACAGTACCGCCCCGTGTTAAAGTCAGTGACTCCGCCTTAAGATTAATGTCGCCACCATTTCCAACTGCTGACGGTGTAACTAGACTCATGATTCTAGTAGGAGAGCCAAAGCTATCTTCACCGTCCAAGGTAAGGGCATCACTCACATCAACGAAGATATTCCCACTATTTCCTCTTCCGAAAGTACTGGCACTCAAATAACTTCCTTGTGTGAGATTCAGAGACTCTGATTTGAGATTAATGTCGCCGCTATTTCCAATTGCCGATGGTGCTACTTGACTGACGATTCTGGTAACAGAGCCAAAGTTGTCTTCACCGTCTAGGGTAAGGGCACCACTGACATTCACAAAGATATTTCCACTATTTCCTTTTCCCAAGGTGCGGGCATTTAACTGACTTCCCTCAGTTAAATTTAGTGAGGCTGCTTGAACATTAATATTGCCACTGTTGCCTGTAGCGTTAGGGCTGAGTTGGTTGATAACACTGCTTGATTGACTGATAGATATGGCTTGTGTGGCATTTAAGGTAATATCCCCTGCTGTTGTTGCTGGTGTTCCCAAACCTGTTGCTATGCCAGCAAACACAAAACTGCCTCCAGTAATATCTATATTTTTGCCATAAAGGGCGATCGCACCTCCTCCATTACCCGCAACATTCATAAAAGCTTCTGTCAGTGAAACATCGCCTCGCACAATTTCATCAGGAAATGTCAATGCCAGATTTTGGTTATTCGCATTCAACCCTATTGTTCCTTGACTGGCTACACCTGCTAACTCAACTCGACCTCCCAAAGCATTTAATCCGCCTGCATTCAACACGTTTGCTCCCACCAGTAGCAAGCTTTGACCATCAGCAACTCTCAAACCAAATGTAGGGTTGTTAGCGCCATCAACTCCGGCTGAAGCAATAGAGGTGTTTTCAATTGTTCCTGCACCTATTTGATTAAAAAACAAGGCAGAGGGATTAATTGTTAATAGTGAAGAACTTTCTGGTGAAGAAGCGCTAAAAAATCCTTGTTCGCCAAAGGATATGGCATTGGCTGATGTGGCGACAAATGAACCATTGATATCTAAACTTGCGTTTTGCCCAAAGATAATCCCGTTGGGATTGAGCAAAAATAGGTTGGCATTTCCTAATACTCCTAACTTGCCCAATATTTCTGAGCGATTGTTTCCTGTTACTCTCCCCAGAATGTTTTCAATTCCTGCTGGATTGGCAAAATAAACTGCCTGTCCTTCCCCAACATTAAATTCTCGAAAACTGTGGAACAAGTTAACACCTCGCACAGCTCCACCTGTGATTATCTCTTCAGCAAGACTATCCGAATTAGTTATGACTTTGGAACTTTCAATATTGAGTGTATTATCAGGGACAATATTGCTCTGGGCAAAGGTTCGCTCTGATGATGAAATAAAAATTGTTTCTAGTAATGTTAGGCAGAATGCTAATTTTATATTTTTAATCCAATGCCAACAGATATGGATCATAGGCTAAGTACTCTTATGAAGATGAATTTTACCAGATCCGGGGGAAGTACATTTCATAATTTAGCATTTCTAAATAAGCAAATAAAAAATATCTAGTCTAAATATCAATAGTAATTTAAAGATACTATAAATAGTATTTTGTCAATAAGTTTTAAATGCATATAACAATCTTTTTTAGGTTAAGTAAAGATTAAAATTTTCAAAAATTGAACTTAATGATTTACCATATTTTCCATCAGAATAAATCTGTTTGTACAATCTACCACCAGCAATTTCTTGTAGCTCAGTCTGGCTTAATTCTTCGTTGGCTGCTGCGGACTGCAAAAGTTCTGCTTTAGCAATTTGTAATTCATCTGGAGTATAATCAAAACCACTAGCTTGCAAAATTTCTCTGCGTTTCTGTTGGCTAGGGGCTTGCTCCAATTTGGTTCTAAATTCTTCATCTACTAGCAGCTTAGTATAGAGTGCTTTTGCGCTTTGAATAGACATTTTTCAAGTTTTCTAATTTAAATTAGGATATTCAATAAACACCTTCATAAATTAATGATGCGTTCTCCAAATTCTTGGCAGGCACTATTCATAAATAGTACCTACATTATTTTCATTCCTGTGTTTGTTATTGCCAGAGTATTACTGAAGGTAGTCTGTTGGGGTAGAGAAGTCTTAACAGTTGATAGCCAATGCCGGCACTTCCTTGACTAAAGCCGGGATGATAGACTTCAAGAGGTAAGTTAGGAAGTAGTTGGAAAGAACCTGCGATCGCACTTCTGTGCAAAACTAGGGCTGTGTGTTGACGAGCAGTTTCCAGAATTTCTGGACGCGAAAGTTGTTGAGCAGCTACTAACAGCACTTCTACATCTGCAAAATTACCACAGCAGAGGTTATCCAATGGCTTTAAGCTTGGCTGCTGTATTTTTGGTAAGGAAATTTCTATTTCCTGACGGATTTCTTCTGTATTTAAAATACTCAAGCTTCCCAAACGAGCCAGAATAATACCAGGTAAACCATGACACCAATTAGCTAGAGGTGATAAATTATCTGGTGGCATTGAGCAACTTTGTTCGTAAGCGATCGCTTCTTTGGCTGCTGAGAGAAAATCTGAGTTTTTAGTTATTGCATATAACTGTAGCAAAGCGTAGGCAATACCCGCTGTACCCTGAGAAAATCCTGTTAAAAATTCTCCTTGGGCGTTCGTCCAGATTTTACAATCTGTGCCTGTAGTAACGCGCCGTTCTAAAAGGTAATTTCCCCAGGCGATCGCTTGCTCTAAAGTGTCGGACTCCTTCGTTACTTTATACAAAGATAATAAACTAAGAATCGTTCCAGCCGCACCCTTAAGAATGCCAAATTCTTCCTCAACAGCAATTGCATCTACTTTTAACCAAGAGGCTATTTGTTGAGCATCTTCAATTAGTTTCGGTTCAGATAAAAATCCTGCAACATGAACGAAGGTATAAACCACAGAAGCTAACCCTGTAGAGCCTCCCATACCTATGTGTTTAATCAAAGCTTGTTTAAGTTCGGCATCTTCTTCTTGAATACCTTGGCGTAAAGATTGTAAACTTCCTAAGGCTAAATCGCCAAATTCTGCTTTGTTTGTAACTGATGCTAATGCTGCCAAAAATAAAGCTACACCACCAGAACCATTGTAAAGATTATGACTTATAGGTCGCAGTTGAAAACGTTGCGCCTGAAAATCGTATGTCATACCAAGCCAAGCAACGCTATTATTACTTCCGTAAATAGCTCGTTGCTGGATTTCTTGACCGATTTCTATTGCCCGATCCAAAATCTTTTCTTGACTGAAAGGAGCAATTTCATCAAGGTTGGTGGTTGTATTTGGTAAACTTAATAAATCTAATTTATCAAAATTCCAACTTGAGTAAAATGAACTCTGGATAATACTAATTTGCTGTGCTAAATCTACATCATCAAGCTGTTGCAAACGGGCAATGACATCATCATAGCTAGAACTATCAACAAACTTCTCAATGGTTGTGTTTGAATTGATAACAATTGCATTACTATCTGAATAAGCACTGATATAAGGAATATCCAATTGTTCCAGAGCTTGTTTTTCCGGCGTTAGCATTGCCCAAGAAGGATGTTTATCCTTTGAGGAAACAAAACCCAAAGCTAGAATATCTAACTCAATACTGCGGTCTGCTCCATCTCGCAGATATCTTGGATGCAAAGAATTTTGTAAAATGGACGCGTAAAGCTGAGTGTTGCGAAGTACAAGACGAACTTTTTGACCAGCAAATACTGTGATAGGACTATCAGGTGCTAAGAGGGCTGCTTTATATTGCACGAAAAACTGATACATTTGTTGAAAGCCAGCAATTAATTCTTCTATATGCTTGCTTAACGATGTCTCCAGATTTTCTCCAAAGGGTTGATTGTTATTTTCTGATAGTAGCTGTTTCTCTTCTTTTCCCATCGCCATACTATCTGTATTCACATTCACCCACTTTAAAACTGGTGCAGATACCTCCTGTTCGTTTAAACCACCAAACCCACAATAATCTAAAGCAGCTAGTTCACCAAATTGCTTATAATCGGCAATATGCACTCCTGGTAATAGAGCAGTAACGATGACTGAATCTGCCAGTTTTTGATTTGCTATTGATATGGCTTCAGGGTTCTGTTCCTTCATCCACATAGTGTGATGAAAGAGTGTTTCTAGATCTACTAAAACTGGTTGATCTCCGCAAGCAATTAAGTTTTCACAATGACAGTCTGTTCCCTTCAATGCGTAAACTATAGCTAATATCATTCCCGCACGTTGATAATAGCACTTGACTGCCTGTTGGTTTTCACAAGGTAATGCCTCTACAAATTCCATCCAGCCGTGAGTAGAACTGTTAATAATTTTGAGAGTTTTGAGCGGGAGAGTAATATTTTGTTGGTTTATCCAAGAGAGAAATTCAAAATAAGCTTGCTCTAAACCGAGGTCTTTAGGCTTGTAAACTAGTTTTAAGTTTGAGGCAAACTTGATGATAATTACAGTACGTCCGTTATTGTGGGGGTCGGAAAGCGATAACTTAATATCAACAACTTTTCCTAATTCTCTATTTGCCTGAAAGATTTGTTGAATTTTATCCCAGTCGGAAGCTAACCTGAGAATAAATTCTGTGCTAGCTTCAATCCATAAATCTGTGGCGATCGCAGCCAATCGAGCCAATACGCTGTATTCTTGAAAGAATGCGAATAACCCGTCGCTAAATAAGCCTTTAACAAATTCTAGATACTGGTTTCTAGAAGTATTACCTTGCAGTTGTCCAATTAAACGGACTAATTGAGAGCTTTTGTAAGCACGAGCAATTGAAAATTCTAAGTCTAAAGATTGGGCAAATAAATCAGTCAATTGTTTTAATAAACTTTGCCCTAGTTGGATGCAAGCTTTTTCTGATAAGAGTTGGTAGTTATCACGTGTTCGTTCCATCAATTGCTCCATTGCCACCTCAATAAAAGGTAAAATCACTTCTTCAAATGGCAATGCTTTTTCAGAATCTAAATATTGTTGCGATTTTTCAGAAACAATTCTCTCAGAACAATAAGCAGCAAGTTCCATCGCTTTTTTTAAAGTATTTGTCCAATTAGGTAGAGATTGTTCATCTACTAGAGAAACACTACCTAATGCAAAGCGAACTGCATCTGCGTCTAGATTATCCCAACTCAACCGCTTGGCAAATTTTTCTTGATTACCCTTAGCGGCTACTTGACACCATTTCTCTAATCGAGCATCAATTAAACGCAGCTCTGATTCTAATTTTTTAGGAATAAAATCTCCGTTCAGACGTTCGGAAATTGTGCTAGCTTTCTCGACAATTGCAATCAAACTTTGTAAAGAGATTTTGACAAATGAATTGGCTTGTGCAATAGAGTTCTGACTAGATAAATTTGATGATGGCAGTATTTTATTCAACATTATTTACCTCAGTCGTACTTATAAACAACTTTACCAAATCTATCTTTTGCATTATAGGTTCGCTCAAAAAAAGCTCCTATCTGATTGCCACTGAAAACAGAGTCAATTATGACTTTTAAATTACCTGAAGCATAGTCTTGAATTGCATTTTGCAAGTCTTCTGTTAGACCGATACAATTACCGATTATCTCTAAATTACGGGACATTAATGATGACATTATGCTATTTAAATTTAAAGAAAAGGGAGTAAATGGTTGATTAATGAAATCACAGTATTGATCGTATAATCCACAGGTTATATACTTGCCTCCGATAGCCATTAGTTCAACAGCCTGTTCTAGATAGAGATCGAAATAGGGATCGAATACACAATTGAATCCACCTGTTTCGGAAGCGATTTTTTGAATCGATTGATTTTCTAGTAAACTGTTAGGTTTGGACTCGACTAAAATAACCTCTTTAACTCCCATAGCTTTTAGTTCTTCCTCAAAAAGCCTTGAAGTACTTGTAGCGTAAATATTCACATCGTACTTTTTCAATGCATTAATCACAAATAAGGAAGTATTAGATTTAGCCGCAGTGACTAAAATATTAGAACCTTTAATTGGGTTAAATTTACGGACAATGCTATAGCTAGTTTGTCCTCCAATACTAAAAGCGGCCGCAACTTCATCCGGCATCTCTGGAGGTATTTTCATTAACTTCACTTGATGAAATACCTGATATTCTTTCGAGCCGCTGTTACTAGGAATACCTGGTACTACTCCTGGGACACCTGATTCTGGATAAGCATTATTAGCAATTACTCTGTCGCCAATTTTTAGTTCTGTAACTTCCGAACCAATATCAACAACTTCGCCAACAAAATCTGAACCAACAGCCATAAATGAATCTTCTGGAGCTTTGATAGTAGCTTCAAAAATAATTGCTTTGTCGCGGTAATTACAAGAAAAAGCTGTTTTCTTGACTAAAACTTTGAATCTGTTTTCTAGAGAATTTTTATCAAATTGAATATCCTTAGTTTCAACTAATCCACAAAAAATAGGAACGTCATTCATATCTATAGAGTCAATTCTATTGAATCCATAGATGGGATTTTTAAGCTTGTTGATTTTATTAGCGTAAATTGCAACGTTTTTCATTGTTTTTCAGAGAAAAATATTTTGTTGAGATATTGCGAAAGCTGTCAAATAGAAGTTTTTAGATATAGCAATCCTAGATGATTTGTGTTGGGATAACCTACCTTAAATATAATTCGCCCTGTTCAGATCCCCGACTTCTTTAAGAAGTCGGGGATCTAACTATGACGTATGCAACTACACCTATTTTGTTACGCCGAAATAACTAGCAGATACACTCAACGCACCTGCGGGTGTACCAAAAATTTTACCCTGATTATCTTTCACCCATTTTGTAAGTTTAGAAATAGCGCCAGCACCCCCAGCGATCGCTTCTAATTGTTCTTCAGATAACTCTTGAGCGATGGCTACTGGACTCATCGGTAGTACAAAATGCAAGGAAGTGGGATTTTCTTCGAGGACTTGTACATTTACATCAGCAGGAAATTCCACTCCAAATTCACGCTCAATGGTAGCTTTGGGATTGGTTAATAATTCTTGTTTGTAAGCTTCATCTTTCCAAGCTCTGGCAATGATCCGAGCTTCGATATCTTGGCGAGTTTGCGCTTGTTCTTGTTCGCTCATTTTCCTTTCTCCTTTGTGA
>JAVRCH010000061.1:0-11203 GCA_034530795.1 Nostoc sp. DedQUE12a
ACAACACAAGTTCGTTGGTTCACAACACAAGTTCGTTGGTTCACAACACAAGTTCGTTGGTTCACAACACAAGTTCGTTGGTTCACAACACAAGTTCGTTGGTTCACAACACAAGTTCATTGGTTCACAACACAAGTTCGTTGGTTCACAACACAAGTTCGTTGGTTCACAACACAAGTTCGTTGGTTCACAACACAAGTTCGTTGGTTCACAACACAAGTCTGTTCTCAACCAATTCTCTAATATCGTATAATTACTGACTATTTAATATATTAAACTTAAAAAAGTATATTATTTTTGTAAGTTTTACTGAACCGCTATATTATCCCATTGAGACACTCTAGAAAGATAAGTTTAGTAAAAAGTGTCCATTGATGTACCGCAAAAAAAGAAGCTCTAACGTGCTAGAAAAAGCCGAACAGAGGGTAATCGGATTTAAATCGATTGATTCCAACCTTGATTTTGGTGATTCCATTAGTTTAAAGTATCTAACCGAATTAAATGAGCAACTTCGCAACAAGATTGACCACTATAATATGATGCTAACTAATATTGATACAACAAAGGGAGAAATAGAAACCCTTGAAAAGACCATTTGCGAAACGTCAGAACGCTTGGTTAATGGTGTGGCGTCGAGGTATGGCAAAAACAGTCGGGAATACGAAATGACAGGCGGAGTACGCAAAAGCGAGCGCATTCGTAAAGCTACCATTACACGGTTGAAGAAGGCAGAAGGCAGACGGCAGAGGGCAGAAGGATCAAGTCAGAAGGGGATTCAAACCCCTCCTGACTTGGAGCCACTGAACAAGAGTTCAGTGGGGGTCTTAAACCCTTACTCCCTTTCGGTCGTGGCAGAGGACAGGAAGCAGAATTCCCTTCTGCCTTCTGCCTCCTGCCCTCTGCCTTTCCCGATAAAATCCACCGCAGAATCAAAAGCCGCTTCGACACCAACCGCGTAACAAGCAACAAATAGGCATCATTCGCAGTGAATGATGCCCATATTAATGTCTTTAATTTTGAATACTTCGACAAGCTCAGTACAAGTTTTGAATTTTGAATTGTTAACCCTATTTTATTCGTCAATCAACTCAAAATCAACTCGTTCATAAATATCTCGTAACGTAATTTGAAAATCGATACTATTCAAAATTAAAACAGCCTCTTCATCTTCATATTCTTTAAAAATCCATTGTCTTTCTGTTTGTTTGGCAAATTGTTCTACAGAAAAACTATATTGGTCAATCATAATATATTCCTGAAACTCAGGAATAGAACGGTAATATTTGAATTTATCTGTTTTGTTATAATTTTTAGTTGAATTTGATAAAACTTCAACAATTAACAAGGGATTAGTAATAATTGTTTTACTTGTTCCCTCGTAGTTCGGCTTACCTTTGATGACCATAACATCAGGATAAGTATAAATACGATAACGAGGTATTGATAACTTCACATCGCCTATGTATATGTCATAACCTTGACCTTGCACTGTAAGAGGAAATTTTTTATAAAAATTTCCTGCAATTTTATTGTGGTTAGTTGTTCCCCCTGCCATAGGTATAATTTCTCCGCCTATGTATTCATTTTTATATTCAGCCTTCTCTTCTAATTCCAGATATTCTTCTGGCGTGTAGGAACGGTTCTCTGTTTGTAAAACCATATTAATTAACTCACAAAATGTGGCAATTGGTCTATTATCAATAGGGTAACGCAACTGTGTCTATTAGAAGCGATCGCTTAAAATTCATAATTCATAATTATGTTTCAGATAGAACTTTAAACCCTATCTGAAACCAGACTACTAGCTACAAACAATTTTGAATTACGAATTACGAATTAAAAAGTTACCACGCTCCGAATTGACTCGCCTTTGTGCATCAAATCAAAAGCATGATTAATTTCTTCAATCGGCATTACATGGGTAATTAAATCATCAATATTTATCTTACCTTCCATGTACCAATCAACAATTTTTGGCACATCTGTACGTCCTTTAGCGCCACCGAATGCTGTACCTTTCCAAACCCTTCCAGTTACTAATTGAAAAGGACGAGTACTAATTTCCTCTCCAGCACCAGCAACACCAATAATTACGCTAACGCCCCAACCTTTGTGACAGCATTCTAATGCTTGACGCATTACTTTCACATTACCAATACATTCAAAACTGTAATCAGCACCGCCTTTTGTTAAATCAACCAAGTAAGGAACTAAATCGCCCTCTACTTCCTGGGGATTAACAAAGTGTGTCATACCAAACTTTTCTGCCAAAGCGCGTTTGCTGGGATTAATATCCACCCCAACAATCATATTTGCACCCACCATCCGTGCCCCTTGGATGACATTTAAACCAATACCACCCAAACCGAAAACCACCACATTTGCACCTGGTTCTACCTTGGCTGTATTAATGACTGCACCAATACCAGTAGTCACGCCACAGCCAATGTAACAAACTTTATCAAATGGCGCGTCCTCCCGAATTTTTGCCAAAGCAATTTCTGGCAGCACTGTATAGTTGGCGAAGGTAGACGTACCCATGTAATGATGAATCATCTGCCCATCAATACTAAAGCGACTCGTACCATCGGGCATAACACCCCGTGCTTGGGTTTGGCGAATAGCCTGACAGAGATTAGTTTTGAAGCTCAAACAATATTCGCACTGACGACATTCAGGAGTGTATAAAGGAATCACATGATCTCCGGGTTTGAGGCTGGTGACACCAGCGCCTACCTCAACCACCACACCAGCGCCTTCATGTCCCAGAATTGCTGGAAACAAACCTTCAGGGTCAACACCAGACAGGGTATAGGCGTCGGTATGACAAACCCCAGTGGCTTTAATCTCGACTAATACTTCCCCAGCTTGTGGCCCAGATAATTCAACCGTTTCAATAGTCAACGGTTTACCTGCGCTATAAGCTACTGCTGCTTTAACTTGCAACGTCAGCCCTCCCAGTTTGTCAATCAACTTATTTTGAGTTTATATCGAGGATTGGGGCATTGGGCATTGGGCATTGGGCATTGGGCATTGGGCATGGGGAAAGGGAAAAGGGTAAGGGGGAAAGGGGAAACATAAATTTATTCCTTTTCCCTTTTCCCTTTAACCTTTTCCCCTGCTCCTTGTCTCCCTTGTCCCCGCGTCTCCCCAATCCCGCGAATATTACTTTGTAAAAATATCATTCTCTAGCTAGATTGGTTAAAGGCGGAAAAAGTTGTTTTGGCAACAATGTAAACTGGATGTCAGCAGCAAATCCCAAGTAATTTGTCCACCCTCAATTAATAAATTTTATCAAAGCTTATGAACCCTGCCCTAACACAAATTGGCGCTCAAATGTCCAACCTGACTGGCGTCAGAGCAATCATGAAGGATATTATCGAAACATTACGAGCTGGTTCAGGGCAGCAGTTTATTAATTTGAGTGCTGGGAACCCGTTGATTTTACCGGAGGTAGAACAGTTATGGCGGGATTGCACTGCACAGCTTTTGGCTAGTCCAGAATATGGTGAGGTAGTTTGCCGCTACGGTTCAAGCCAGGGCTATGCACCGTTAATTGAAGCGATCGCCAATGATTTTAATAAACGCTACGGTTTAAAATTGAGCGATCGCAATATTTTTATCACTCCTGGTAGCCAAACCCTCTATTTCTACGCTGCTAACGTATTTGGTGGCTACACCAGCAGCGGCCAGTTAAAAAACATCGTTTTGCCCCTGAGTCCTGACTACACCGGTTATGGCGGTATCTGTTTGGAACCAAAAGCCTTAGTCGCCTACAAACCAACTCTCGATATTGATGCACCTGCCCACAGATTTAAATATCGCCCAGACTTCAGCCAAGTGAGGATTAACGAAAATACAGGTTGCGTCATCTTCTCTCGTCCCTGTAACCCCACGGGTAATGTTCTCACTGACGACGAAGTGAAAAAGATTGCTGCCCTAGCCTCGCCTTACAATTTGCCCGTGTTAATTGACTCAGCTTATGCGCCTCCCTTCCCTTCATTGAACTTTACCGAAATGACCCCGGTGTTTGGCGATAATATTCTGCACTGCATGAGTTTATCCAAAGCAGGATTACCGGGAGAAAGAATTGGTATTGCCATTGGGGATGAAAAGTGGATTGAGGTGCTAGAGTGTTTTCAGGCAAATGCGAGTCTGCATTCTTCACGTTACGGTCAAGCGATCGCAGCCTTGGCAATTAATTCTGGTGCTTTAGTAGAAATTTCTCAAACTGTGATTCGTCCCTTCTACCAAAACAAGTTTACCGTTTTAGAAACCAGCCTAGAACAAGCAATGCCCAAGAATTTACCTTGGTTTCTGCATCGCGGTGAAGGAGCAATTTTTGCTTGGTTGTGGTTAGAAAATTTACCCATCACTGACTGGGAATTTTATCAAGAACTCAAACAAGTAGGTGTAATTATTGTCCCTGGAAGTACCTTCTTTCCCG
Organism: Nostoc sp. DedQUE12a; assembly: GCA_034530795.1. GTDB lineage: Bacteria > Cyanobacteriota > Cyanobacteriia > Cyanobacteriales > Nostocaceae > Nostoc. The sequence continues at coordinate 4,448 of JAVRCH010000061.1, forward strand.
GTTTAGACGAAGAGTGGGCGCACAAACACCAATGCTTCCGTATCAGCCTCACCGGCAGCGATGAAGAAATTGTCACTGGTATGCAACGTTTAGCCAAAGTGGCAGAAGAAGCCTATCAACGTGCGGCTGTGAGTGTGTGATGAGAAACTGGGGAGACAAGGAGCAGGGGAAAAGGTTAAAGGGAAAAGGGAAAAGGAATAAATTTATGTTTCCCCTTTCCCCATTACCCTTGTCCCTTTCCCCCTTACCCTTGTCCCCTTACCCTTTTCCCTTTCCCCTTTTCCCTTTCCCCCTTACCCTTTCCCCTTTTCCCTTTCCCCATGCCCAATGCCCAATGAATAATGACTGGCTAGAAATTGGTAAGATTGTTGCACCTCAAGGATTGTCTGGGGAGTTACGCGTTTATCCTGACTCGGACTTTCCCGAACGATTTGAGGTGCCGGGAAAACGTTGGTTGTTGCGTCCTGGGGAGACGGAACCGCAACCGATAGAATTATTGGCAGGACGTTATGTTGATGGCAAAAATTTATATGTCATCAAATTAGCTGGTGTGGAAAATCGCAATCAGGCAGAGGAATTGCGCGGTTGTAAGTTAATGGTGCCAGCAAGCGATCGCCCCCAATTAGGCGAAGATGAATATCATGTCCTCGATTTGATTGGCTTAGAAGTCTTCATGCAAGCATCTGGTGAACTCGTCGGTACGGTGGTAGATATTATCCCGGCTGGCAATGATTTGTTAGAAGTAAAGTTGCATGAATCATTTGCTAGCGACAAAAATCAAAAAACTGTTTTGATTCCCTTTGTAGAAGCGATCGCCCCAGTGGTAGACTTACAATCTGGTCGTATTGAAATTACGCCGCCAGCTGGTTTATTAGAAATTAATAATTAGGTCATTAATATATCTGCCTCTAACTAATTTCGCTCTACTGGATACTTCAAGCAAAAGCAAAGCTTGAAACATGAGAAAATTAGGTAGTTTAACGCAAGAGTCACTGGCGCTTTTTTATCAAATTATTGTTGTCCCATGACCATAGCTTCACAGCATTTCATTTTTGTATGAGCAACAAACTAATCTTGATTTGTCTTTGATGCAATCAAAATTGAACGCTGTACCTGAATTGGAATGTTAAGTATGTTCGCTAGTTTTTGACGATGCTTAAATCCTATATCATGCATATAACAATGGCGCAAAATAATTTGTTTCAATAAGCGATCACAAACAGGATTTTTGGAGAATTCAGAATGCAATTTATCAATCTTATCAGTATCTAATTTTTTTTCAAACTGCAATTCAATAATTTCTTGAATCAAGCAGAATGAAGGCTTATCATTGGTTTCGGTTACTTTAATATATATGTCACGACCTTTAGGGGAACCTAGAGAAAACGAAATTTTGTAAAGCATCGCTAAAATAACTGTGTAATTAATTCCTAAGTAAAAAGACTCAACTTCCCGAATAATTTTTGAGTCTGGAAGATTTGGATTTTGTTCTAATAGCTTTTTAATTTTCCTGATTGACTCTTCTCTCACGTATTCCGAAAAACTTAGAAAGACGCTAAGAAATCTTAGTGAAACCAAAACTGATTCTTCATAGATGAACTCTAGAGAGTTTCGCTCTAGTGAGCCAAGCCTATTTCTTAAAACTTGTCCACAGACTTCAATCGCTCTGAAGACTTTGTTTACCTTTACCATGAATTCGTCTAAGTCTTTGTTGTCATCTACACAACTATTTTGATCTTCGTGTTGATCAATAATATCTTTTTGTCTATCATCTTCTAACCGTTCTTGTCTTGCGTCACGCTTCTCTAAAATAAGGTCAGGTATTTCTTGAACAAAATCTTGAAGAAAAGATAAAGAACTTGCTTCTAGTGTTACTTCTTTCTCATCAGAAAAAATATCCATAACAGAAAGTAAAATTTCCTCAAGAATCCACGGATCTTTGGAATGGTGTGTAAGAAACAGAACTATGTTCGATGCCTTCTCAAGATGAATCGTATTTACTAGATGTTTTATTCTTTTTTTAGTTTCTTCGCCTCGATGAAGAGAGTCTGCCAATTTTTTTGCTGCAAAAAAATAAAACAGATAACGGTAACGAAACTTTATACCAGCCTCTGATTTTTGCAGAATAAACGAACTGACCAAATCTCTAATTACTTTGTCTTCATCAACTGTAAGAAAATTCTCTGAGTACTTTTTAAAAAATACGTCTAACCCAGATTCATCAAGACTTTCAGAGGGAGACTCTAAAATTGCTCCCCCAAGTTCTGATAAAACATTGAGGTATGTATCAATCTCAGTTTGTTTTACATGAACACGCTCTAGGGCTTGGTAGATCAAATATTGATAACAGTGTCCGTAAGCAGTGAGTTCAAGTCTTTGCGTGGTCATTGTCTCGAAAGACTGAAGAAGCGTCAAAATGTGGAATGGTTTTGCTGGAACTACATTCTTGTGTACAAGCGAGTCCACATGAAGACGCAGTTCATCTATCTTTGCCCAAATCTGCTGATCGTCTGTTTCTTCAGTTAACTCTAATGCAACCCATTTTTCAATTAGTTTGCCACGATGGACATTACCTAAAGGGAGAATTTCTAATTTTTTATAATCATCAAGCTCAGCAAAATCATGTACGGCAAATCTAAAAGATTCGTCAGCAAACAGAATAGTACGAGGAAAAATCGAATTAAGACTTGCTATAAATTTACTTTTCCCCTTCTGATTAAGTTTGACTAATGATATATCATCAATTATACAAACTATATTAGATTTTTTAATAAATTCTTCTGCTGATATAAAATTATATGTGGCTGAAACTAACTTTGCAATTTCTTCCTCAATCCTAGAGCTTTTTATATTTGCCCCATCAACCAGTAAAGGTAAGAATCCAAAGAAAAGAGCATCTAGGCAGATTTTTTTTGCAAGAGTAGTTTTGCCTGATTGCTCATCTCCTAAAATAAGGATACGGCTATCATATTCTAGTATTTTTTCGCCTGAAATATTTGATGAAGTTACTTCTAATGATTCTTTTATAACTCTTAAATTAGGGAAAACAAATAAATCATTCAGAGAAATAGTTTCACGATTTCGATGTGCAAACTTTATTCCAGTATCATCAAGAAAATCTTTAAATTTATTTGAGAATTCTATATTTGAGTTTGAAGTCGTGGTTAAACTACTGAAATGGTGTTCACTAGAATTTAAAGAATCTGTTTTTTTTTAATTACTCTATTAATCAAGCTAATAAAAGTTGGAAAATGGTTACGCAAGAAGTTTTCTGTATCTAGCTCTGCTTCGCAAGAAATTCCCACAAAAGGGGGAATTGAAGAAATTACTCCTTTGACCTTTGCTGCTGCTGATTTATCTGGCTGATTCAGTTTATCTCGGATTTCTCTCAAGATCATAAGGGCTTCATCAGGATAGGTAGATGAGCTTACCTCAATTTTACCAACTTGGTTCACAATTTCTGCAACTACAACCTGTGCCTCTTGTTCTGAAATTTCGATAGATCCTGACTGCTCTGATAAAATCTCCCAGTACTCTTGTTCATACGGTTGCATCAATTTTTTCACATCAACGATCTGCAACTTAATTCGCTCCTTGTCTTCATCAGGAGTCGTTGTCAACGTCAATTCTTTACCTGACATTTGTTGACGATAACGGGTCAGAATGTTCTCAACGTGACTTAGGCGATCGCTTGACATCCCTAAACTCCAAAACTTCAAAAACAACTGTTCAGTTTTACACAATCTAATTCATTATGTCTTTAGGGTTTTTACATAACTAAGACTTACGCATCGTACATAAGTACTATACGTAATTTGGGTATTTCAGCCATGTTTAGCATCCAGTGATCGCAAATATACGAGTAAATCAGGGTTATGCGAAGCGCCTGTAACGAGCAAATAGCAAATAGCTCACATTATAGTTAATTTGTACAGTGCGTAAGTCATAAGAACTAGCAAAAATTTGTACAGAAAGCTCTAGATGAAGAAAATGCCGATTGATAGGATTAATCAATAGCGTAATAGCGTAGGTATAGCCCGTCCTAGACACTGCTTTCCATCCTATGTCCAAACCCAAGGAATGTAGTCACAAACGCTAGAAAAATTCATCATGGGTTAGATGGCCACAATCTTGAAAATAAGTAAAATTACATACTAATGAACTGGTCAAAATCCTTTTGTAATGGAGTGTCGAAATGACATTAGCAACACCTCCACAAACAAAGCCTTTAACAGAGGAAGAATTACGCAATATCAATGCCTACTGGCGTGCAGCGAACTATCTTTCAGTTGGGCAAATATATCTACTCGACAATCCACTACTGAGAGAACCGCTAAAGATAGAACACGTTAAACCCAGGCTTTTGGGTCATTGGGGAACAACACCAGGGTTGAACTTCATCTATGTTCACCTGAATCGGGTTATCAAAAAATATGACCTCAACACAATCTATATTGCTGGGCCTGGTCATGGAGGCCCCGGACTGGTAGCCAACACTTACTTGGAAGGCACTTACAGCGAGTACTACCACAACATCTCCCAAGATGCAGAGGGAATGAAGAAACTCTTCAAACAATTCTCTTTCCCTGGTGGTATTCCCAGCCACGTTGCACCGGAAACTCCTGGTTCCATCCACGAAGGCGGGGAACTAGGTTATGCCCTCGTCCATGCTTTTGGTGCTGCCTTTGATAACCCAGATTTGATTGTTGCTGCTGTTGTGGGTGACGGCGAAGCCGAAACTGGTGCCTTAGCGACTAGCTGGCACTCCAACAAATTTCTCAACCCGGCGCGTGATGGTGCGGTACTGCCAATTTTACATTTAAATGGATATAAAATTGCTAACCCAACAGTATTATCACGGATTAGTCAAGAGGAATTGGAGAGTTTATTTGTAGGCTACGGCTACAAACCATACTTTGTCCAAGGTCACGATCCCGCAGATGTACACCAACAGATGGCGGCAACTCTAGATACAATTATTGCCGAAATTCAAAGTATCCAAAGAGAAGCCCGCGTACATGGTTTTACGGAACGTCCCCAGTGGCCGATGATTGTTCTGCGAACCCCCAAAGGTTGGACAGGGCCAGAGGAAGTCGATGGCAAAAAAACCGAAGATTATTGGCGATCGCATCAGGTTCCTTTTGGCAACATCGGCAAACAGCCAGAACACCTGAAACTCCTAGAAGATTGGATGAAGAGTTATAAACCAGAAGAACTCTTCGACAGTAATGGTAAGCTAATTGAGGAATTAGCAGAACTAGCCCCCAAAGGGCAACGGCGCATGGGTGACAATCCCCACGCCAACGGCGGTCTTCTGCTGTGTGACCTGAAGATGCCCGATTTTCGAGACTATGCTGTAGATGTTCCCGAACCAGGTGAAGCGATCGCTGAAGCTACCAAAGTTAGTGGTAGATTCCTGCGGGATATTATGCAACTTAACGAAGACAAACGCAACTTCCGCATCTTCGGCCCCGATGAAACGGTATCCAATCGTCTTGATGCTGTACTTGAAGTCACAGACCGGACTTGGGTAGGCAAGTTTCTCCCAGAAGACGACCATCTTTCCCCCGATGGTCGGGTGATGGAAGTTCTCAGCGAAACTTCTTGCCAAGGATGGTTAGAAGGTTACCTCCTTACAGGTCGCCACGGCTTTTTCTCCTGTTATGAAGCCTTCATCCACATCATTGACTCCATGTTCAACCAACACGCCAAATGGTTGAAAACTACCAGACACATTCCCTGGCGTAGACCAATTGCTTCCCTCAATTACTTGCTTTCCTCTCACGTTTGGCGACAAGACCACAACGGTTTCTCCCACCAAGACCCCGGTTTTATTGACCATGTGGTTAACAAGAAAGCAGAGATTGTTCGCGTGTATTTGCCCCCCGATGCGAATACTCTGCTATCGGTAACTGACCATTGCTTGAGAAGCCGCAACTATGTCAACGTCATCGTTGCCGGAAAGCAACCAGCATTGCAATATCTCAACATGGATGCAGCCATCAAGCACTGCACCAAAGGTATTGGCATTTGGGAATGGGCAAGCAACGACCGAGGCGGCGAACCAGATGTAGTAATGGCTTGTGCCGGCGATATTCCTACCTTAGAAACCTTGGCGGCTGTAGACATTTTACGCCAAAACTTCCCTGACTTAAAAGTGCGGGTAATCAACGTAGTCGATTTGATGACACTACAGCCAAAAAGCGAACATCCCCACGGTTTGAGTGAAAGAGATTTTGATACACTTTTCACCGCTGACAAACCGATCATCTTTGCGTTTCATGGCTATCCCTGGCTAATTCATCGCTTAACCTATCGCCACACCAACCACCAGAATTTGCACGTGCGCGGCTACAAGGAAGAGGGAACCACCACTACCCCCTTTGATATGGTTGTTCTCAACGATCTCGATCGCTTCCATCTCGTAATTGATGTCATCGATCGTGTCCCCAAACTCGCATCTAAAGCAGCTTATGTCAAACAGGAGATGCGAGATAAGCTGATCGAACATAAGCACTACATTGAGAAGTACGGCGATGATATGCCGGAAATTCGGGACTGGAAGTGGCCTTATTAAGAAGTATTTGTAGTGGCGTGGCAAGGCTAAAATGTTGCAATAAGTTTTCTTGTAGTGCGGGCATCTTGCCCCCACCGGACGGGCGAGACGCCATTGGTGTCAACTTAACGTAAAACCGATATCCCGCAAGGAACTGAAGTTCCTTACTCATAGCGAAAGTCATCTTAAGATGACTAGAT
>JAVRCH010000062.1:0-45427 GCA_034530795.1 Nostoc sp. DedQUE12a
GGGAAAAGGGGAAAGGGTAAGGGGTAAGGGAAGAAGAAAAAACTTTTCACCATAAGGTATAAAGCCCCTGTTTTTCAAAATGGAGAACAAAAAAGAAGATTGAGGAGATACATAGTGCGATAAAAATTGCCGACTCCATGCCTTGAAACCCCTGTTTTGAAATTGCTGGTTCCTTTCCCCTTTCCCCTTTCCCCTTTCCCCCTCTTTTTCATGGTTTTACGATTTTGGCACGAAAATATTCTAAATTTTCTGTCTTATTGGGTGCGAGTCGTAAATCAGCAACAGTCGTGCTACGAACGCTCGATTGCTCTTGCCAAGCTGTAACAGGAGTACCTCTTAAGATACCAGCAAGGGCGACCGAAAGCATAAACCCGCCAGTAGCGGCGGCAATTAATGTCAGATTATCTTTCACACAAATCTCTCTACTATTCGTTATTTGTTATTTGTCCTTTGTCATTTGGCAATGACCAATGCCTCATGCCCAATGACTACTTTCGGATTCTATTTTCTCTTCGCAAACGAGGATTGACAAATTCATTTAACCCTTCACCAAGTAGTGATAACCCTACTACCATACATGTCATTGTTAAACCAGGAAAAAGAGTAGTCCACCAAATGCCGGTAGGTAAAGCTTCCAGTGCTTGTTTTAAGTCGTATCCCCATTCTGGCACTTCTTCTGGAAGCCCTAGCCCCAAAAAGCCCAAACCGCCCAATACTAAAATTGCATCGGCGGCGTTGAGGGTGAATAGTACGGGTACGCTTTGAATGACGTTGAAAAATAGATATCGAGAAAGCACAGTCCAAGTGGAAGCTCCCATTGCTTGAGCAGCTTCGATGAACACTTCTGTTTTGACGCTCACGGTGTGGTTACGGACAACGCGGTAATATTGGGGAATGTAAGCAATGCTAATGGCGATCGCAGCATTCAAGATCCCACGCCCCACCACAAAGGCTAGTGTCACAGATAACAGCAACCCTGGTAAAGTGTAGATGCTATCCATAATAAACAGCAACACTTTATCCAATTTCCCGCCGAGATAACCACTGAGCATCCCCAAAGGTACACCGATAATCATACTCAACGCTGTCGCCAAAATTACCACTTGCAAAGCGGCTTGAGCGCCGAACAGTGTTCGGGAGAACACATCATAACCCAGGCGACTAGTACCAAACCAATATTTACCCGATGGTGGCTGATGAATTGGATTTGAGAGGAAATCTTTCGGGTTTTGTAGCCATCCCCAAGCCTGGAATACGGGAGCGAAGAATGCCAGAAATACAAAAAATAGGGTGATGGCTAACCCTATAAGCATGAGTTTCTGGGAAAGATTGGGATTTTTAGCAAACTGAAAAAATGTTGGCAACTGCCGTTTTGTGATGGCCATAGAGCGATCGCCTGGATCAAGCAAGATACGCTGACCATTTTACATATCAGATAGTAAATTGCGTAAACATCCTTAATAAAAGTCTCACTGCTTCGCGGTGGATACAGAGTTAGACTGAGGTAGCAGTGAGATTATGCTTTATTTTTGCTAAAGATAAATTACTAGCAAGTATCAGCATAAAGGTAAATCATTCCAAGTAGAGAAAAATTTTAATATACTTTTGATATGCCTGCGAGAGATATTTATCATGATGCTGTTAAGAATGCCTTAGTTCAAGAAGGTTGGATAATTACAGATGACCCTTTACATTTAAAGTGGGGTCAAAAAGATATGTATGTAGATTTAGGAGCGAAACAACTATTAGCCGCAGAACTAGGAAGTAAAAAAATAGCTGTAGAAATTAAAAGTTTTATTAGTCCCTCAGAAATGGCAGATCTAAAAGATGCTATTGGGGGATTTATCATGTATCGTGCTGTTATCAATCGCCTGGAACCAAAAAGAACATTATATTTGGCAGTGCGCGATAGCGTATTTACAGCTTTGTTTGAGGAACCAATTGGTACACTTTTAATAGAAACTGAGAATCTAAAGTTACTTGTTTTTAATCCAGAAACTGAGAGGATTATTCAATGGATACCTTAGATAATTATCGACGTATCATCAAAGAGGTATTAGTACCCTACACACAAATTCCTTATTCCCACGCAGCTATTGAATGTAAAGCAGTATTTGATAGGGAAAATGACAGTTATTTACTGATAACTTTAGGCTGGGACGGTGTGAAGCGAATTCACGGTTGCCTAGTTCATATTGACATTATTAATGGCAAAATTTGGGTACAACGGGATGACACAGAAGACGGTGTTACCTACGAATTACTAGCAGCAGGAATTCCCAAAGAAAAAATTGTCTTGGGATTTCACCCGCCAAATGTTAGGCAACACACAGGATATGCTATTGCCTAACTTATTAAGCGGGCATTGGGCATGGGGCATTGGTTATTAATTCATCTCCCTCATCCCCATGCCCCATTATCTTACAGATTACTTTCAATCAACTGGCGATATTCGCTCTTTTGCTTAACGCCTTTGACTTCCTTCACCAGTTCCTTGTTTTTGAACAATTGAACGGTTGGCGTTCCTGTAACGTTAGCATTTTCAGCAATGTCTCGGTCTTTGTCGATGTCAATTTCCACAAAGTGAATTTTGCTGTCAAATTCATCGACTACTTTATTTAGAATTGGCTTCAAGGTATGACAAGGGCCGCAGCCAGGAGAGACGTATTTAACTAGGAGTAAGCGATCGCTTTCGTGGAATAATTTCCGTAAAGCATAACCCCCCTCATGACGCGTTGCATTCAAGCTAAATCCAGCTTCTTCCTCAGCTTCGGTCTTTTTGGCTGGCTGATGTTCTAATTCGTTATCTGCTGTTTCTGGTTGTTGATGGAATTCTTGAATTAAGCCACTAGAAGACAACCAACGTTCTGCCAACATCGCCGCCATACAGCCACTACCCGCTGCGGTAATTGCTTGACGAAATTCATGATCTTGTACGTCACCAGCTGCAAAAACGCCTTCTATACTGGTTTCCGCAGAACCAGGCTTAGTGACAACGTAACCCACCTCATCGAGTTCTAGTTGTCCCTTAAATAAAGAGGTATTGGGAGTGTGACCAATGGCGTAAAATAAACCCTTTGCGTGCAGTTTGCTTTCTTCACCAGTTTTGGTATTGCGGACTTTTACCCCTTCCATGTGACCGTTACCGAAGATATCCACGGCTTCTGTGTTCCAATGCACCTGGATTTTCGGGTTACTCAAAACTCGGTCTTGCATGGCTTTGGAAGCCCGCATTTTATCGGTGCGTACCAACATATTTACCTTGGAACCATACTTGGTGAGGTAAATTGATTCTTCCGCTGCTGAGTCGCCAGCACCAATCACAGCTAGTTCTGCACCGTGGAAAATCGGTGTTGCACCATCACAAATTGCACAAGCCGAAATACCCCGACTCCAGAATTCATGTTCGTTGGGTAAACCTAAACGCTTTGCTGTCGCACCAGTAGCAATAACGATGCTGTTGGTTTTGATTTCTCTTTCTTGCGATCGCACTGTAAATGGACGCTGACTCAAATCAACTGATATAACATCTTCAGTATATAGCTCAGCTCCCCAGCGCTCTGCCTGCGCCTTCATCTTATCCATCAATTCCGGCCCGGTAATCCCTTGGGGAAACCCAGGAAAGTTCTCGACTTCCGTCGTCGTCATTAATTGCCCACCAGGCAATCCCCCCGCTTGGAAACCTTCAAATACAACGGGTTTCAAGTTAGCACGTCCAGCATAGATAGCGGCTGTGTACCCTGCTGGCCCAGAACCGATAATTACTAAGTTTTCTACTGTGGGGTTACTCATGACAATATATGAACTCATAACGACTACGCTTAATATAGCATAATAAATTGCGATCGGCTATATCAGATGGGAAGCGCTGGGAAAAAGCCAACAGTACTAAGGGGTTCAATACTTGCCAAAGATGCTCTTAAGTGCTAAGACTGTTCTCGCAGATATTTCCTGATAGTTTCAAGATCTAGTTCTAAAAATTCTGCTATTTCTTAAACACTCATACCTTTATCAACATATTTTGGGGATAATTTCAATTTTGTTTCTAATTCTATTTTCGCTTTGATTTTTTCCACTAGAATGTCGTACAGTCGAGTGTTTTTGAATTCATCTAAATATAGCATAGCTTCAATCGATCATAGTATTATGATGTGACAGTAGAGTAACTCCTGATATTTTGAACCACTAAGACTGTTCTTGTAGATATTTCTTGATAATTTCAGGATCTACTTCTAAAAATTCAGCTATTTCTTGAACGCTCATACCTTTTTCAACACATTTTGGGACTAATTCTAATTTTGCTTCTAGTTTTGTCTTTGTTAAGATGCTTTGGTACAATCGAGTTTTTGTGAATGCATCTAAATCTAGCATGGCTTTTATTTCCTCTAAAGTAAGGTTTGGAAACTTATAAAATACAATGCCTTGGATAAATGCTAGCACTTTCTGTTGAAGATTTTCATCCGTTAATTTTTCTCTAGCTTGATTGATTAGCTCTTGAGCTAAGGAAGTAGCTGTTGTAGGTGATTCTATAAATAGTTTGGCAATTCCTATCGCCAAGGAATCATCAGTCCTGGTAGAAAGTTCATTCAGATAAATGCAACGTAGATGTTGTTCGACTAAAACTTGATACCGCGGGTGAGGTGGGGTTTCATGGATGCGGCGATCGTAAATAACAATTGCGTACCAGTCTGAGTTTGCTGGTTTATATTGACGGAAGTAAACAAAAATTTCCCCAAAAAATCGTTCGTAAAATTCTTCATCTTTGTAGGTTTGCAGCTCTACAAAGTATAAAGGTTCATTTTCAAATCCTTTGACAGTGGAAAATAACCCGTCTAAACGAAATGATTGTTGTTTGACTTCCGGTGCAATAAATGTGTAGATATTGGGATTAGTATCAGGTTTATCAATAAGTTCAAAAAATATTTGTGGCAGTTCCTTAATTAGTTCATAAAAAATTACATCTGTTTTCATTGATGCTATAAATTGCAAACTATACAGCCGTTGTTCTTTGAATACAATACATTGTACCTTTCAGTGGTTGAGGCAATTATGATAGATATCAAAGCGTTATTTGTTGTATTATGTCCCTCACCATCACCGATTTAGAGCAGCTACAAACTGAGCATCCAGAATGGCAGATGGAACTGGTAGAGGGAAAAATCATAATTTCTGGGCCATCAGATTACGAGTCTGAGGAAATTGGCACTCGTCTCATAACCTTCTTGAATAACTGGGTGATGTCGCGCAAACTGGGAGGTGTGACTGGTTCTGGCGCTGGATTTATCTTGCCAAGTATAGGAGAGGACTTGGAAAAAAGAAACTTGCGATCGCCTGATGTGTCTTTTATAAGGGGCGATCGATTGAAGAAGACCAAGCGGGACTTTGTGGAGTTCTAGTATCCGAACTAAAACTACTGTATTTATTTGGTCAAAAATTTTTTAGCAGGTGTGATAGGAAAGCGATCGCAACTGGGTAAGTTACATTCAGAACACACAAGCACTTCCTACCCCAGGGAAAACACTTATGAAAAGCGAATTGAAAGCAAAGTTTCTCCAACACATCCTCGACAAAAAGAAGGGAGATGAGGGTTTTACACTCATTGAATTACTAGTAGTAATTATTATTATCGGTATTTTGTCAGCGATCGCTCTGCCTTCTTTCTTGAACCAAGCTAACAAAGCCAAGCAGTCAGAAGCAAAAACCTACGTAGGTTCAATGAACCGCGCCCAACAAGCATTTTACTTAGAACAGAATGCATTTGCCTCTGCTGCTGAGTTTGGTAAGTTAGGACTTGGTGTTGCAACAGAAACTACAAATTACAAATACCAAATTGAAGGTGGTGGCAGTGGTGCTAGTTTTGTAAGCAACCAAGCAAAAACAGTCTCTGATACTGCACCTCTCAAAAGTTATGTTGGTGGTGTGAGTGTAGCAACCCAATCTGCTACCAGTGAAGCTACTACCATAGCTGTTCTATGTGAAGCTGACAAAGCAAGAGTTAACAGTGGTGCAGATGTAGCAGCCGTTACCGCTGGTGCAACCGGGCCTACTTGCCCCACCAACTTTACCGCTTTGAGATAAGTAGAAACGCGAGTTGCTACGTGAGAATATAGTTCGTCTAAGCCACTTCATCCCAAAACTAATTCTTCATGTAGTTTCTATTGAACTAAATTAGGTATTTTTCAAAGTGGGTAGATTGTTCTATCCACTTTATTTCCATTATGTCAGTCATTCACAATATATCACCGATAAACTTTCCCACAACAACGACAATGATTACTCATACATATAATTGGCAAAATCAAGCTGAAGAATACTTCATTGAAGAGAACTATCTGCAAGCGTCAAAATTATACGAGCAAGCAATAGTGATAGAACCAAATACTATTTCATATTATTGGCATTTAGGATTGATATTACTATTACAAGGGCAAGAAGCAGAAGCTCAAATGACTTGGATGCTGCCAATGGCAGAGGCAGATGAAGAGCAGTTACAAATTTGGACGAATGAACTATTTCAATTTTTGCAAATAGAAGCAGAAAGGCGCGAAAATCTGACGCAATACTCAATAGCATGGTTAATTCGTCAGCATATGCGGGAAATTAATCCTAGTGATATCAATAATTTACTCCAAATTTTATTACTTTGCCTCAACCTAGAAAAATTTGAAGAAATTGAGGAGTTGCGCGAGTGGAGATTAATTCAAATTTTAAAGGAACAGCAAAGCCCAAATTTTAATGCCGAATTACTAATACAAGTTTTACATAAAATTTTAAGTACTGTTCCTTTGCATCCAATCAACTTAAATTTAGCAGAGGCTTGTTTACCTTACTTTCCTGATATTAATCAATGCTTCAATTTACTACTTACAACTGCTCTGAAAATTGGTCATACTTTGCTACAGCCTGTATTAGCATCATCTCTTTTGGAATTGTATTTACAACTGGAGCCAGAAAATGTAGAAGTTTTGCGACATTTAGCGGTTTTTTATCAAGATGCTCGTAATTATTCTCAGGGAATAGAGACAGCTAGGTTGTGTTATTCTTTATCAGAAAGTTTGGCTGATAAAATTTTTGCACTCCATTTGCTGTTAAGAGGTTTAATGTCAGCAGGGGGATATTGGCAAGAGATATGTACAACTTGCCAAGAGTTAGAAACTGTATGTAAACAGTTTATCCAAGCCCAACCAATTGCTTTAGAAGAAGCAAGAATATTACGATTACTTACACCGTCTTTTGCGATACCTCACATTCAAGATACGCCTGCTGAGTTCCGAGCTATTCATAATAAATTAGCTGAAATTTTTAATAACAATATTCAAGTTCTTGTTCAATCTGAAGGGAAAAAATATAATCACACAAATATCACTAATCGAGATTTATATTACCCTAGCAAAAAATTAAAAATTGGTTATATATCTTACGCTTTAAGGAATCATTCTGTTGGTTGGCTAGCTCGCTGGTTATTTCAGCATCATAATCGAGATAAGTTTGATATTCATACTTATTTTGTTAATTACAAATTAGTCAACGACTATCTGCAAGATTGGTATCTAAGTCAGGGAGGGAAAGCTCACCAATTAGGCATGGATGGTCTAGAAATTGCTGAACAGATATATCAAGATGAAATTGATATTTTAGTTGACCTTGATAGTATCACTCTAGATATTACTAGTGAAGTTATGGCACTCAAGCCAGCCCCAATTCAAGTTACTTGGCTGGGATGGGATGCGTCGGGTATACCTGCAATTGATTACTTTATTGCAGACCCCTATGTACTGCCAGATAATGCACAAAATTACTATACAGAGAAAATCTGGCGATTACCTCAAACTTACATAGCAGTTGATGGTTTTGAAGTTGGTGTACCAACTCTCCGCCGTGATGACTTGGATATCCCTATGGATGCCGTTGTATATCTCAGCGCCCAAAGAGGATATAAACGCCATCCAGAAACGACAAAGTGGCAAATGCAAATTATCAAACAAGTACCTAATAGTTACTTTTTGATTAAAGGACTTGCTGAGCAGGAAACAATTAAACGCTTCTTTTACCAAATTGCCGAAGAAGAAGGTGTAGATTGTTCTCGGTTACGATTTTTACCACAAGTTTATTCAGAGTCAGTTCATCGTGCTAATTTAGGCATTGCTGATATTGTATTAGATACATTTCCTTACAATGGAGCTACAACAACTCTAGAAACATTATGGATGGGTATCCCTCTAGTGACAAGAGTTGGTGAACAGTTTGCGGCTCGTAATAGCTACACGATGATGATGAATGCGGGTATTACAGAAGGCATCGCGTGGACTGATGAAGAGTATGTAGAGTGGGGTGTGCGCTTAGGAAATGATAAAGCTTTACGGCATCAAGTCGCTTTGAAGTTGAAAGCATCGCGGCAAACAGCACCACTGTGGAATGGTAAGCAGTTTACCCGTGAGATGGAGAAAGCCTACGAGCAAATGTGGCAAAGGTATCTGGAAGAACAAACAAGTTAAAAAATCTCCCATAAACGAGAAAAGCCTGGTTAACCAGGCTTTTTAGTGAAATATTAGGGTATTTCCACCATAACCATGTTTGACTACAACTAGACAGATGTCATCTCTAATTTGGATGCGTTCAAGCTATCCAAGTTGCAGGATGGAAGATTTTCTGCTTTTGCTTGTGCGATCGCCTGTTGATTGTCTATTGTTAAAGTAATTCGAGTATGAATTCTACGCAAAAGAATTTTCCATTGTGTATCACTTATCTTCCCTAGCAGAGAAATTTCTGGCCCATCACTTATATCTATATCATCTTCCATGAGCAAATTCATGGTTAAAGACGATAAAAGCATATCGGCTTCTTCTTCAGTAATATTTTGAGTATCAATCAGCAGAGTTATGTGACTTTTATCTAGGTGAGTAGTGAGAGTAGAAATGACACTTGCTAAATCTTGATATAATAGTTCTTCTGGCTGTGACCAGTCTGGGAAAATAATTAAGTTAATATCTCCTAAGCGAAAATTTTGGCTTAGAGTATCTGCAAGATATTGACTAAATAGTTCTTGGAATAGACTCCCTATTTTAGCTGAGTAAGAACGGCTATCTAAAAAACTAGGATTCCCCTGCATTTTTTCTTTGATTTGGGCGCTCTTTTGTTGGCGTAATTCAGGATCGGTTCCAAGTGCGATCGCTAATTCTATATAAGACTCTTCACTATCCGCAACTAGATCGGGTACATCTAATGTTTGCACCATTGCAGCCCCCATTGCAGATCGAAAGCTACTCCCCTGTCTAGCAATTACTGGTAGATTAAGCTGTAATGGCTCTACTAACGAAGTTGTTCCCGAAAATGGATAAGAATCTAGATAGATATCAGCAATACCGAAGTATGCTTTAATTTCTTGTCGATTTGGTACAGGCTGAGGATCTAACACTATCAATCTATCGGCTGGTATTCCATGCTTTGAAAATACTTGATTCAAGTGATTTATAAAAGCTTTTTTAGGATAAGCGTTTGACCAATTCGGGCCAAATGGCAAAAGCACTAAAACTGAATTTGGCACTCCAAAAATTATTTTTGCCCACGTATCAATCAGTTCAGGGATAAGTTTGAAGTAGTTAGCGCCAGAGATAAAAATAACAACATCGTCAGCAATATCTAAACTTTGTCGCTCAACTTTTACAGTTATTTTTTCTTCTTCATTACCATAACTAAAGCAATGAGCACTTCCTTCTAATTTCACCAACTTTTCTTGATATTGTTGTTGTGCTGTTGCCGATGGATCGGTTAGCGTACCAGAAATATAATAATCTATATGCCGTATTCCGGTGGTTACAACTGACCCACCACTTGTCACTTGTATTCTAGCTAACCTATGCATTGATAAAAAGCAAATTTGATTCGTTACTACCGTCACGTTGGTAGCAATAAATAATATATCTAGATCGTCAGCACGGATAATATTTACCTGTTCTGCTAAATCTTGTGGTAGTAGCTTAAAGGAGTTTACACAGCTTTGGCAATATTGCTCTAGTTGATGACCAGTTTGATTAAGAGAGTACAATATTACTTCAAAATCTCTACTGATATACTCATAAATAGGAAGATAGGCAAATGTTTCAGATCCAGGTAGAAAATGTGCAGCCAGAATACCCAGCCGAATTTTTTTTCTCGTTGTAGGTCTATCAGCAAAATCGTAATCTACCTCATAACCCTTAAGCTTTAGTAAAAACTCTATAATCTCTGCACGTTTAACATAGATATCTTTAAGATTATACTCATTAAAATATAAAGGAATAAAATTAGCAATTGTAACAAAGTTATTAACTATTTCATTCCATAACAGATAATCAGACCTTTTAAGTATCGATGTATGTAAATAATTAATCCATCCCTGCATATAGTAATAGTATTTATCTGCATCTCCCGGTTCTTGAAAGTGGACTGAAGAGGAAAATAGGAATTGCAGATAGTCCTTACATAACCAATAGGGTATGCGAGAGAGGTCATGTTGCAATGGTAACTGGTCAGCACGGCGATACAGCATAGCTGCTAGTAAATGCTGAATTGCTTTTGGCCGATCAAAACCTTGAGATATATTTTGAACTATAACATTAACAAAAATTTTTTCTTGATCTGTCACTGTTAGGCTTTCATCTTTGATACTACTATTGAGTAACATCTTATGTGTTTTACCTAGCAGACCCACGTACATATGTTCTATCTGTTCATCTGAAAGATTCAGCCATTCTTCTGCAATTTGTTTTCGTAACTGATACAATTCTGCATTCTGTTGACTCAACGCTGCATATCTAGAAAGAGCTTGTTGTCTCGTTGCTTGCGGATATCGTGTATCACTGTAAATTGTCTGAAACAATTTTTTATAATCTAATAAAATTGCATCCTTTAAGGCAGTATTGCGACGAGTTTGTTGTTGTGGATGTATCCTAAAGTGAGATAAAACTGTGTCAACAAAACCCACTTTATATTGGCTCATAATTCTAAGCCACATTTCCAAATCCACAAGTTGACAAAACTCAGAATTAAATAATCCTACGTTTTCAAAAACATCTTTTCTAATTAGGACTGTGCTTGGTTCACCAATCTTATTAATTGGATTGTCTAGTATATTTGGATCTAGTAAAAGTTGCTGTCCTGATTGAATTACCTTTAATTTTGACCAAGCTTTGTGTACATCTTTAGCCTCGTGATGCATTAAAAAGTTAGAATCATAGTTAGTATCACCAGTATTATGGAAAATTGTTCTAGGTGAAAAAACTAACCCTATCTCTTCATCTTGTTCAGCCAAATTAACCATCTCTTCAATGGCGGTTGGCTCCAGTAAATCATCTTGAAATAAAAACTTTATATATTTACCTTTAGCTTGAGAAATACAAAAATTCCAATTGTGAGCTAGTCCATACTGACTATGTTCAAGAATCGAAAAATTAAAGGATAATTTTTGATTAAATGATTTAGCAATCTCAACAGTCTTGTCAATAGAATTATCATCAGATAAAATAATTTCTATATTTGGATAGGTTTGGCATAAAACACTATTAATAGCTTCTGCAACAAAATTCTCACCATTATAAGTAGGAATACAAATACTAACAAGAGGTGATTCATTAGTGATTTCTCGTTCTACTTTAGGTTTAATATTTCTTTCAATTGAGTACTGTTCTTTATCAGAAGAGTTTGTTGGTGTAGGTTGATTATTTTGTAATCCTAAAGATAAAATATCTTCAATTACAGATGGATTTGTAATAGCGAAGAACTGATCAAAAAATAATTGCAAATCATCTTTATAGTATGACTTAAGCTCATCTGGAACAGGCGTTGTTTGTCTTAATTCAATTTTTGTTAGTAATTTCGGCAATATTTGGGGTATATGATTTTTTTGATAATGTCTTCTTGAATAAACAGATTCTGTCTTTAACACTTCAGAACTAATATTTCTTAAGTATCTATAAAGTTCGTCGGGTGTTTGCCAGCGAAAAGCTTCTGGATAAGTAATATCCGTACTACAAAGTTGGCGAGAGCGATAATTATTATGAACTATAATTGGTGTACCAGATGCCATGACCTCAATACCTGCTCGGCCACCCCCTAAAGGAAATGACTCTAAATATATATCAACTTTATGTTCGTACATTGCTTTCCCTAAGCTTTTAACCCAGGGAATGTGAATAAATCGTTCTAAACTAATTCTAAATTCCTCTAGTCCTCTTTCTATAACACTAAGTGTATGCTGTGATAAATGTCCAATATGTATATGAGAGCCACCAGTAGACGCAATTATTTTAGGTACTTCATGAATATAAGAATATAAATAAGGAATTTCTTTAAACTTATTTTCACTACCAGAAGAACAAGTTCTTATTTGACCGTTTGAAACAAAAGAAGAGGAATACCTATCGGGGATGTTATCAACCACTAAAGGAAGATAAATATTGTTGGAAATTCCTAAATTATGACGACAGTTATAGAAAGAACCGGGGTCACTATCTATATGTTGTGCATAAAAAAGATATACGCCAAGACAAAGAAGATGACCAGCATGATGATAAAAAATTAAATTTGGTGTTAAGTTTGGCTGTACTGCCGCTACTGCTACAGCGTCCTGTGGATGGTTAAATAGGAATACTTGATTAGCAAGATTGGCTATCAAAGCTTGCTGAAGCCACTTCAACTTGTCTATAGATGTGCCTTTTATTGCCCAGAGGATCTGCACATTCAAGGGTCTAAACCTATCTTCAACTGCTGGACGATCAGTTGAATTAAAGGTATCAGTAATCAGAATTAAATGTTTCTTCTCTGGTCGAGCTTTTATCAAATCTTCAATAACGGCAGTGTGCCCTCCAGTTTCATATAGTTGAGTAGCTATGTATATAATAAGTTCATCATCTGGATTATATGGATTTTCTAAAAAAGGTTTTTTAATTTTAAGAACTTCGCTACCAATGCGTTGACATAATCGATCTAAGATAACTGATCCAAATACATTAGTTATCGTCATTACATTTACTTTACCATAGGATATTTTATGAGTAAAGTGAATAATTAGATTTAGAGAAGAATTCAAATCACCTGCATCTATAGTTTTTAATATTTTTGATTCAAACTCTGCTAATGACATAATACTGTCTCCTTTGTATGTATACCTAAACTAACTTATAAATCAACTATTAGAAATACATTGATGAGACATACAGTTATGGTAAATATTCTTTTTCATCCCAACAATATAGCAGACTTGTTAGCACCAAATAATTATGTTACTCTAAAATCGAATATTCTCTAGTTTACGTTATGAAGACCATTTTTGTAATATTTCTATTACTCTTTCTAAGAGTTTATTAGAAATGTGAGATCCCATAGGTAAACTAATGACCGTTGTTGATATATTTTCTGTAATCGGTAATACCTCTCTAGTCCATTCTTTGTCAATATAAGCTTCGGACAAGTGAGGAGGAATAGGATAATGAATTAAACTACCAATGCCAGAAGTATCTAAATGATTTTTTAGATTATCTCTTTGAGGATGAGTGATTACAAATAAATGCCATACTGGTTCAGCCCATTCTGGTACGTAGGGTAATTTTAAATCTATAACTGCTTGCAATCCTTTTAGATAGTATGTAGCTATTTGTTTGCGTCGTTCATTCCATTCATCTAATTTCGTAAGCTTAACTCTCAAGAAAGCAGCCTGTAATTCATCTAATCGTGAATTAAATCCTTTGACTTCATTCTTATACTTAACGCGAGAGCCATAGTTACGCAGCAAACGAATTTTATCAGCTAAGTTAGCATCGTTGGTAGTAACTGCCCCCCCATCACCAAAAGCTCCTAAATTTTTACCAGGATAAAAACTGAACCCTGCTGCATCTCCTAAACTACCAACTCGACGATTTTTATAACGTGCGCCATGTGCTTGAGCCGCATCTTCAATAACCTTAAGATTATGTCTACTAGCAATTTCATTGATAAAACCCATATCTGCTGGCTGGCCATAGAGATGAACTGCTATGATTGCCTTTGTTTTGGAAGTAATAGCTGCTTCTATTTTGTTAGGGTCAATATTATAAGTGTTTCTATCTGGTTCAACTGCTACTGGTGTTGCTCCTGCATAAGAAACTGCTAACCAAGTGGCAATGTAGGTATTAGCTGGAACAATTACTTCATCGCCTGCACCTATTTCCATAGCTCGTAAAATTAAATGCAAGCTTTCTAAACCATTACCTACCCCAATACAATATTTAGTTTCACAGTAAACTGCAAACTCTTGTTCAAAAGCTTCTACTTCACGTCCAAGAATATACCAGCCAGACTCCATGACGCGCTGATAAGCTGCATCGAATTCTTCTTTGAGTTCTAGATAAGGAGCTTTTAAATCAAGAAATGGTACTTTCATTATCTCTGTTCCTCACGGCTTGGATAAATTCTTCATAATGACGGTAGTAATCAGACTCATCATAAAGTTCTGAAGCTAAAGCCATACATACCGCTCCAGAAGAAAAATTATCAATTTCTCTCCAAGTTAGAGGAGATATATAAAGCCCATAATAAGAGCGATTCAAATGATAATTTTTTTTTTGGAATCCATCATAAATGGTGACATCAAAACTACCGGACATTGCGATCAGAAACTGATGACATTTATTTAGCGCATGACCCGCGCGATTTGAACCACCTGGTACATCATATAAGTAGAAAACTCGTTTGATGTCAAATGGAATATGTTTATCACTTTCAACAAAAGTTAAGTTCCCGCGAGAGTCTTGAATTTTGGGAAGCTCAATAAGCTTACATCTGGATATATTCATGATGTTGATAACTCTTTATTTTGAATTTGTGCGACTACGCCAATATTGGCCAATAAATCTTTGGGAATACAATTTGATACTTCATTTAATGCCCTCAATAAATCTTGAGAATATTCAAGCATCATAGAATTTGGTAGAACTTTCAGAAAAAAACCTGTTGAATCTACCACATGATAATTGGTAGCTTTTATATCTGCTTCAAGCGTTTCCAGAGAATATACTCTCTGATGTCCCACCAATAAGTCTCTTTGACTTAAAGTATCTAATGCGGGTTGTAAACCCATGATTACAGCCAATTTCCTATGAATAGAATTTTTATTGGGTACAATAGCTATGATTACACCATCATCTTTGAGCCATCGTTTCATTTGCTGTAATAAAACTCTAGGTTGCTCAATATGTTCTAAAACGTGCAGTGCTAAAATTGCATCGAATTTTTTAACTTGCTCGTAGTCTTCAAATAAGCAATGAACATAATCAACTTTTTGACCAAATTTTTCTTTTGCTTTATCTATTAGAACAGAAGATCCTTCAACTAAAGTCACGTTATAATTATCGTGTACTAAAGCATTCGTAAAAATACCTTCACCATACCCTAATTCGAGAACTTGTGTTTTTCCTTGAAGGTGCTTTTTAACCCATTCAATAGTATATATCTGACCCAAATCTTCTATGTGTTTGTCTGGAATATTTTCATTCGTGTAGTAATCTAAGGCAATTTTATTTAGTTCTTCTTTTGATATTCCCATTTTTTAAATCTCCATTTGTTTAGCAACCTGTAAGCCCTGGATTATTTGATCGTTTAAAGATGACGACATAAAACCAGAGCTATTTCCGATAAATTTAATATCTGGAAATTTTCTTAATACCATAGATTTTTCAGTATTGAAGCACTCATAACTATTTTGGCTGGGTATCATTAACGAATGTTTCCAGTGCTTACAATAAAAATACTGAATATTAGTATTCGATTCTATAATATGTAATTTAATTAATTCACATTCTATTCTAGTTTTGATTTGTGCTTCATCTATAACTCCTATTGATGTCGCAAAATCAGTATTAAACTCTACTACTATTTTAGTGATAAATGAACTGCTTCCTGAACATATATTTTGATTAGTTACCCTATAAGAAATAAATTCTTTATCCAAAATCAACAAGGTGCTAAATTTACTCTTTATCGTATTACTTAAAATTCCTATAAAACAAATGCTTATAGATGCTTTATCATAATTTAATGGCTGCTGATTTTCTTGAATAAGTTTGATTAGTGGAAATAGGTCTAAGCCCCACACAAGATTATTAGTCTCAATAAAATGATCGTTACCTAACTGTAATTGATAACAACCATTAAAAGTGAGAGATGTTATAGTTGTATTTTCAATATTAATTTTACTATTATTCTGAGTTTTCATTAATAAAGCATTAACAAAAGTACCTGCATCTCCCTGGGATGGATAATAAAATTCTGTATATTTTAAAATTTGTGGCGTTATTTCAAACTGAGATAAGATAGTTTCAGGATAATAAAGTGGTAGCCATATACCTCTATGGTAAATCCCTAAAAAATCCGCAGTACTTTTATATATGACTTTTTTACAAAAAGATTCAATAAAAAGATTGTGAAAAGTTGTGCCATGATTTGCTAGCGATATGGCGTTAAAGTTATTAGTAAAAAATAAATTAGTTTTAAGTTTATTTTTAGCATGAAGTGAAGTGTTAGGATTTATTGTTATTTTTAACAGTTCTTTTTGAATAGTTTCTTTAATTTCAATACTAAGTTTTTTAAAAATACTTAGGTCATTCGAAATTATCAAATCACCAAATATTTCTCCATTAAAAAACATTTTAGGTTGAGGAACTACTTTTGTTATTATTAAATTATTTACATAATTTTTTATTAAAGAAGTAAACTTTCCAGAATCATTTCGTAAATTGGGATTATAATTCAAAACCTCATCAGATTGATACTGATGAAACGAATCAAACTCAAAAAACGTCATCCCACAATCAAAATGATCGTTGTGAAACGTTAAACCACCAAAATGCCCGCCCCAACTAGATAATGGATTTATTATCTTTACTTTCCAATCTTGATCTGCTAAAGCAATTGCAGCTACTAGACTAGAAATATTATTTCCTATGATTGTAGCTTGTCTTTCCATCATTTATTTGCTTTGATATTAACAAAAATTTCAGAACCCATTTCTGGCATATATTTAACCATCAGATACAATCCATTTAAAATTTCTTTTGTAAGAATATTCTGAGTATACATTTTTTGCATTTGCTCATGAGTAAAAGGCTTAACAAAGTAAGATCCAGATTCAATTACAGAGAAGCCATGACTAATTACGAAAGATTTTAAGTTTTCCAAATCAAAAGTTTGAAATTGCTGCATTTTATTTTGGGTAGCAGATTTTTCAAAAATATTACTTATTAAACCCATTTCGTAAGCTAATATACGGTGAAATGATTTTGCATTTGGAACATTAACATGGATTACAGTATTAGCAGAACTTATTTGATTAACAGACCTTAATAACTCTTCTGGATTTTCAACTTCATGTAAAAGACTACTCATGACAATATAATCAAATTTCTCTTCGGAAAGAGAAGCAATGTTATCTTCTAATTTACCTAAATGTACTGTGACATTACTTCTACTCTTAGCCATCACACAAGCATTGTCATAAAATTCCAATATTGGTTCAACAATGTGTATACTTTCAAAGCTACTTATGTAGTTAAATAAAGGATCTAAACCGCAACCAATTTCACATATTTTTTGAGCCTTATATGTTACCAAATGTTCCAGTATTTTATTTCTTCTATAAGATATTTGGATCTCTTCAAAAGGAAGACTAAGATAATCTTCGTAGTATTTTTTTAGATTTCGAGTTTCCATGTTTTTTATAATTTTATTAATTTTTTGAAATCATTAATTTAGAATCTTTTGAAAAAGATAATTTAAGAGATTCTTGGCATCCTAAATTTTTTTTGAATTGCATCAATCCAATATTGGGTTCTCCTAAAATTGTTGATGTACCAAGATCAAGGAGTTTAAAAGCTTTTTTCTGAGCGTATTCATATATATAATTAGCTAGAAGTGTTATTGGGCTATGATTTTGCATATTATCTATATCACCCCAAGCATAAACATAAAGTATTAAAGGATTAATTACTACACATATACTGCTACATACAATTGTATTTTTATTAAATACACCAAATAATTTTATTTTTTCGGGGAACATATTAACCATTTGCAAAATTTGTTCATAGTTCATTGAAAACATGAATCCTCGCCTTATCCTATTTTCTAAAATAACAGAATAAGCTTGCTCATAAACTGAATAATCAAGTTCTTTGCCTGTAAAACCCTCTCTTAAACATTTATTCAACCTTTTTCTATTGCCATGATTAATTTTGGCCGAAAAGCATATATCATCCACAACTAAATTATAATTAAGCTCATGATTTTCGACTGCATAGCCCAGCCTTATCATAATATTATAGGTGAGAGAAAATAAAGATGGATTATGACACATAGGTTGCATTATAACTTCTATTTTATTAGCACCTATACACCATAAATAATCATCAACAGTTCTAATAAACTGCTCATAAATATTGAACTCTATATTTTCTTCAATTACAAATCCTCCAAATGTTCCTTTTGCTGGGCTTTTGAATACATTAGAGGCAATTTCTGTAAAATGTATTGTACCCAATACTATTTCAGAATTTTTTTTACATAATTGAAAATAGAAAGCCCGCTCAGTTTGATGAATATTAAAAAAATCACAAGTATTGAAAATATGATTTACTTCGCTCTCGATAAAGTAATTTACCTTAATTTCATATTTATCATCAATAGATAAAATAAAGTGTCTGTTCATTATTTTTTATGATTAAAATATGAATAACTTGCTGTAACCGTTTTTGGTGCATACTTAACACTTTAAGGCTGTATTAATCTGTCTTCTTAGTTACTAGCCTTTCGCGGCGATAAATGTTTGATAACAAGGAAAGCTCTTACTCGGCCATTTTCTTTTTCACATTCGCCAAAACAGTCTTATAATCCTGCCTATCAGGGTACAACTTCACCAGCTTCTCTAAAAGTTCTATCGCACCTTTCGTATCCTTCAATTGCAACCGCAGCAAAGACAATTTCTCTAAAGCAAGTTGGTTTTCTGGTTCGCGTTGTAAAACCAACTCATAACCCTGCACTTGTTCTTGTAAGGCTGACTCAGGAGAAACAGACGCAGCTACTGGTTTGGAACTTTGAATAGCCTGTTGGATTGGCGGAATGGCTGCAAATACCATAGAACCAAAAAACGACACCATCGACACCATCGTTACAATCCTTTGTCGCCGCTCAATCTGCTTTTTGCGAGCAATTAAGTATTCTTCCCCCTTGCCTGGCATGTCTTAATAGTTGCTGTGGTAAATACTTAGGTATCAGCAAGCCTCCCGCTATGAGGATACCCACCTGCTCAACCGAAACTAACATCTTGGCAAGAAATTTTTTACACAAAATTCAAAAGCTGACTCAAAATCTAAAGGAGATCTGTGCTAAGCCAATGCTGCATGGACAATTTAAGCAAGCGTTCGCCCCAATACTTGTCGGGTTTTGGGGAAAAGGGGAATGGGAAAAGGGAAAGAAAAAACCTTTAACCTTTACCCTTTAACCTTTTCCCCAAATCCAATTCCGACTTAAAAATGCTTAACCGAGCAGTATTGGCGTTCGCCCCTCACCTTCAAACCAAAACCCTCTCCTATGGCTAAACAGGGCAATCCTACAGGTTTTATTCTCTGTTCAAAAGATTAAAAATATATAAAGATTTGCTATAAATTTGCTTAACTGAAGATGTTTGCGATAATGTAAATAACGTTTAAAGAAATATAAAGGGTAGACATTCCTACTCAATTGCAAACTTCACATACAGTCAAAAACTTGCTAATTAGCTCGTGTTTCATAGTTTTTTCGACAAGCACACTTATTTTTTGTGGCTAAAAGAAATATACTTTTACCAGTTGCCCTCACCCAGGTGAGTAGTTCTACTTGCCCTTTATCCACCTCATACCTTAACCCTTGCCCGACTTATGCAAGAAGTTGAAGGAGTGCTTAGCACAATTAGAGTGTTCTGGTGGTGATTACCGTACAAAAATCAATTTCCCAGTAATTGAGTAGAGTTTGTTATGGTATAGTTAGAAAGTTAAGACTAGCTTTACCGAATTAAACCACTCTACGAGCCGGCAACAATTGCAGAATGGGAAGCAGTTTTAATTAAGCATTTACCAAACAAAATCTGAATTCAATCGAGGTTATGACTCAGCAAGTAATTCACCCAATGGTGAAATTGCAGCGTAACGTGCAATCACTCATAGAATCGAATATTATCAAGCCAAGCGATAGTATCTGGAAAATCGCTTTGCTCTACGGCAATGAATGGCAGCACTGGAAGCAAGAACTCCTGGACTTTGGCTTTAGTATGCAAGACCCAATCAGCGAACTGCTAGCTGTAGAAGCTTGGGATGAAGAATAGCGGATAGGGCATGGGGCATGGGGCATTGGTTATTACCCCATCTCCTCCGTCTCACTACTCCCTAGACTTGACAAGCAGCTAAGGCCGCAGCTAATTCGTTAGCAGTCTGATAGCGATCGCGTGGCAATGGTTCGGTAACGCGGTCAATAACATCTCTTAATTGGGAACTAATGGTAGGAACTTTTGCCACATCAAACCTGAAGTGTCGCCCCCGTTGGCGGTAATACTTGAAGGGGTTTTCGCCCGTGAGCAGAAAAATCAGCGTTGGCCCAATTGCATATAAATCAGATTGCGTCAAAGGTTGTCCTCGTTCTTGTTCGGGAGCGCAGTAACCTTCTGCCCCAATACGAGTACCTGGTGCTGTGCCAATTTCCTTAACTGCACCAAAATCCAGCACCACTATGCGATTTTGAAAACTTCGCACCATCAAGTTAGCGGGTTTAATATCGCGGTGGATGAGTGGAGGGTCTTGGCTATGAAGATAGTCTAAAATATCGCAGGTTTGGATCATCCAAGCGATCGCTTGGGCTGGGGTTACTGGGCCAGTGGTGGAAATACG
Source organism: Nostoc sp. DedQUE12a (assembly GCA_034530795.1). GTDB lineage: Bacteria > Cyanobacteriota > Cyanobacteriia > Cyanobacteriales > Nostocaceae > Nostoc. Next base: position 20,922 of record JAVRCH010000062.1, read on the forward strand.
TTTTTCTAAATCTTGTCCGTGGATTAGTTCCATCGCCAAGTATTTTTTTCCACCTTCTACAAAGAAATCATAATACTTGGGAATTCCCGGATGCTTGAGAGATTTGAGAGTGTACGCCTCTCGTTCAAATAATTCTTGAGCTTTGGCAATTCTCACCATATCAGCATTCATTTGCTTCAACACCAGCAGTTGTGGCATACCCGCAATCAAACCAGCTGCATCCCAAGCCAGATAGGTAGTACCCATACCTCCTTGTCCTAGAGTTCGCAACACCTGATAATGGCGAATCGTCTGTTGCACTGACAGAGGTTGGCCGCAGTGGATACAAAACAAATTATTCGGGGAGTTACCTTCATGGGTGCAAGTGTAAGAAAAAATCCCAGGATTTTTTCCTGAAGAGACTGTTGGAACTGCGTTTTCCAGCGTTTCCTGTATCTCTTGCCAGGGCAAAGAAACATCCGGTGGTTTTAGCTCTCGGATTTGAAATTGCAGTATTGGGCCTCCCTGTGCGAGTTGCAACAGGGAATTGTCTGGTAGCGGACTTTGAATTACCAGGACACCATTGAGGAAAGTTCCATTTGTACCCTGACTAATTAGTTGCCAAACATCACCATTGCTAGCAGAATCGACTTGTCTAAGCTCTAGATGATGTCGAGAAACCAGACTATCAGTTAAAACAATATGATTGTCTGCTGCTCGACCAATCCGAATTATGGAAGAGTTTTCAAAGCACCACTGATGGAGCGGCGTTTTTTGTTGCGGTTCTAACAGGGTCAGAGTAACCACAATACAACCTATGAGGTAAGGGGACTGGGATTGGGGCATGGGGCATGGGGCATTGGACATGGGGCAAAGGGCAAAGGGCAAAGGGGAAAAGAAAGATCCCTCCTTTTACCTTTAACCTTTCCCCTTTTTCCAAGGCGTTGCCATCTCCCTCATCTCCCCATTTCCCATTGATATTTAACTTTCAAGATTTGGACGCACTTTTGCCCGAATCAGTATAGCAGTAATATTGTCGTGACCATTGTGTTGGTTCGCTAAATCAATTAATTCCGTGACGCCGCGTTCTAGGTTAGCAGCAGAACTCAGTAATGGTTCTAAGTGAGTTTGCCAATGGGTTTCTAATAGATCGTTATCTGATAGACCGTCCGATGCCAACACTAGAAGAGTATCTTCATTGATCTCGAAAAAGCCTACATCGGGATTAATGGAGTTTTCATCACGGGGCCCCAAGGCTTGGGTGAGTTGGTAAGCATCAGGACGAGCGTAAGCTATACTTGCTTCCACTCCCCTTGTAATTTCCCGTTGCCCGACTTCGTGATCTACTGTGACTTGTTCTAATCCCTGCTTGCGCGTGACGCGATACAGACGGCTATCTCCCACATGAGCCACTGCTGCTTGAGTGTCTTGAATTAAAAGCATTACCAGAGTTGTACCCATACGCCCAACTCCAGAACGAGCATCTTGTTGATTTAGCTTGTAAATCGCCTCATTAGCTAAATAAACTGCCTCGCGAATGCTATTTTCTGTTGGCAGTTGATTGGGAATCCAGTGTTCTTGAAAATATTGCCTGAGGGTGTTGACTGCTAACTCACTGGCTACTTCGCCGCCAGCGTGTCCACCCATACCATCACAGAGGATATACAAACCATGCCCTTGCAGGATTCGACTTTTGGGCAACTCCAACTTCTCAACTTTAGTTTCAATACCAAAGTAGTCTTCGTTATGATGACGTTGACGCCCTACATCTGTGCGTCCCGCATCTTCTAAGCTACTTAACTGCATTGCCAGCACAACAGTTGGCATATCATCAGTTTTACTAATGATTTCTTCTGGTTCTTGTGATTGCAGGATAGTAGGCACAATAGTATGTTTCTCCTGTATTGGGGGCAAAGTTCCAGTTCCTAGTGCTTCCAGTTCCACGGAAATTTCCTGCAAACGCGATCGCAACTGTGCGATGGTTTCAATTTTACCTCCCTCTAAATCCCCTAACATCTGCACTACAGAACCAAATTGAGTGCGTTGAGTCTGTCTAAATAGCGTTTGCCAAACCCGCCCTAAAGCTTGAATACTTAACGGCTGCTCTGAAATCACAGATAGGGCTTGGTCATCTTCAGGCAAATCGGCGATCGCCTGACTATTGTGTGATTCCACATACAATCTTTGTAGCGCTAGCGTTTGGTCTTCATCCAATCGCAAATTTGACAATTCTAACAGACTTTGGCGACAACTTACTGGTTCTAATACTGCCCAAAGTTGGGCCATTTCATTACACCAGTGTAAAATTTTTAACGAACTCGTTGTCTCTTCTTGCCACAAATCCAGTAAAAGCTGCCAATTCGAGCGGTCTTCGATTAGTATGACCTGCTTATCGCCTTGCTGCCATGCATCGTGAATCCGTGGTATTCCTGGGTGGTCTTGGTATTGTAAAGCAATATAAAGTTTAGCAAGACTAGGAATTGCATTTGCCGCCACTGATGGCGTTACCAGATCTGATTGCTGATTTCCTAATATTGCTTCAATAGGTGATATTTGATACGGTTGACAGTCTAAAACCCTCGCCTCTACCTCTGTAAGATTTTCTAGACTAGGTAACGTATCTAACAATTGGTAGCGCTCCTGAGAATCTAAATAGGAGCCTGATGTAATTTCAGGACTAGGGGCAGTGGGAGATACTGAGACGGGAAGACACTCGGACGCGGGGACAGAACTCTCTGCGTCTGAGTTTTCCCCGAAGTTGAGAGTACCGGAAGGCGGCGCTTCGACTTCTGCGTATGTCCCATTGTCTTCTTCCCCAGCTCCCGGATTTACACTGGCTTCTTGAGTGATAATTGCCCAAAATACTGTTCCACATTCTGTATCACAGTTGTGACAGCGTAGCGCATTCACAGGAACATCGGTACTGCATTCAGGACAGACTTTGTGAGTCAGGGACGTGCCACATTTTTGACAGAATTTGTTGGTATTAGGGTTTTCAAATTTACACTGAGGGCAAATCAGCATAGTGGAAGTTCCTTAATTCCCGTTCCAAGGTGGTTCTAGCCACTAAGATCCAAGGTGCCACAATTGGCTGCCCCTGACTACAGTAGACTTACAATAGATTGTAGTTTTAACAGTGGATTTTGGTGGCAGTATTAATTCAGACGCAGAAAATATTTTAGTGGGCATGGGGCAGGGGGACAGAGGATAAGAGAAAAGGGAAAAGGGAAAAGGTTAAAGGGAAAAGGAGGGGTCTTCGCTTCCTCCTGTGACCTTTCCCCTTGCCCTTTGCCCCTTGCCCTTTGCCCCTTCCCCTTTGCCCCTTGCCCCATGCCCCATGCCCTATCGCCAAGATTCTGGCAATTGCGGAGGTTCGGCGCTAAACCATTTTTGATAAATTTGCTTGTAGCTGCCGTTGGATAACAAAGCAGCTATGGCTTTGTTAATTGTGTCTAGGTGGGGGGAATCCTTGGGTGTGGCAATACCGTAGTATTCTTCGGTGAGTAGGTCGGCAACAACTTTGATGCCTTTGAGTTTGCCGTTTTTAATCGCATACAAAGTAGCGAAAGCATCGCTAACTACAGCATCAACATTGCCGTTGAGTAAGTCTTGAAAAAATTCTGGCCCAGAGTTAAAAGTACTAATTTTGGCGTTGGGGATGGTTTTGGCAAAATCCGCCCCAGTGGAACCTATTTGTACAGCAATTTTTTTACCCTGGAGAGTGTTGAAGTCTTTTATATTTTGATTGTCTTGGCGAACAGCGATCGCCAATCCCGCTTTAAAATAAGGTCGTGAAAAAGCAATTGTTTTCAAGCGTTCGGCGGTAATCGTAATCCCACTAATTGCTGCATCAACTCTTTTGGCTTGCAAAGCTGAGATCATGCCGTCGAAGGGCAAATTTTCAAAATCAACTCTAAATCCTGCAACTTGAGCGATCGCATTCATCAAATCAATATCAAATCCTTCTAACTTGCCGCTAGCCGTTTGGATTTCAAAAGGGATAAAGGTAGGATCTGTAGCAACTTTGAGGAGTTTAGCATCTTGCTTAGTACTGGGATAGAAACTGTTACAAGCAAGAATCAGTAACAGACAGCCTAAGCTGAAAATTAGCTGCGGCCACTTCCACTTAATGGATTTCACTGTAGTAATTGTGTTCTATCAGTCAATGTTGATGATGCTTGTCATGATGTTATAAGAAAGAATACATCCATCAACAAACAAAATCTACAGTCGATTCTGGTTGACAAATACAATTGTGAATTCTGAATTCTGACTCCTGCATTCTTCTTCATTTTGAATTGCTTATGGCTCCCATCACCCATAGTTATGAAATTGCTGATTTGTTTGCCGAAAGAGCCAAAAACCTCGCACCCCCAACCTATGGCACAGAGTTAACTAAAATCGCTACCGTCAGTTTTACCTACGGTCTAGCTGACCCAACTCTGTTTCCCCATGCTGATTTAGCGGCTGCAACTGTTGATGTGCTGGCACAAGAAGCTGCGATCGCTCTTAATTACGGGCCGCCTTCAGCTCAACTCTACGAGCAAATTAGCCTCCGCTTGCAGGCTCAAGGAATCCCTGCTGACCGCGATCGCCTTCTCATTGGCTATGGTTCTGGGCAGATTCTCGGCTTACTACCAGATGTATTTATCGAACCTGGTGATGTGGCGATCGTGGAAGGGCCAACCTTCTTGGGAGTCGTTGCAAGATTTGTTCACGCTGGCGCACGCCTGATTACCATTCCTGTGGATGAGTTGGGAATGAATGTGGACGCCCTAGAAGAAACTTTAAGTGACTTGAAAAAACAGGGCATTCGACCCAGGTTTATTTACACTATTCCCACCTTTCATAATCCCACAGGCACTACTATGTCCTTATTTCGCCGCCAAAAACTAGTAGCACTGGCGGCTGAATATGGTGTGCTGGTAGTGGAAGACGACGCTTATAAGGATTTGCGTTTTCAAGGAGAAACTGTGCCCTCCTTGGCATCCCTCGACCAGGAGGGTTGGGTTTTATATGTGAGTACCTTCTCAAAAATTATTGCGCCTGGTGTCAGGTTGGGCTGGGCTTGTGGCGATCCAGCAATTATTGAGCGCTTGGCAATGTTCAAAAGCGAGGGGCCTGTGGGGCCTTTTGTCAGTCATGTAGTTGGCCGCTACTGTGCCACAGGCAAATTAGATGCTCACATTCAGAAGTTAATCGCGTCCTATCGGCATAAGTGCAATTTGTTGTTAGATGCGATCGCCGCTGAGTTTCCTGGCGATGTAGTCGCTTTACGTCCTGATGGCGGCTTTTTCGTTTGGTGTAAATTGCCGCAAAATATCACTGCCAAAGCACTCTTAAGTGCTTGTGCAGAACACGGCATCAGCTTTCTACCAGGAACTCGCTGTTACGCCAACGGTCAGGGGGATGATGCTATCAGGCTAGCTTTTAGCTTTCAACCAAATGACAAGATTGTAGAGGGAATCGCTACCCTTGGAAAAGTGTTGTGCCAATGGCAGCGATGACCAAAACAGGACAAGGGGAGGGGGAGACAAGGAGAGAAAAAACCTTGTTTGTCCTCTTTGATGACCACATAATACCATGTCCGGTTGAATACTTAACTATTTATGTTGAGGCTCTAAGACAGAGAGTTTTTAACTATTAAGTAATTAAACGAACTTGATTTATCTTCTCCAACTTAATGATGATTATTTGCTAGAAGGTGTTGGGATGGAGGCGATAATTTGACGGAGCATCATGACTTGCCAATAAGGTACAGGAGCTAGCAATACAGTACCAGTTCCTTCAAAAGTATTGACCAGAAATTCACCAGAGGTCATTGAACCGAAAAAAGATTTGGTGGCTTTTTCCACGCGATAATTTAAAGTGGTTGTGCGAGCGATCGCAAAATTTCCATCAACAACTAATCGGTCATTTCGTAAATTGATTACTTCTACAGGGCCTTGTGCTACCATCACCACTTTACCCCTACCTTTGACTTTGGTTTGAAACAAGCCCTCGCCACCAATTAAGCCTGACACCAATTTGTTTCGTTCAACCCCTACTTCTACGGTGCCATCACTCGCCCAATAAGCACCACTATCTAAAATCCATTCACTACCGTCTAATTCTAAGATGTGATAGCCCGATAAAGAAGGCTCTAAATATAATTCACCTGTACCTGTATATGTAGGACGGAAAATATTTTCTCCCGTGGCTAAAGATTTTAAAAATCCACCTGCTGAAGGAGCTTTAGATTCCATTTGAATGTTGCCATGTATATAGTACATAGCACCAGATTCAGTCCGTACTGTTTCGTTTTGCAAAGTTACTTTGACTAAACGTAAACTTTCCCGTTCAACAATTTCAAAAATTGCCATAATTTTCCTTTTGATTTTTGCCAAAATGTATACTTGGCTTTTGGGCAGAATTTATATACATTTTTGGCATCTATTTTTAGATATGGCAATTAAAAGAGAATAGGCAATGGGCAACAGGCAACAGTTAGATAGGGACTTCCAAATAAAAAAACATTCAATTTTTATTGTGGAAGTCACATGTTGTTATTGGTGTCAACTTAACCAGGACTTACGCAAAATCATGATAAAACGAACCGCAAAGGACGCAAAGGACACAAAGGAATAAGAGTTTCAGAGAGTTCTTGCGTAAGTCCTGTTAACGTGAAACCCGATTTGTGATAAGGTTTTGCCCTCACTCCCAGCCCGTCTCCCCTTCGTGAGAGGGGAGCTAGAGATTTAATTCCCCTTCTCCCACAGGAGAAGGGGTTAGGGGATGAGGGATGTGCAAAACGCCTATCCGATATAGCTTTGAGCTTAAGTTTACACCAATGACATCTTGTCCGCCCTAAGCACTGGGCGGGCGAGAGGCTCACCCTACAAGTAGTAGTAATTTATTGGTATTTTTCTAACTTTTAACTCCTAGCTTTTCGTCATTGCTGCTAACTTCCAATGGGAGGAAAATTGTTAATATTTCTCCATAATGTGGACGTTGACGAACAATCAATTTACCACCGATCGCCTGAAACAAATGCTTGGTTGCGGCCATATTCAAGCTAATAGTACCTGTTTCTGGCTGGAACATCAGCAGCTGGCCGAGGGCTTTGCGAATTGGCGGCGTTGCTGGTGTAGCAGGTTTATTTGTATCTTTAGATAACAGTTGGGGCGATAATTGTAACTTCAGTTGATCTCCAGCCGGAATAACCTGTACTTGAATGTGGCTACCAGGAGGTAAGCTGCGCGTAAAATTCTCCATCAAACCAGTGAGTACGCGATCGAGCATACTGGGATTACTAACCACAGTTGGTAGTTGCTGGGGTAAAACTACATTTAAAGTTAAGTTCCGCCGCTGTGCTGCTTGTTCCCAACGGGGAATGCTTTGCTGCAACACTTGATCTAAAGACATTGGCGTCAGTTGAGTTTTGGAAGATTTTACTGGGGCAGAAGTTTCCAGTTCTGCTGCTTTAAACAGTAACTCCATACGGTCAATTTGCTCAGTACACTCATGATCGATAATTTCTAAGCGATTGATGACGCTCTTAGCTAAGTCCCGCCGCTTCAAAAGTAGGCGAGTCATAGTACGAATAGTCGTCAAAGGTGTACGAACTTCATGGGCAAAGGCTTGGAGAAGTTCGACATCGGGACGGGGAGAGGTTTCAGAAGACACGGAGATGGGGAGACGCGGTGACGCGGGGAAAGAACTCTCCGTTTCCCCGTGTCCCCGTGTCCCCGTGTCTTCTTCTGGTTCTGTTAGCTCAGCAAGTAACATCTGGCTAAATTGAACCACCATGCGGTAATCTGGTGCTATTGGAGAATACTGTTGTACTAATGCATCTAGTTGGCTAAAAAATTCTGGGTTAGTCAGCATTACCCGCGCTCCTAGCGATCGCCAAGCCTGCTGTACTACCTCTGGCTCAAAAGAAAATGAAAAGGTTTTTTTACCGTTTTTGTGTGTTGCTAAAACTAGTACTAATGTAAATTTATCTGTAAAAACTAAACAAAACTGTTCTGCTGCCAATGGATCGGCGGGTAGTAAGGGAAGTACGGATTCACAGGGTGCGACTTCACAATCTTGAGGTGCGATCGCATCTGGCATCTGAAATGGCATCAGCGCCAAAGGGTTAAATGGTTTTGCTGTAAAAGTTACTGTCTGTAAGCTTTGAGCCAGTTTTGGCTGACTAAATAACGGTGCTGGTGCAGCTAAGACTAATCCTTGGGTCGTGTCAGCTGAAACACTTGCTAAACTATTTAATAGCAACTGTTCGGTTGCTGCAAGGCTGACACGCCACTGCCGCTCTGCTTTTACTGGTGAACATTCAGCGACACTTGATTGATTTTGTGCCAAGATTTCGCGCAGACTTGGCAATACCCATTGGTACACAAGTTTTCACCCCTTAATTCAAGAGCGACGAATAGCGTCTAGGGTAGACACTTCACTACTACCTAAGAGGTTATATGCATTTGCGTACAGGTAACAGTCGTAGAACCGAACAATTTGGGTGCAATTTCCGCTGTAGATTGAAAAATTGCATAGACTTCTCTCTACCAAAAATCGAATAATTATCGAATTTACTACAAAAGACTTCTTGCAGAAGTCGGGAAAAGGGGAAAGGGAAAGGGGGAAAGGTTTGGTATTTTCCCTTTCCCCTTTAACATGAGTCCCTTTTCCCATCTCTTGCAAAAAGCACTTTTGCAAGAGACTCCATGAGCTGCGTTCACAAGGAACAATAAAAATCAATCTTCTCATGCCCAATGACGGCAGTTGCTCCACTTGGGGAGACCCCAAGACCGCACTGCCTCCCCAATGCCCTATTTTCAAGGCAGGTCTAAACAGGAGCGTCGGCAGCCTCTACCTTCTCCTTCCTCATAATGTTTTAGAAGCAGCGATCGCAGACAACCCGCAAGCAAGTCTACCAGTACGATTATTGCAATTAGGTTGCATCGCACTCATTTTCAATTGTCGGCCAGCAAGTTTGTAGCGTCATACCAATTGGCAATACCCGGTACATCGGCAAGCAAGCTACCCAATTAAGAAACTTAGATGCAGCAAGGCTTTCCTGATTTACATCTGTTGCTTGATTTTGGAGAATTTGGTATAACTCCTGAAATTATTGGCCTGGTATTTTTTTGTGGCGTTTTCTTAATTCAGTTTACGTAAAATAACACTTCTTATCTTAAAGATAAAATACAAATGTTTACTTTATAGTTTTTTAGGGAAACCTATATTCAACAGAAGATTGAGTTAACAGCAAGGTATTCTATTCAGTAGAAAAAAGCTATATTTTTTCACTTCTGTGAGCAAGCTAATTACGTATTTATTCGTATATTAAACACTCCTTATCAGAATAGAAGTTAGGCAGCCTCTAGCTAGACAATATCTTATAAGGATGATTATTCGATTTACGAAAAACGTATTGGCATATTTGGCAAATATTAAATAACTTTAATACTTAAAAACTGATGAAACTAGCTAAATCTGAGTTGCAACAATTAGAAGAAAAATATTCTCGGTTTTTCTCACTTTCTATAGATTTACTGTGTATTGCTAGTTTTGATGGTTATTTCATGTATTTAAATCCAGTATGGACAAAAACGCTAGGTTGGTCAACACAGGAATTCCTTGCTAAACCCTTTATCGAATTTGTTCACCCTGAAGACCAAGAATCAACTATTCTAGCAGCCCAAAATATTACACAATCTATTGATGCGATTTATTTTGAAAACCGCTATCTTTGTCAGGATGGCTCCTATAAATGGCTATCATGGAATGCAACAGGCTTCATAGAAGAAAAATTAATTTATGCCGTAGCTCGTGATATTACTCTGAATAAAGAGAATGACATTGCACGACAAAAAATTATTAGAGAATTAGAAGCTTTAAAATTTGCTTTGAATACTCATTCACTAGTAGCTATTACTGATAAAAGGGGCAGAATCACCTATGCTAATGACCAATTTTGTGAGGTTTCTAAATATTCTAGAGAAGAAATTTTAGGACAAGACCATCGAATTATTAATTCTGGTCATCATCCAAAAGAATACTTTGAGAATTTATGGAAAACTATTAGCAAAGGTCAAACTTGGAAGGGTGAAATCAAAAATAAAGCCAAAGATGGGACTTTTTATTGGGTGGATACTCTAATTACCCCAATTTTAGACTCCGATGGAAATCCCTATCAATATGTATCAATTCGTACTGATATAACACAGCGCAAGCTTTCAGAGTTAGCTTTATTAGAGCGATCGCGTTTATCACTTTTGAGTGCAGAAGTTAGCTTAGCATTATCTCAAAGTGGTACACTTGCAGAAATTCTGCAAAACTGTACAAATACGATTTCACAATATTTGAAGCTGTCTTTTGTTTGTATCTGGACTTTTGAGGGACAAACAAACCAGCTAGAATTACAGGCTGGTGTTCATTGCACAGAAGCTACCTGTAGTGCTTTAAACAATAGTGAAGATTTTCCCAATCACATAGTTTTAGCTAACAACATTGTTGGCTTAATGACTCAAAACCACCAAGCCATTTTCAACCAAGAATTAACAATCAACCATCCAGAATTACTACTAAATTCTACATTTTCTATTTTTAGGTTTTCTGCCTATCCTTTAATAGTAGAACAACAATTAATCGGTATAATAGCTGTATTTAGTCAGCAATTGTTTAGCGAACCCACTCATAATTTATTAAATTGGATTGCGAATAATATTGCTGTAGCTATTGACCGGATTTGGGCTAGAGAAGAACTCCTCAGCCGCCGCGAAGCATTATTACTGCGTTTAGCTAGCCAAATCCGCAGTTCCCTTGACTTAGATATTATCCTCGAAACTGCTGTTAATGAAATTCGCAGTTTATTACAAATCGACCGTTGTTATTTTATTTCTTATTCAGCGCAGCCATCCCAGCCAAGCCTGACTATTACCTCTGAAGCAAGAAACCCCAACTATCCTAACTTACCCACGATGTTAGGTACTGTTCCTCAGCAAAAAAGCAATTCTTTGACCAAAATACTTCTTTCTCAAGAGTTAATTTGTATTGACGATATTAATCGTAAATTGCACCTTGACGATGATATGCAAGAGCTTTTAACTGAGTTTGGTATTACAGCTCAACTAGTGCTACCAGTTAAAAGTAATTCCGGGGAAATTGGGGCAATTGTTTGCAGTCATTGTAGTGGCGATCGCATTTGGAGTAATAGTGAAATTAGTCTGTTGCAAGCTGTTTGCGACCAACTAGCGATCGCCATAGACCACGCACAACTTTATACTCAAAGTCGTTCTGCTACTTTAGCTGCTCAAACTCAAGCCGAAAAACTTACCACAACTTTGTATCAGTTGCAGCAAACTCAATCTCAATTAATCCAACATGAAAAAATGTCCAGTTTGGGACAGTTAGTAGCTGGTGTTGCCCATGAAATTAACAATCCAGTTAATTTTATTCACGGCAATTTAAGTTATGCTCATGAATATTTTGAAGAATTACTAACTCTCTTGCATCTCTACCAGCAATACTATCCTAAGCCTGAGACAGAAATTGAGGATTTTGCTGAAAAAATTGATTTAGATTTTATTACTAGTGACCTTTACAAGCTCCTATCGTCAATGGAAATGGGTACTACTCGTATCCGTGAGATTGTTTTAGGATTGCGAAATTTTTCTCGCCATGATGAAGCTGAGAAAAAACAAGTTGATATTCATGAAGGAATTGATAATACTTTATTAATTTTGCATCATCGCTGGAAAAATAACGGAATTGGCCTCGATATATCTATTGTCAAAGAATATGGTAATTTGCCCTTGATTGATTGCTATCCGGGGCAGCTTAATCAAGTATTTATGAATATTTTGACTAATGCGATCGATGCATTAGAAGAGTTAAAACTTAAGGCAAAAACAACAAACAAACCCCAGATTATAATTAAGACAGAAATTTTCGACAAGAATTTTGTTGTGATTCGGATTATTGATAATGCAGGTGGAATTCCAGAAGAAGTAAGAACCCGCTTATTCGATCCATTTTTCACAACCAAACCTGTTGGTAAAGGAACAGGACTAGGACTGTCAATTAGCTACCAAATTGTAGTAGAAAAACATGGTGGAATTTTGAAGTGTATATCAGAAGAAGGACAAGGTACAGAATTCTGGATTCAAATTCCAATTTAAAAGACAATGGGAAGTGGGGAGCCGTGATACCAATTCAAAATTCAAAATTCAAAAAGTGAGAATTAGCATAGGTTTTATGGTTTCCACCTGTATCATATTTTTTGTGAATTGGTATGAGATGAGGAGTGAAGGGTACAGGGGAAAATAATAACTCTTAACTATTTATTAATTCCTAACTCCTAACTTGTACAGACAAAAGTTAATCGCGTTTCTACTCCCTACTCTTATTTCCCACTCACCACTCGTGAATTTAATTATGAAGAAGTCCTTAGTAGCGCTGTGGCTCGTTGCCAGATATTATTTATTCAGTCAAAATAGAATTTTGATTTTAGTAGTAATCATGGCGCTAGTGGCTACAGGTTGTAGTGGAATAGTATCTAAAAATAATTACTCGATTACGGATAAGGTTCCAATTAATTATAAGCAGAATTTATACAAATTAAAAATTGGAGTGGTTCCCACAGAAAAACCAATAGAGCAAGAACGGATGATTAAAGCTCTCAAAGAATACTTAGAGCAATCTGTTGGGGGAGGGGTTGAAATTGAGCCACAATCAAAGACAATAGGGAGACAGACAAAACAAAACACAGAAGAAATTCAGAATAGACAAAATACGATCGCAATTTCCCTAGACTTCCAAATTGGCAAAAGTTATCAGCAAATCACTGATTTGCTAGTGCAAGATAAGCTAGATATGGCTTATTTGGGGCCTCTGAGCTATCTGGAAGCAGTGGACAGGGGTGCTAAAATTGAACCCTTGGTTACTGCGATCGATAAACATACAGGAGAACCCTGGTATCGTGCGTGTATCATTGTCAAAGAAAACAGCCCCATCAAAACCTTAAAAGACCTCAAAGGTAAGCGCATTGCCTTTGTAGACAAATTATCAACCTCTGGCTATTTGATGCCATTGGCTACTTTTAAAAAACTAGGAATTGATGACAAACGCGATTTTGTTCAAGTCCTTTATACTGGTAGCCATAGCAAAAGTCTGGCTGCATTAGAAGCTGGTATTGTTGATGCCGCAGCTACTAATATTTCTTCTTATTTTAAACAACAAAAAACTGGAAAATTAACACGTGAAAACTCCAGAATCGTGTGGCAATCTGCTCCTATACTCAATTTTCCAATAGTAGTATCAAAAAAATTACCACCAGAGTTAATTCAACGACTAAAGCAGGCTTTTATTAGTAGCCCAGAGGGTCTTGAGGATATTCTAGGAATTGAGTCAGCCGGATACACTCTTGTTACCCCTTCAGATTACGCTTCTATTGAGCAACTGCGAAAAGAACTCAACTTAATTTCTGTTCCGGCAAAATGAAAATCTCTACCAAATTTTTTACAGGTTCCGCTGTGTCTGTCGGACTGATAATAGCAATTCTGGTTGGCAATGCTGTAGCTGTCCAGCAAATTAAGCAGACTATCCGCGAGAAAAGTAATCGAACTACCGAAACTGTTAAAGTTGCTTTGACTGCCAAAAATGCTTTAAAATCTGAAATTATTCAACTCAAGGATATTGTTTTACTTAAGAGTCCAGATACAGCAATGGTTAACTCTTCAACCCAGTTTCTCGACTCTCTCAACAAGTTAGAAAAATTGATGCCAAATGCTAAGGAAATCTCAATTATCCGCCGCCGTCACCAGTTTCTTAGTCAATTGGCAAATCAAGTAACTCACCGCAATATTAGCGACATTTCTGTAGCAGATTCCGAGCAGTATTTTAGAGCTATTAATTCTTTTGACAGAGATATTGAGTTTTTTCTCGCTCAGTTGATTGAACGTGCCGATGAGCAGAGTATTGTAGTTGAAGAACAACTAGAAAACTTATATCAAGTGCAGAAAATTATTTCCTTTGCAGTTATACAAGTAATTATAATTTTATTTGTTAGCAAATTTATGTTGATTTGGCGTCCAATATTTAAATCTTTACAGAATTTGCAAACTGGAACGTCAGAAATTGCAGCCGGGAACTTAGATTACCGTCTAGATATTCATACAAAAGATGAGGTAGAAGATCTTGCAGATGCATTTAACCATATGGCAATGAAGCTAGCCGAGTCTCGTGAAACTTTAATGAAAAACACTGAATTAACCCACATGAACCAACGGCTGGAATTGGAAATTTCCGAACGCAAACAGGCACAGTTAGAACTTCAAAAAGCTTTACAAGAACTCCAAAGTACTCAAGCTCAACTGATTCAAACTGAAAAAATGTCTAGTCTGGGACAACTTGTGGCAGGAGTAGCACACGAAATTAATAACCCCGTTAACTTTATTTCTGGCAATATCATTTATGTTAGCGAATATACACAACAACTGTTAGAATTAGTACACCTTTATCAAGAGGAATTTCCCAATCATAGAGAGAAAATTCAAGAAAAAATTGATGATATTGATTTGGAATTTGTAATAGAGGATCTGCCCAAAATTCTCAGTTCGATGAAAATCGGATCGCGGCGAATTGAGCAGATTGTCTTGTCTTTACGCACCTTCTCTCATCTGGATGAAGCAGATATGAAAGAAGTTGATATTCACGAAGGAATTGAAAGTACACTGCTGATTTTACAGAATCGCTTCAAAGCGAAGCCAGAACACCCCAAAATTGAAATTATTAAAGAATATGGAAAATTGCCTCTGGTAGAGTGTTATGCAGGGCAATTAAATCAGGTATTTATGAACGTGATTAATAATGCCATTGATGCTCTGGATATGTGGAATGCTCAACGTTCGCAGCAAGAAATTGAGAACAATCCTAGCCAGATTATAATTAATACTAAAATTATTGATAATAACCGAGTAGTAGTAAAAATCGCAGATAACGGGCCAGGTATGACCCAAGAAGTTAAGCAAAAACTGTTCGATCCGTTTTTCA
Organism: Nostoc sp. DedQUE12a; assembly: GCA_034530795.1. Taxonomy (GTDB): domain Bacteria; phylum Cyanobacteriota; class Cyanobacteriia; order Cyanobacteriales; family Nostocaceae; genus Nostoc. The sequence goes on from JAVRCH010000062.1 coordinate 35,934, forward strand.
CGACTAAACCTGTAGGTCAAGGAACAGGATTAGGCTTATCGATTAGCTATCAAATTATTGTGCAAAAACACTCAGGAGTACTGCGATGTGATTCACAATTAGGCAAAGGAACTGAGTTTTGGATTGAGATTCCTTTAAATCAAAACCAAAAACTTTTAAACTCTAATGAATTAAAATTGCCTACTGATTGGCAAGGTTCAATAGTCCAGAGCAATTATTAACCAAGCCAATTTGAGATTTTAGAAACTAGAGAAATTGCTTCTTAAAAAACAAGCGATGCAAAACTTTAATACATCAAATACCATAGGGCTTAGTTTAGAATTGTTTCATGTCCAAACCAATACTGCTTTTGAGTTACCATCAAATTGTGCAGTGTTTCATATCGGTAAGCCCAATGACCAAATTAAGCCAAATATTAATATTTCTCATTTACCAGATGCTAATGTAGTTTCTCGGATTCATGCAAAAATTCAAATACATGATAATAATTACTTTATCGAAGATTTGGGAAGCTCTAATGGAACATTTGTGAATAATATTAGGTTAGAACCTAAAAAACCTTATCAAATTAATTTAGGAGATAAAATTGACCTGGGACAGGGAGAAAAAGTAACATTTATATTTCAGAATAAAATACAACATCAACAAAATATTTTTACTCCTTTAAACTCCACAGAAATAGCAACTCAAATCGATCCTCTAAGCAGGCAAACTCCAGCGAATCGGACAACCAGATTTGTAGGTTTTGCTTTGATGATTGCAGGTATCATAATTTTAATTGCCAATATTCGAGTTGGTGTATTTTTTGGAATTCCTGGTTTGTTGCTATGCATCTCTGGTATTTTTATCCTTTGTCAGCGGCGGATAGATCCTAACTTAGGATGGATTTTACTAGCACTAGGAATTGTAGCGATCGCTTTGACTGGGAGTGTATTCGTCTCAGCTAACTTTTTAACTATTGTAGTAGCTTTTGCTTTGTTCTTCGCCGGATATCAGCTATTAAATACTGGAAAAATATTGAATTATGATTTAGGATCGCTCCAGAATTTAATTAAAAAATAAACTATCGATAATTTTGAATTTTGGATTTTTCCTCAAATCTAAAATCCAAAATTCAATGATTATTAACTAGTTATTGCTCTCTGCTTTAGCTCTAATTAACCAGTCACTATCCTGAGCAGCGATTTCCCGACCAGAGGAATCTCCTAAGCGGTCTAGGGCGAATAAACAAGCATATTTCAAATCCCAAATTTGTGAATTTAGGCAAATTTTGAGTTCAGGAATTGCTTTTGGGTTACCCAATTCACCAAGAGCGATCGCACACGCAGCACGAGATTTTTGAAATTGCGGTTCGCGATTGTGCAAATTTTCTACTAGCAAATCGTAAGCAGGAATATATTTTAGCCAACCCAATAGTTTCATCACATGATAATGAGCGCCATAATCGTTATATGCTTTATCTGCATAGGTCGCTAAAAGTGCTGCTGGTGCTTCCTGGTGATAAATATCTAGTAAAGTTTTTGTTGCTAAATAACACCGTCCAAAGTCAGTTTGATAAAGTTCCTCGATCGCAAAATTCAATACAGGCGTAATATCATATTCATGTACTAAATCAATGTCTTTGGGATGATCGTACAATACTTGTTCTAAGTAAGGTTTAACCTCTGCAAAAGTAATTTCACCCGATGGGACACCTGCATCTAAAAGCATTCGCAATCCTCGCAATCGGAACACCAAAGAGACAGGGCAACGAGCGATTTCTGGAATAGCTTTGTAATAGCGCGAATCAATTAAATCTTGAATACAACTGCGTCGTGCATTGACATTGGGACTCTGCAACAATGCCATGACCTCAGTTATTTGGGAATAGTCACCCGTAAAACGACAAACTGTAGCGATCGCTGCACTACGGGTAGGTTCGTCCTCCGCTTCAGTAAGTTTACGCACACGCTCCAAGGATGGTTGATAATTAGCACGAGCTAGAGTATGAATAATCACTCGATAAATTTGACCTGGTTTATCAAGTAATTGTGCTACTTCTTCTAAAATTTCCGGGTCTTTAGTCCCAATTTCCCCAATTGCCCATACAGTATTTTCCACAGTATAAATATCATCGTCCTTTAAGCACTGGCGAATCACAGGTAAAGCTGATTCAGCTTGTAATCGTCCGAGACTTTCCACAGCCTTGCGTCGGACAATGCGGTGGTCTAACTCAGCCGGATTACTGGTTTCAATCGCCCGTGTCAAAGCTGCGATGGATTGTTCTGTGGGGAAATTAATCAAATGCGAAACAGCAATGTATTTATCAGAAGCGTCTTCAAGTTGTTCTAAAGGTGTATCGATAATGGCGATCGCTTGTTCTTCTGTTAGCCCAAAAATGCTAAAAAACCGTTTATCCATTGATTTTGTTAATTGCTGAGAAGAATTATCACGTTTACCATCGTACTAGGGAGTGGGGACGCAGCGAGATGAGGGAGACGCGGGGACGCGGAGAATAACTAATGACCAATGACCAATGACAAATAACAAAATCAATATGAGTGATTATTTAGATGATTACGAACTGAATAATCTTGATTTTTACAAAAAAAATCATGGATTACAGCTTTATTACAATTGGTCTGGAGAAATTTGGTGGCAAGAGACACCAGACAAACCAAAAGAAAAATTGTTCTCTATTATTGGGATGAATGCAACAAAAGTATTTATCAAACCTGATTCCGAGTTTGGTGAAGTTGGATATCGGATAAATAGAGAATTAGGTTTATTTTGTGACCCAAATACTCAAGAAATTCTACATTTTTGGCGATCTCCAACAGCAAGTCAACCAGTACCAGTAGTACATATAGCTAACAGAATTGTCCAAGGAGCAGTCAAACCAAAGAAATTTATTATCCCTAAAGGAAAGCCATATCTCACCTCTGTGATGGAAATTCCTTTAGAATATCCGCATCCCTTAGCAGGAGATAGTAAATACTTAGATTATTGCCCTGGAGAAAAGTTTAAGGGAGTTGAATATTTTATATCAAATGCCTGCCGCCCCGATGTAACTGAAGTTCCTCCTGCTAAATGGGCAAGAGATTGTCCTTGGATGCCTTGGATGAAATTAGGATATGCTCATCCAGCCAAATTAAGATTTGAAACTACAATATTCAGGGTAGATGCTTTTGACAAACTCGATCCTAAATTGGTGAAACTAGTGAGAGAAAAAGTACCAATTTATGAATTCACGCCAGAAGAAAGTGATGAACCGAATATGACGAGTATTCAGTACTTTAAAAAACACTTTGATTCCTACTTGCGCGGTGAGATTTTCCCATTAGAGGAAACCTCTTGATTGGTTTTTGGATAGCAATTCTATTTGAGTTGTGGAAAATCTCAGTAGTGGGTGTTGATTGTTTGTTGACTGTTGACTGTTGACAATCGAGGGAGCCTTTTTCAGGTAAATGAAGTACACGGGTAGGGCGCACAGCTGTCATCGGTGCTGTGCGTCCCTAAAATGATCTGTACCTCACCAACATGCAATCTGCTGTATCATCCAAACCGATTTAGGGATTAATTGCAGAATTAGCCATTTTCACTAAAGAAGTGCGATCGCCTGCTTTCAATCCAACAGTATATTGCACGCTCTGTTGTCGCCAAGTCAAGGTAGCATCTGAACAATTAGCGCCACAACTAAAATCCACAAAATAGCCAGTGATGCCCTTAGCTAAAGGCACAGGTTTGCCAGTGAGGCGAGGCGTTTTTTGGGTTACTGCTTCAGCAGAAAGCACACCCAAACGGCAAGCAGTTCCACCATTACAGTCAGGACTAAAACCAAGTAAAATATCGTACTTCTTTTGACTAACAGTTTCTATAATCGCGTAAATCGGGTTTTCCCCATCCGACTCAGGAATAAACTTTGGTAATAAAATCTTGATTTTAGTTTTTTGCTTTAATTTCGGCAAAATAGACCTAAAAACTCGATGTGATTGGATTTTAGTCTGTCCTTGTGCTATCAGTTGAGCCTGATTGTTAACAGTCGCTACTGCTGACTTGGGAAAGCTGGTAGGGCTAACTAATAAAAACACAGCACACACAGCACCAATTTTTCTAAAGCCTAAAATCATAATTACAAACCTATTTCATCTCAAACCCTTATTTGTAATACCCATTTTTAGTATCAAATTACGCATTTTATAAATAGAAAAATACAAAAGCTGGGAATAATAAAATACAAAATCCATCAGCTAAACAGCGCAACGTAATTCAACATTAAACAATAATAGAGTGCGTTGTCGCGCAGCCAACGCACCATTTTGATATCGTCTAACTTGAAATTAGACCTCTTGCAAAAAACACTTTTGCACTCTTGTGGGAAAAGGGACTCATGTTAAAGGGGAAAGGAAAATACCAAACCTTTCCCCCTTTCCCTTTCCCCTTTTCCCGACTTCTGCAAGAAGTCTATTGCTCAATGCTAAGCAAAAATACTAGTCTCCAGTCCCTAGTCCGCAATTCTTACAGGTTTGGACTTAAAAATCTGATAAATTTTTGATTGTAGAGATAAAAATAGATAAAAGGTCACTTGACCTATAACTATTAATCGGATAGCCTTAGCGTTCAGAAACATTTTATTGGGAAACCGATGAACAGAAAACTAATACTTAATTTGCTGTCCACTTCCACAATTTTCACTTCGCTAATATCTACGCTGGGAGTATTGAATCCTGTTCATGCTAGTATGACTCAGCGATTAATGCACACACAAGATGGTCGTAGCTGTATCACTAACCCACATGGCGGCAAAGATTTTGTGTGTATTCGAGCTTCACAGACAAACCAAGCCAATACCTCCAAACGTTCCTCAACCATTGTGACATCAGTATCAGATGAGAATATTGCAATGTTGGACTTTACCGAAGAGGAAAGCGAAGCTGCAATTAACTTATTTGCCTGCGACTGTCCATATTGCATAAATTCTTTACGTCAGTTGCGTGGTACTGGGAACTTGGTGTATTAGACTTGAAAAGTCTTGATGGCGATCGCAATAACTTCTATTAAACTGTTAACAACATCCCAATAGTTTGTATAAGTGTACCGATTTTGGATTTGACATTTTGGATTTTGGATTAAAAGCCCTAATTACACAGCTATTCCAGGAATTCCAAACAATACTACTGATCCTAAATTTGGTAAAAAGTATACAAACCAAAAAAAGCATTTTTAATTACAACCAGAGGGAAGAAGACGCGCGGAGGGGGAGACAGGGAGACGCAGAAACGGAGATATATAAAGATGAACAGATTAATTTTTCGGCGTTGCTATGTCCCCCTTGTCCCCCTTGTCCCCTTGTCCCCTTGTCCCCGTGTCCTCTTCATTCAACCACTTCATTCACAGGGAATCTATCAATCAGTTGCATCGCTCGATAAGCATTACGCTGAAAAGAATCTGGTAAGTGGGGAACATGGGGTATTTGCGATAATAAATCCAACGTCCGCCGTAAAATTCTCACCACATCACCTTCATCCAAACTGGTGTTGTCGCACAGTTGTGTCCACTCCATACCCAGCGCCCATTGCTCCACTAGGGCAATTAACTCAAACTCTAACCATATAGGTAATGCTACGTTATAGCGCCGTTGCAGTTGAAACATTTGACGACGAATTCCCCGTAATTTTGCCAAGGCTTCTGTGACTTCATTACTGAGGTCAAAGTTAACCTTGCTATCTGGGCGTGGAGTTTCTGTCACCAAAGCCGCCGCCGCCGCCGCTAAATGGTGCGGGTCTAAGTTGTCCAGTTCACCGCTAGCGAATACTAAACCCAGCCACAATTCATTTTCACCACGAATAGCAGCAGCAATTTGTCCTATTTGTGTGGGTACTAGGTTATCCAATGCACCAAAGTGTTGCAGAATTGAGATTAAATTGAGAAACTCTTCCCAATGACGTTGGGACTGTTGCTCTACTACCCCCTGCAACTCTTCGAGTTCGGCTTCTAGTTCGACATAGCGGGCCCGGCGTTTGAAAATAGTTCCGGCATTGCCTGATTGATGTACGGGATGAGCTTCTATTTGCTCTTGAATGGCGGTAACACGGCTGAGTTGTTCGGCTACCTCTGGTGCCATATACAAAGACTCTACCGGATTTGGGATTTGGGTGGCGATCGCAAATGTTTCTTGACCACCAAGCACTGGCTGTCCCGGCTTCAAGGGCATTTCTGTTGGTGGTAGCACTTCTGGTGGTACTTCAACTCGCGGCAGTTCGGCATACAAATCCACTACATCTGCTGTAGTTGCCACATACCAACGGTTATCGTGTCCCAAGCATACCAAGTAAGGAGCGTCACCAGAACCAGGGGTTTTTCCCACTAACACTGCGGTTACAGGTGTAGACACTGGGATATTTTTACCTTTGAGACTCAACAGAGTTCCTGACACTGCAAAGCCCAACATCATGGCTAATTGTTCTTGCCTATCTAAAAGCGCTTGTTCTTGCAGGGTTTTCAATATCTGGCGTTCTACTTTTAACCGTTGCCGCAATTTCTCATAAACAGCCAGTTCATTTTCATCAATGGCAGCGATTTGTTCCTGTAATTGCGCTAATTGCGCTTGCAATTCGGCAATTTCATCGTATTCTGGCCTTAAATGCAAAGTCGCCATGTACTGCCCAAAACTGCGTTCTATCAGTTCCCTGGCTTGCTCTAAGGTATGGGTTTGCAGCAAGTTGAGTACCATACCGTAACTCGGCGTAAACTGGCTGACTAGCGGATCTGGCTTGGATGTGGCCAAATACGCAGCTTCTTTGGCTCCTTCAAAGGGAGTTTGTACAGTCACCACATGCCCTTGTTTATCCATCCCCCGGCGGCCTGCCCGTCCCGCCATTTGTAGAAATTCCGAAGCGTTCAGCAGGCGGTGTCCAGTATCAGTACGCTTGGAAAGGGTGGAAATTACTGTTGTCCGGGCGGGCATATTAATTCCCGCTGCCAGTGTCTCGGTGGCGAATACGACTTTAATCAGCCCCTGCTGAAATAGTTCTTCTACCAGTGCTTTCCATGCAGGGAGAATCCCGGCGTGGTGGGCGGCAATTCCTCGGTACAGGGGAGCAATTTGTCCGGAACGTCCTGCCTCAGGATTGCGGTTTAAAAACTCATCAATTTGTTCCCGTAAAATTTGGGACTCTTCATTATTTACCAGCCATAAATCGCCCACTTCTGCCACTGCTTTATCACATCCCCGACGGCTGAAGATAAAGTAAATGGCTGGTAGCATATCCCGTTGCTGCAAGTGGTTCAAGGTATAAATTATACCAGGAGCCTCTGGTCTACCAGCTTTTGTGCGATCGCCTTGTCTTCTTTTGCCCCGATTAGCCAGACGCGGGTTAATTTTGGTTTTGCTGTCATTCAACAGCGGAAACAAGCCTTTGGCATTACAAAAGTGGAATTCCAAAGGTACTGGGCGAAAATCCGAGTAAATCAGGTCTGTTGGCCCGTGGACGCGATTGAGCCAATCGGTGAGTTGATCGCTATTGGCTACCGTTGCGGAAAGGGCTGCCAGTTGGACTTCACGGGGACAGTAAATGATTGATTCTTCCCAAACTGTACCGCGTTGGCGATCGTTCATGTAGTGGCACTCATCCAGCACCACTGCGTCAACGTCCACTAACGAAATTCCAACTTGCCCAATGGGCGTACCATAGAGCATATTTCGGAAAATTTCTGTGGTCATCACTAAAATGGGCGCATCCCTGTTAATGGAAGCATCTCCAGTTAACAGTCCCACCAGATCGAACCCGAATTTTTCTCGAAAATCACGTAATTTTTGATTCGACAGCGCCTTTAGGGGAGTAGTGTAGAACACACGTTTTCCTCGCGACAAGGCGCGATAAATGGCATATTCCCCTACTAATGTTTTGCCCGAACCTGTAGGCGCACACACAACTACGGAACGTCCAGCGTTAAGGGATGCGATCGCATCTTTCTGGAACCGATCCAGTTCAAAGGGAAATATCGACCTCAGGTCAAGTTCAGGAGACGGCGCGGGATAATTCACTCAATCACATTTGCAACCAGACTGTTTACTATACTAACGGGTCTTTTGTCAACTTCGTTAGGTTAACAAGAGTTGGGAGTGAGGAGTTAGGAGTTAGGAGTCGAGAGTGAGGAGTTGAGAATTAGGAGTTAGAAGTAAAAATTCATAACTTATAACTCATAACTCATAACTCTTAACTCATAACTCCTAACTCCTAACTTTATCGCGTCACATTCCCATAATTTCATATCCTGCATCTACATAGAGAATTTGTCCGGTAATGCCGCTGGACAAATCACTACACAAGAAAGCCGCAGCGTTGCCTACTTCTAGCTGAGTGACGGTGCGTCGTAGGGGAGCTACCTCTTCTACATGATGAATCATATCCAAAATCCCACCCACTGCTGAAGATGCCAAAGTGCGGATGGGGCCTGCTGAAATAGCATTCACGCGGATATTTTGCGGCCCTAGTTCAGCAGCTAGGTAACGCACACTCATTTCTAAACCTGCTTTAGCAACTCCCATAACGTTGTAGTTGGGAATTGCCCTAACACCACCTAAATATGTCAGGGTGACGATGCTACCTCCCTCTGTCATTAAAGGTTTGGCTGCGCCACTTAACTGCACCAGCGAGTAGGTACTAATTTCTAAAGCGGTGTTGAACCCAGAACGAGAGGTTTGGCTAAAATCTCCACTTAAATCGTCTTTGCTGGCAAAGGCTAAACAATGGATGAGGATATCTAGCTTTCCCCACTGTTCGCGGATTGTCTCAAAGGTAGATTTAATTTGTTCGTCATCTTGGACATTACAGGGTAGAAATAAGCTGGGCTTAAGAGGTTCTACTAACTCGGCGACTTTTTTCTCCATCTTGCCGCGTTCATCCGGCAGGTAGGTAATACCCAGGTTTGCTCCGGCTTTGTGCAACTGTTGAGCGATTCCCCAGGCGATCGAGCGGTTATTGGCAATACCTGTAACAAGGGCATTTTTTCCAGTCAGATTTAGCATAGAAATTGTTAATGCGATCGATCATTTAGGAGCATACTAGAATCTGAGGCACGTTTAGTCTTTGTTTTATACAGGATTGACAAAAATGAATATTGATAAGGGTGTTTACTGTGACAAAAATCTTGATTTTTTATAAAGATATTCTCAAGATATCTTTATTTGTTCTTCAAAAAACCTTTTGAATACAGCTATTGGAACTACTTATCAACAAGTTGTAGCTGAAAGGATCAACAATTATGTATCATTATAAACAAAGAGTTATGAAGAGATTAGTTTGAGTATAGGAAAGTACAAAAAGGTTGACGGTGCTTTATTCATTTTTCGGGTGTATTCTTAGGTAATCAGTTTTTGTTTTTCCGGCATTGGGTAGGGGAAGGGAGATGATCGTGACACAAGATAAAGCCCTAGCAAATGTTTTTCGTCAGATGGCGACCGGGGCGTTTCCGCCAGTTGTGGAAACGTTTGAACGCAATAAAACGATCTT
>JAVRCH010000063.1:0-37841 GCA_034530795.1 Nostoc sp. DedQUE12a
CTGCTGTTTTGGTAGGTGATAGAACGCAGTGCAGTTTGATAGTCAGCGACGCTGGCATTGCCAGTTAAGGTTAAAACACCATTGCTATAAGTGCCACTAATTCCGTTTTGGGCAGTGAAACCAAGGATATCTTCTGCCGCGAGAAAACCACTGGTGATGCTGACTGTAACACCATTAAGATTGCTGGAGTCAACATCAGTAACGCTAATACCAGGGTCAATTGCTGTAGCCGCGTCGTTTTCAGTGTAAGCTAGGGGGGTGCTGGTGGCGGCAATGACTGGGGCATCATTAACTGCGGTGAGATTAATGTTGCGGGTGGCAGTGCTGCTATTTAAGCTGCCATCATTAACGACAAAGCTAATGGTGCGGGTGGTGGTGGGGTTATCGCTACTGTTTTGATAGGTGATAGAACGCAGTGCAGTTTGATAGTTGGCGACGCTGGCACTACCAGTTAAGGTCAAAACACCATTGCTATAGGTGCCACTAATGCCATTTTGGGCAGTGAAACCGAGGATATCTTGCCCAGTGACAAAACCGCTGGTAATGCTGACTGTGGCACCGTTGAGGTTGGTTGAGTCAACATCGGTGACCGTAAGACCAGAGTCGATGACTTTTGCTGGGTCGTTTTCGGTGTAAGCCAGGGGGGTGTTGGTGGCGGTGATGACTGGGGCATCATTAACTGCGGTGAGATTAATATTCCGGGTGACAGTGCTGCTATTTAAGCTGCCGTCATTGACAACAAAGCTAATGGTGCGGGTGGTGGTGCTGGGATTATCGCTGCTGTTTTGATAGGTGATAGAACGCAGTGCAGTTTGATAGTTGGCGACGCTGGCACTACCAGTTAAGGTCAAAACACCATTGCTATAGGTGCCACTAATGCCATTTTGGGCTGTGAAACCGAGTGTGTCTTGTGCGGCGACGAAACCGCTGGTAATAGTAACTGTGGCACTGCTAAGGTTGCTGGAGTCGGCATCAGTGATGACAATGCCAGGGTCAATAGCTGTAGCCGCATCATTTTCGGTGTACGCTAAGGGGGTGCTGGTGGGTGTGATGATTGGGGCAACTGGTTCTGCAATTGTTAAAGTAGCACTGGATGACCCAAGGATGTAATCTGGGCTGGATTCTAGGTTGATAGTAACTGTTTCGTTGGGGTCAGCTTCGGTATCAGATACAACTGTGACTTTTAAGGTGGCAGTGGTTTGTCCTTGAGCGATGATGAAGGTGTTGGCTGTAACACTGGTGATATTTGTGTCGGCTATCAAAGCATAGTCAGTGGTGGCGGTGGCTGTACTACCGATGGTGTTGAATTTGACGACTAAGCCACCAACTGGTGCGGGAATGTCGAGAGTGATGGTAAAACTGCCGTCTGTACCGCCTTCTTTGGGGTTAGTGCCTGGGGCGATGGTGATTTTGGGGGTGGTATTGAACAGCACGGAAACTTTGTTGTTTACGAAGTTAGCAGTAGCCAAATCCAGTTTGCCGTCACCGTTAAAGTCTCCCACTGCCACTGACCGAGGACTACTGCCGACGGAGAAGTTGCTGGCAGTGCCGAAGCCGCCTGTACCGTTGCCTAGCAGTATTGAGACGTTGTTGCTGTTTCTGTTAGCAACAGCCAAGTCCAGCTTGCCGTCGCCGTTGAAGTCTCCCACTGTGACTGACCGAGGACTACTGCCGACGGTGAAGTTGCTGGCAGTGGCAAAGCCGCCTGTGCCGTTGCCTAGCAGCACTGAGACGTTGTTGGTGTTGTAGTTAGCGGTAACCAAGTCCAGCTTGCCGTCGCCGTTGAAGTCTGCAACTCTTATTGAATAAGGACGAGTGCCAACCTTGAAGTTGCTGGCGGTGCCGAAGCCGCCTGTGCCGTTGCCTAGAAGTACTGAGACGTTGTTGCTGTTTCTGTTAGCAACAGCCAAGTCCAGCTTGCCGTCACCGTTGAAGTCTGCCGCTGTAACTGACTGGGGACTAGTGCCGACGGTGAAGTTGCTGGCAGTGGCAAAGCCGCCTGTGCCGTTCCCTAGCAGCACTGAGACCTTATTGCTGTTTCTGTTAGCAACAGCCAAGTCCAGCTTGCCATCGCCATTGAAGTCTCCCACTGTGACTGATGCAGGGCCAGTGCTGATGGTGAAATTGCTGGCGGTGGCAAAGCCGCCTGTGCCGTTGCCTAAAAGCACCGAGACATTGTTACTGCTGTTGTTAGCAGTAGCCAAGTCCAGCTTGCCGTCGCCGTTGAAGTCTCCCACTGTGACTGAAAAGGGACGACTACCAACGCTGAAGTTGCTGGCGGTAGCAAAGCCGCCTGTACCGTTGCCTAGCAGCACTGAGACGGTGTTGCGGCTGAAGTTAGCACTAACCAAGTCTAGCTTGCTGTCGCCATTGAAGTCTCCCACTGTGACGGAGGTCGGGCCAGTACCGACGCTGAAGTTACTGGCGGTGCCAAAGTTTACTAATACTCCTGGGTAAGCTTCCCTAATTTCTGGTTGCAAAGCTAGGCTGGAGGTGATTTGCCCTATCTTCACTTCTAGTTCCCAAGTTCCTCCAAGTTGGGCATTGCCGATTTTTCCGGCTGAGGCGGCAATGTTTGCCCCGGTGAGTTGGTGTAGGTTTTCTATAAAGGTTTTTCCGGCTTCTGTGGCGGCAACTTCACACCCGTAGATGAGAATTTCTGTGGCAAGCCATTTTTGTAGTTGCTGGCGATATATGTGGAGGTTGTATAAATTTAGTTTGCTATTACCGAGTTCCAGGCTACCAGGGCTACCGTGGGCAATTATCTGGATACTGGCTGCGGGATGATTCTTGCACAGGGTACTAATTTGGGCGATGCCGTCAATGTGTTTGTTGAGGACAGCTACTTTGGCTGTGGGTAGGATGCCTAATTCTAGTATCTGATGGTCATCAATTCCGGCGTCGATGATCACTAGAGTCTGCTTTGTAGCGATCGCGTTGGTAGTTGCCATGATCTTTAAGTATTTTCCGATTGAGGTATTAATTTGGCGATTGGATATTTCTACTTAAAAAATTACTTATACTCAAGTAGCCTAAATCCAGCAAAAATCTCAGTCAAATCACTGTCATTAGTTGAGTTATCAATGATTTTGGGCAAAATCATTTACAGCTAGTAAGTTAGCTTTCTTTCCTCAACCCAACCTGAAAAGCTAATTGTCGGTCTATTAACCTCACCTAGTAGTCTGCCAACCCAAAATTGCTAGGTTTAGACTGGGAAAAGGGGAAAGGGGAAAGGGGAAGGGGGAAGGAATTAAAACCTTTTCCCTTTACCCCTTACCCTTTACCCCGCCAAGTTTCCTTGGCGAACTACTAGTAGTTCACCAACCCAAAATTGCTACGTGGAGGCAGGCTCTTGTGCAGGCGAGCAGGGGAGCAGGGGAGAAACTTGCAGTAAGTCTTTCCCGTCTGCCCCTGAAGCCCCTCTGCTCCTCTACTGACCACAACGCAAAGTTTCCTTGGCAGACTACTGATTTAGCTTTCTAATGAAGCATATTGGTACATATCTGAGGCTGTTGATAAATGTCACCAGTAAGAAGTATTTAAATAAACTTCAAGTAACTGTTGACTTGAGAATGGCTGTATGTATAGTTAATAACTAAACGCCCAACATTCTAGCTATGTTGTTCGTTAGTGTCAAAAGTGATATTTTTGTCATGCCCCAACAATCCACTGCTAAAGCTGCTCTCCCTGTAGAAATACTGACCTCGCGCCATTTCATCGACTGGTTGCAATCCCAGCACATTAGTTTAGCTTTCAGTACTTATCAAAGTTCGCGTCTCATGTTGTTAGGGGTGAACGCCTACGGTGAATTGTCGGGATTTGAACGTTTTTTTGACCGTGCAATGGGGTTATATGCTACCCCAGAGCGGATTTATCTGAGTTCTAGATCCCAACTTTGGCAGTTAGACAATGTGCTAACTCCAGGACAACTTTATGATGATTATGACAAGCTTTATATTCCCCGGATTGCTTATACTACTGGGGATTTAGATATTCATGATTTGGTGGTGGAAACTGATAACGAACGCATCGTGTTTATCAGTACTATATTAAATTGTGTAGCAACGGTGAGCGATCGCCATAGCTGCATTCCTTTATGGAAACCTAAGTTTATTTCTAGTTTGGTAAATGAGGATCGCTGTCACCTCAATGGTTTGGCGCTGGTAGCCGGTAAGCCCCGCTATGTTACTCTGTGCGGTCAATCTGATGTGGTGGATGGTTGGCGAGACAAGCGACAAGGTGGGGGCTGTGTGATTGATATTCAATCTGATGAGGTAATTGCCACGGGTTTATCTATGCCCCATGCCCCACGATTTTATCAGGGTAGGTTGTGGCTGCTCAATGCTGGCACAGGGGAATTTGGCTATATCGATACAGATGGAAAATTTCAGGCTGTTGCTTTTTGTCCCGGTTTTCTGCGTGGTTTGGCATTTAGTGGAAATTATGCCATTGTCGGCTTATCTAAACCCCGTGACAAAACTTTTTCTGGTTTAAAACTGGATAAAAATTTAGCCAGTAAAAATGCTGAACCCCGCTGTGGGTTGATGGTTATTGATTTGAAAAAGGGCGAAGTTGCCCACTGGCTACGTCTAGAAGGAGAAGTGACGGAACTTTATGATGTGCAGGTGTTAGCAGGTGTCCGTCGTCCGCAAGCATTGGGATTCCAAACTCAGGAAATTCAGCAGTTAATTACCCTCGACCCACGTTCTCCTCTGGTCGGGGAAAATTTGCCGGGTGACAATAGCCATCAACTCATCTGTGCAATGGCAACTCCTCAAGCTTGGTCTAATTCTGATTCATGGACAAAACAAACGCAGCAATTCCCAACTGTAGAACAGCTTTATCAGCAAGCTTTAGCTTTACAAAAACAACTACAATTTACAGAAGCGATCGCTCAATACGAACAAATCATCGCCCAATATCCTCAATATGCTCCTGCTTGGTATCAGTTGGGCGTAATTATGTGCAATCAAGGACAAATTTACCAAGCTGTTCTGGCTTACCAACAAGCATTGACAATTAACCCAAAATATGCAGAAGCACATAATAGTTTAGGTATGGTGCAGGTAGCCGAGAAAAATTTAGAAAAAGCGATCGCTTCTTTTGAATCTGCAATTCTCAGCAATCCTAACTATGCTTTTGCTCACAATAATCTTGGTTTAGTTTGGCAAATGCAAGGGAAGCTATCAGCAGCAGCAGCTAAATTTCAAGAGGCTTTACAGAAAAATCCCGATTATCCAGAAGCATATCTAAATTTGGGCATTGTATTAGAAGCACAAGAGAATTTACAAGGTGCGATCGCTTGTTATCGTTCAGCGATTCGCCACAAACCACACTATATTAAAGCTTATAACCGTTTAGGGTCAGCATTGTTATCTTTGGCTATGGCTTCTCAAGGCGAAGTAGATGAAGCCAGATTAGCATTTGAAAAGATTTTACAACTGCAACCAGATTCGGCTGAAGCATTCACTTACTTGTTTTACCTCAAAGAAATGACTTGCGACTGGCGGACGCGTCAGTGCGATTTAACTCGCATTTGGGAACAAACTCTTTCAGAAGTTGAGGAAAGAAAACCGACAACAATCGGCCCCTTCGATACCTTATACAAGCCTTGGGACAGGAATTTTCTACTCAAAATAGCCCAGACTCATGGAGAAAGTATTAAAGCAGAATCGGCAAGTGAAAAACAATCTCTCAATTTTACTCATTCCCGTTGTTTGAATGGAAGGTTACGCATTGGCTATTTATCCAATGATTTTCGCAACCATGCTACTAGTCATTTGATGAAAAGCTTATTTAACCTGCACAATCGAGCTAATTTTGAAATATTTGCTTACTCTTTTGGTGCGGATGACAATAGCGAATACCGCCAACACATTGCTGCTAACTGCGAACACTTCCAAGATATTACTACTTTATCTACACAAGAAAGTGCCCGCCAAATTTATAATGATGGCATTCATATATTAATAGATCTCAAAGGTTACACCGCTGGTTCTCGTAGTGGGATTTTGGCTTTACGACCTGCTCCCATTCAAGTTAGCTATTTGGGCTATCCTGGAACGATGGGTGCTGATTTTATCGATTATATTATTAGCGATGGAGTAGTGACACCACCAGAATTTGCTAATAGTTTCAGCGAGAAGTTAGTCACCTTACCACACAGTTATCAAGTCAACGATCGCCAACAAGCCATTGCTTCTACCCCTGTGACTCGTTCTCAATATGGTTTACCAGAGGCGGGTTTTGTCTTTTGCTGCTTCAATAATAACTATAAAATTGAACCACAAATTTTCGATGTTTGGATGAGAATTCTCGCCGCAGTTCCGGGAAGCGCCCTTTGGTTACTTGTGAGATTTCCTGCTGCTGAGGATAATCTTAAAATAGAAGCCGAAGCGCGGGGAATTAATAGCGATCGCTTAATTTTTGCCCAATATCACTCGAAAGCAGAACATTTAGCACGACACCAATTAGCAGACTTATTTTTAGATACTTTATATTGTAATGCTCACACTACTGCTAGTGATGCTTTATGGGCAGGTTTACCAGTTCTTACTTGTATAGGAAAAACCTTTGCTTCTCGTGTTGCTGCTAGTTTACTCACAGCAGTTGGTTTACCAGATCTAATTACTAATAACTTAGAACAATACGAGCAATTGGCAATACATTTAGCTAATTCTTCTACCGCATTGGCAGAAATAAAAGAAAGATTAGCAAAAAATCGTACCACTTACCCGTTGTTTGATACACCACAGTTTACCCGCAATTTAGAACAAGCCTACTCTGGTATGTGGGAGATTTATGCTACTGGAAATCCACCACAAACAATACAGGTGAGCGATATTACTAAATCAGCAATATAGCAGAATTCAGATATAATTTATGAAATTTGCTGTCTGCATTATTAAACCATCTGATTATCCCCATAGTGCAGCCTTTCAAGAGATAGGTGAAAGTATTCACTATGGGTTAATAGAATTAGGTCATGATTCGATATTGACTACAGCAACAAATTTAGGCGATCGCCAATTAATTGTTTTAGGCGCAAATCTTCTTGCGTGGTATCCAGTCACTCTACCCTCTAATGCAATTCTCTATAATTTGGAACAAATTTATCAAGGTTCGCAATGGTTAACCCCAGCTTTATTGAAATTATTTCGTCAATATCGTATTTGGGATTACAGCCAACAAAATATTTTACAACTTGCTAAATTTAACATTACAAATGTTAGGCATTTACCAATTGGCTATGTACCCCAATTAACTCGCATCAATCAAATTTCAGAAGAAAAGCAAGATATTGATGTTCTATTTTATGGTTCGCTGACTCCAGAACGTTTATCTATTATTAGAACCCTTCAGGCTCACGGATTAAATACGGTTGCACTTTATGGGGTATACGGTGAAGAACGAGATAAATTTATTAGCCGTGCCAAGATTGTTATTAATATACATGCCTGCGAAAGTAAATTATTTGAAATAGCACGTGTTTCTTATTTATTGGCTAATCAAAAATTTGTGATTTCTGAACATGGATTAGAACCAGCCGCAGAAGCTCCATTTTCATCAGGAATGGTATTTGCAGACTACGATAAATTGGTAAGCACTTGCCTAGATTTTATTCATCGTCCTTGTCGCCGAAGACAGATTGCTACAATTGGATTCGAGATTATGCAACAGCGATCGCAAGCCAACTATCTCCAAACTGTTCTCACACTTAATTCTTGAAACTAAGGCGTGTCAGATAATTAGCGATCGGCAAATTGGATGAAGTCGAAAACATTCCGAAATGTTCTGATGAGAACGCATAAATTCAAAAGGATAAACTATAAATTTGAGACAGCAGCCCCTACACACAATATTCTCTGGCTGAACTAGAGAATAAAAAATTCAAGTTTTGGTATTGCTGAATTAAGTATGAATTTGCTGCCTATCCAGTTTATAAACCAATACGGTTCACTTAAGGCCAAAACTCTTGTTTTACGAACCGCAGAGGCGCAGAGAACACAGAGAGAAGAAAGAGTAGAAATGCTTAACTGAACTGTATTGGTTTATAACCTTGTTTGTAGAGGCAATTCATGAGACTTCTTGCATAAGTCGGGAAAAGGGGAAAGGGGGAAAGGTTTGGTATTTTCCCTTTCCCCTTTAACATGAGTCCCTTTTCCCATCTCTTGCAAAAAGCACTTTTGCAAGAGACTCCATGAGCTGCGCTCACAAGGAACAATAAAAATCAATCTTCTCATGCCCTATGCCCAATGCCCTATTTTCAAGGCAGGTCTATGAATTGTCTCTAGAGAAATCAAACTCAGAATTAGCAACACCAAACTTTTGAACATCTGTCTTTAAAAGAGAATTTCTTACCAGTCTTTTTCACATCTTCCGCATATTTTGGCTGATGGGGTCAAAACCTTTAGAAAAACTGGTACTCTCATCATAGTAAGCACCAGTTAGATTTGCTCCATACAACTTGGCATATTTGAGTTTAGCTCCCCGGAGATTCGCTTCATTGAGTTTAGCACCGCTCAAATTTGCCCTAGTCAAATTTGCTCTAGCTAAGTTAGTTCTACTCAAATCTGCTCCCCAGAGTTTAGCTTTAGCTAAATTAGCTCCACTCAAGTCAGATCCCCATAAATTAATTCCAGGTAAGTAGGCTTGAATAAACTTGTATCTACTCAAGTTGAGAGCGGGAAAATATCTCTCCCCTGCGGCATAACGCCTTTTCAATTCCTCAGCATCCATGCATTACATTGACCTTTCTTAGCAATATAGAAGTTATTTGTTCCCATTCTTGGCTTAGCCCTCCTGCAAACTCTTGCTGCCCACTGCGTCGATACCAGTAACGCGCATTATTCAAATCCCCCTCTTTACGATGCAGGTAAGCATGAACCCAAGCACTATCAGTATCACTAGCATCTTGAACTATTTCATGAGCTTTGCTCCAATCACCTTTCTTTTCGTACCACATTGCTTGCAGCGCTTTTGGCAATGTCTGAGGACATGGGCGCTGTTTTTCCATCAATCGCAAGAATTCCTCTGTATTCACGATCGCCACCCAACAAAATCGAACTTCTATTTTTAAGATACTCCTCAAAGGGAGATGGGGAGTATGGGGAGTGTGGGGAGTGTGGGGAGTGTGGGGAGTGTGAGGAGAAAGAGAATTTATGCCCCCTTCTCTCTCCTCCCTCTCTTCCCACACCTCCCACACCTCCCACACCTCCCTCTCTTCCCACACCTCCCTCTTTTCATATCCGCTTGACT
Organism: Nostoc sp. DedQUE12a; assembly: GCA_034530795.1. Lineage (GTDB taxonomy): Bacteria > Cyanobacteriota > Cyanobacteriia > Cyanobacteriales > Nostocaceae > Nostoc. Next base: position 9,259 of record JAVRCH010000063.1, read on the forward strand.
GGAATAACTTCAAACTCGAAAGTATTAATTAAACGGTCATCAATATAGACCTCTATTTTATATTTACCAAGTGGATCGCCAGGAGCGATCGTCCAAAAATTCTCGATCGTGCCATCGGGGGCAGACTGTGTGCGTCGTGTTACAGATGTAGTACCGTCTGCGGAAATTGAGAAGTTTTCACCGTTATCTGTACCCCAAGTTTCTGGAGGTTTTGGTAAACGCAAGACTTCGCGCCATTTGACTTCACGTTGGTAATTTTTGAGTTTAATTCGCCATCCGTAGGCGTTTCCTTCTTGGAGTGGCACTGTTTTTGTCTCAAAAATGGTAACGTTACCTTTGGCGTCAACTCTCTTCAACCCAAACTCAGCGTTAGTAACAGTAATCTTTTTCAGGCTTGTTGGTGTAGGAAATGACGTGGTATTTTGTACTACAACAGAATTAGCGTTGATTGGCTCAGAAGCTAAGATGTCAAATAATAGCCAAGAAGAAGCTAGCACAGCAGTAGTAGCCCAAATTCTCATTTTTTTTGGTTTTCCTGTCAGACGTTTGGTACTTATTCCAGTAATCTGACATATTTTCCGGGCCAAAGATACTGAGGATTGAACAAGGATAAAATTATTTTTACTAGTTAGTTTGATTGAATACTAGTGTTGGCGATCGCAATTTAAAACTTAGACCCCTGACTTCTTTTACAAGTCGGGGGTCTAAACACTGGGAATATGAAATCAAATATGATTGCCATAGAGCAAACTTATATTGATAGAGAATGAATTTTGAGTTGAAATTAATAATGTTTACTTACTTCAATACCTTTTTCAACAGTATGATAATTTCTTCGCCATTTTTCCAAATGCTCTATAGATATTGATTTCGATATGACATTCACACCATTTCCTCGCCAAGCAACTTCTGGATCTGTTGTGAAAACCCCGCATTCTAATTGGTCTAGCCTAATATTCCAATATTCGCTAAATCGGCCTTTTAAAGTAATAACTTGTTCAAATACCTTATTTCTGTGTTTATTTCTTCTTTTTCTTTCTGTTGCTCCTGTTGCTTCTGTATCAATAAACTTGGTTTCAATTAAAAACAGGCTGCCTTTAAAGGTCAGGTAAACAAAATCACATTTTCCCAAATCTGTATAATCTGATATTGGTGATTTTTCAAACAACAGCAATTCAGCGCATGAGGGAAACAAGTCTTTAATATTCAAAAATAAATAAGCCTGCAACAAGAGTTCCTTATCATAGGGAAACAACAGCACCCCTTCAAAAAATTTTTGAATATCTTCGTGAGTTTGGGGTTGAATTCTTTTACAGTATGAGACAAATTTATGCAGGTCGTTAACGATCATCAAGTTATAACTCCTTCCCCCAGTCGCAGCCTCAAGGTTCATGGCATAAAAAGATACCACTTTCTTAAGAGAAATTTCATCCGCATAAGTAACGAAAAAAACTATAAAAATCCTAAATACCTAAGCCAATCTACTGTTGACAGTTGAGTAAAACTGTTAACTTAATCTACTTTCAGTACTGGTGGACTTTTTGCTTTTAAAATCAGCTACCAGTCAGCGATTTGATATGAGCAGGAAATCTAGCATTTTGTAAAGCTTGAACAGTGATTCTAGAATCTTGTACGCAAAATTGCCAACCTAAGCGAACAAGTTTACGCGAATTTTCAGTTTGTATAACTCCAATTACTGGCATTTTTGCCTTTTCTTTGTCTGGTGAATGCTCTTGCAAAATTGTTTTCAATCGATGTAGTTCTTCAATATTAACTGCTTGCTGGGGATTTAATTCCACCATTACCATTTGTACTGTTTCTACTGGTTCTGCATCTTCAACGATAAATTGAGTTTGTTCGTCACGTCGATCTACTTTTCCCCAAATAATCAATCTGGTATCAACTTGGAGTAGGGAACTAATGCGTTCATAAGTTTTGGGAAAGACTACAGCTTCTACTTGTGTAGTTAGGTCTTCTATTTGCAAAATTGCCATCTGATCGCCTTTTTTGGTAACAACCTTTTTGACATTATTCAACATGACAACGGCACAAAGTCTTGTATCTTCCCTTTGCTCTCCAAGCTGTGAAAGATTAATTGGAGTTAAAAGTGGTGCTATTTGTCGTAAAGACTTGAGTGGATGATCTGATACATAAAAACCTAATAATTCTTTCTCCATTTGTAGCTTTTTTTGTGGAGGAAAATCTGCCACAGGTTTAGCTTTAGGAGCAGTTTCAAAGGCATTATTTACTCTTTTATTTTGAGTCTGAGAAAATCCATCGCCTAATAAGTCAAAGAGATTCCCTTGACCGCTGGCTCTATCTTTAGCACGAGATTGTGCCCAATCATATACTAATTCTAGGTCATTAATTAATTGTTGACGGTTAGGTTCAATTTTATCAAAGGCTCCACAGTAAATGAGTGACTCCAAAGTGCGGCGGTTAACTGCACGTAAATCCACGCGATCGCAAAAATCAGCTAGAGATTTAAACTCTCCTGTCTCATTTCTGGCTAACAAAATACTAGCGATCGCATTTTGTCCCACGTTACGCACAGCCGAAAAGCCAAACAAAATCTTTCCTGCCGCCGGCGTAAAATCAACACCAGAACGATTAATATCTGGCGGATCTATGGGAATACCCATATTTGTACAGTTAGTAATGTATTTTTGTACCTTATCTGTATCACCACTGTTGGCCGTCAACAGTGCCGCCATATATTCCAATGGATAATTAGCTTTTAAATATGCTGTTTGATAAGTTACATAACCGTAGGCAGTTGAATGGGATTTATTGAAGCAATTAGAAGCTATTAAACCGCTTTTAATCGCAAAATTATGGTCACGTTCAACCCCAATATCATAGACATTTTGCCTGCCTATATATTTCCGTGTTAGTATTTTTACCATCCTACCCCCTCTCAAAACAAATTTTGCAAACAAAATTAATTAATTGATAAAATGATGAAAATTGTATACTGAGTATTACTAATAATACAACTTTGGAACACTAAAAAACATTGCTATACTCTTACACAAAATTAATCACAATATATCAAAAGTTTAATAAACGAATAAATAAACAGTTAATAAGCAGATAATTGGTGTTTTAAAAGCTTATTAAACACATTTCAATACATATTAATCCGCTTAGTAAGGTATTTGGGCATAGGGCATGGGGTATGGGGCATGGGGGAGATGAAAAATTACCTCTTTCCCCTTTACTTTCTGCTACTTTGCGTCTTCCTTTTCCTTTCCAAATTCTGGTTTAGGGAAGTTGCCTTATCTTTATGGCTTCTCTCCCAATACTGCTCGGATTTTGCATTTTGAACTCGGAATTTGGTTTGGGGTAAAGGGTAAAGGTTTTTTCTTTCCCCTTTCCCCTTCCCCTTTTCCCCAAAACCCGACAAGTATTGACTTCTCTCGTTAATTCCCAATGCCCAATGCCCCACTCCCCAATCCATTCAATATGTACTAAAATCAAGGACTTGAGTCACAAAGAGAGCAATCATGGTATCCATCCGCGAGTTGCACGAACAGCTAGTAAAAAAAGAACGTTCTGCTGTTGAAATTACCCAAGAAACTTTAGAGCGCATTCAAGCGTTAGAGCCGAAATTACACAGCTTTTTATGTGTGACGGCAGAACGGGCATTAGAGCAGGCGGGTACTGTGGATGCCAAAATCGCTGCGGGAGAACAAATTGGGCTGCTAGCAGGGATTCCTGTAGGGATTAAAGACAATTTGTGTACTAAGGGGATTCCTACCACCTGCGGTTCCCGGATTTTGGAAAATTTTGTGCCGCCTTATGAATCAACGGTGACACAAAAACTGGCAGATGCCGGGGCGGTGATGGTGGGTAAAACCAACTTAGATGAGTTTGCGATGGGTAGTTCCACAGAAAACTCTGCCTACCAAGTTACGGCTAACCCTTGGGATTTGTCACGAGTTCCGGGTGGTTCTTCTGGTGGTTCCGCAGCAGCGGTAGCAGCCGAAGAATGTGTAGTTGCTCTCGGTTCTGATACTGGTGGTTCGATTCGCCAACCCGCCTCTTTCTGCGGTGTTGTGGGGATGAAACCAACTTACGGTTTGGTTTCGCGTTATGGTTTGGTGGCTTATGCTTCGTCTTTAGATCAAATTGGGCCATTTGGAAACACAGTAGAAGATGCTGCGATATTATTGAACGCGATCGCAGGTTACGATCCCAAAGATTCCACTAGTTTGAAAGTTCCCATTCCCAACTACGCTGCTAGCTTAAAACCAGACTTCAAACCCAGAGGTTTGTTAAGAATTGGTATCATTAAAGAAACTTTCGGTGAAGGTTTGGACTCTGTTGTGGAACAAGCTGTTACCAAAGCAGTAGATCAACTACAAAGTTTGGGAGCAGAAATTCATATAGTTTCCTGTCCCCGCTTTCGTTATGGCTTACCGACTTACTACATTATCGCCCCATCAGAAGCATCAGCAAACCTGGCTCGTTACGATGGCGTTAAATATGGTTACCGCGCTCCTGATGCCGATAATCTACTATCGATGTACACTCGTACCCGTGCCACTGGCTTTGGCACAGAAGTCAAACGCCGGATTATGATCGGCACTTACGCCCTTTCAGCTGGCTATTATGATGCCTACTACTTGAAAGCGCAAAAAGTTCGCACCCTGATTAAGCAAGACTTTGAAAAGGCTTTTGGCGTGGTTGATGTGTTAGTCTCTCCCACATCTCCTACTACAGCATTCAAAGCAGGGGAAAAAACTACTGATCCGTTGAGTATGTATTTAAATGATTTGATGACTATTCCCGTCAATCTTGCTGGTTTACCTAGTTTAAGTATTCCGTGTGGTTTTGATGACCAAGGGTTACCCATAGGATTACAGCTAATTGGTAATGTGCTAAGAGAAGACCAACTTTTTCAGGTAGCTTATGCTTATGAGCAATCCACTACTTGGCATCTGCGTAAACCGCAAATATCTTGAAAAGTGGGCATGGGGCATGAGGGAGGGGAAAAGGTTAAAGGTTAAAGGGAAAAGGAATAAATTTAATCTTTCCCCTTTTTTCCTTACCCCTTTCCCTTTCCCCATGCCCTGTTTGCCCTCACTGATTACTAACTAGCGACTGCTGATTGTTATCTTCTGGAGTCACCGATTCAGCTGTAAGGCGCGGATTTAGTGTATGAAGAAGACCAGCAGATGCACTTACTAATAATAAAATATAGGTCACAACAAGAGGTATGTATGTATTTCGTTTTTTATCTAAATTTTTATGAGTATTTTTACAGTCTTGGCGGACAACATTAATTATCAGCATGTGCGATAAAGTATTTCCATCTAGTCCTAAGGCATCTCCATAACGACGGATGAATCCTTGAAGAAAAATAGGCTCTGGTAGTTCTTCAAATCGCTCATGTTCTAATGCTTCCAAAACGCCTAATCGAATCATTGTTTTTTCACTTATTTCTTCGATGCGTATGGATTTTTGTTGTCTTACTTGTCGCAAGTGTGTGCTGATTTCCTTTAGTTGCTCTAGTTGAGCTTCGTTTAAGGGTGTCACAGTCTTCTCCTGGTATGGGCTAATTCTACTTTCATTGATGAAGACTTAAACTTGCATACGTAAATTTACTAAATATTTGATTTTTAGATAAAATTTTTTCATTATGGCTTAATCGTGCATTTTAAAATACTAAAGCACTTATATTAAGTAATTTACACGTTATAATATATACCCAAAATTAAGAATTCCGGCATGAATAATCTGCAATTTATAATACCAGTATTTATACGATTGCTACTTTGGGCTGGGATAATTACAGCGTTTACCTACTTGGGCATCTGTCTATTGCTTTTTATTAGGCAAACTCGATTCATTTTCTTTCCCACTGCTGTGATTGAAAAGACACCAGAGTTTTTTAATCTCCCTTACGAAGATGTTTGGTTACCTGTAGCTGTTAAAACAGGTAAGGTAGAACGCATTCATAGTTGGTGGATAAAGGATAAGCAACCAAATGCCAAGGTGTTGCTATATTTGCACGGTAACGGTATTAATATTGGCGCAAATGTAGCTCATGCTAATCGATTTTATCAGTTAGGATTTTCGGTGTTACTGATTGATTATCGGGGTTATGGCCGCAGTGAAGGTTCTTTTCCCAATGAAAAGCAGGTTTATGAGGATGCAGCCACAGCTTGGAATTACTTATTACAACAACAAATTCCACCCAAGCAAATTTTTATTTATGGTCATTCTTTAGGGGGTGCAATAGCTATTGATTTAGCAGTGAAACACCCACAAGCTGCTGGTTTAATTGTGGAAAGCTCTTTTACATCCATCCGCAAATTGATTGCTTATCGAAAAAAGTTTGGGATGTTTCCTGTAGATTTAATTTTGACACAGCGGTTTGAATCAATTCAAAAATTGCCCAACTTAAAAATGCCTGTTTTATTCATTCATGGCGTTGCCGATTCGGCTGTACCTTCTTTCATGAGCCAAAAACTTTATGCTGCTGCTCCCGAACCAAAGCAACTATTTTTGGTTCCATCTGCGGAGCATAATAATACCGCAGTAGTCGCGGGTTCACAATATTTACAATTGGTAGAGTCTTTTGTTGAACAAGTCTTGACAGTGAATAAAGTATAACTTCTAATACAGTTTTAGATTTTAGATTAGGATGATTTTAGTGCATCTGGCTTGATGGGGCTAATTTTAGGGCTAGGGCAACGAAACCAAGTTTTAGATGGGAGGGATTTCAATACTTGTGTGTACACCGTAGCCTCGCAGGAGACGGAGGCTGGGTGGGTGAGGTCTGTCGAATTCACTTAATTTAATTTACGAGTCTAAAATAAAACTATTTATAAATATAATTTTTGCTACATTTACTGTGAAATACTATCAACAACAACCTAACGCATTTCCTAACGATTATCTAAATAATTTATGGGGAGAAATCCAAGCTTGTCCTTATTTTGCTATCAACAACCTCAATCGTGATTTTGTTGCTACTAAGGGATTTTCGGTAGTATTTCAGCGTTCTGGATTAGCAACGGTAGAACAGCAGTTTCCCTACTTCAAGCCTTATCTGGATTTAGCTCTCCAGCCAAATTGTAATGCTTTTTATCTCAATCCTTTACAGTTAAAAGAAGGCTCTCGTGTCGATCCACATATCGATCGCTCTTTACGTTCTTACTGCAAAACCATTGAACCACCTATACTTGTGAGTGTGCTTTATGTGCGAGTCCCTGCTGATATAGAAGGGGGAGAATTAGTACTGCGATCGCACAAGCGTCAACTTGGACAAATTAAGCCGCAAATTAATACTTTACTTTACTTTCAGGGAGATTTAACCCATTCTGTTAACGCAGTCAAAACCCCTGGCGTTCGCCTTAGCTTGGTTTGCGAACAGTATTCTTTAAGTGAAACCGAACTCCAAGAAATTCCCCAGTTTACTATAGAGTCAAGAAAAACTCAGTCTGCAAGTAAAAAGAGAAAGTCAAACTAAGCAATGGGCAATAGGCGATTAATACGAAATTCACCTTTATATAATAGCAACAGCCCCTCAATGCCTATTGCCTATTGCCTATTGCCTATTACTACCTAAACTAAGCAAACTCCGAAAGCGCCCATTGTGAGAAAATTTTTCTCCGATGATTTTTTGATAAACTGCTTCATAGCCATCAACCATTTGTTCGACACTGAAACGGTTTTCTACATGTTGGCGACAAGCATAGCGGTCTAACTCTGTTACTTTGTCAATAGCACTGATACACTCTTGAATGCGATCGCAAAGAAAACCTGTTTTACCGTGGGAAATTACCTCTTGAGTAGATCCTAAGTTCATCGCAATCACAGGCGTACCCGAAGCCATTGATTCAACCATCACTAACCCAAACGGTTCTCGCCAAGTGATCGGAAATAAAGTTGCTACTGCACCTCCCATCAAGGCATTTTTTTGAGTATGGTTAGCTTCACCTAAATATTGAATTTGCTTGCCATCAATGTGTGGTTTGATTTGTGTCTCAAAATATTCCACATCAACAACATCTACCTTACCTGCCATTTTCAAAGTCCAACCAGCTTGTTTAGCAATTTCTATGGCTAAGTGGACTCCCTTTTCTGGGGACATTCGGCCTAAAAATGCCAAGTAGGAGGGATTTTCTGGTTTAGGATAAAACTCATATTTGTTGATATCAATTCCGTTGTAGACGGTTGCTACATAATTTAGCCCTAACCTTGGTTCTCTTTGTGCATCAGAAATGCTAACGTATGGTTGTTTTTTACCAAAACTAAACATCTTTTCGTTATCGGGGGTAAAAACACCATGCAACGTATGAACTGTAGGAGTTGCGACCAGATTTGCGTAGGGTAATGCTGCATACCCCATATGAGAATGAATAATATCAAACTCTGCTGCTCGTTGATACACTGAAGCTAGTTCCAGCATTTCGTAAATGCTGTAATCTTTGATGGTGCGATCGAGTCTCAGGGCATGGGGATGAACTGATACTAGTTTTGCCAAAGTAACAGAATCCCCCGATGCGAATAACGTCACTTCATGTCCGCGTCGTACTAGTTCATCAGTCAGCAATCCTACTACTAACTCTATGCCACCATAAGCGGGAGGCGGTACTCTCTCCAATAATGGGGCTACTTGAGCAATTCGCATTACAAACCTCCTAAAAAATAAAACTTAATAACAAGTATTTTTTTCTGTTTGCGTAGTGCTTATACTTGATTAAGTCTGCACTAATAAGTAACTTAAATTACGAACCTTATTCACAATTGCATCAAAATTTTATGCTCTGACTTGGAGATTTTTTGTCTACCTTAGTAGATAAATTAACCTTTCCATAAGAGGTAAATTTATTTTAATTTATGAGATTTTAGTAAAATTTTGACCTAGATTATTTAGACTAAATATAATTTTATCAAACCGCTAAAATCTTTGTGTATAGCTTATATTAGACTAAAAATATGAGATTATTGGCTTTAATTAATTGGTTTCCAGATATTAATTAAAAATTCGAGTTTTTAGATACCTAAACACCCTCTATTTTCACTTAAAAGGATTATCAGTTGTGCCCAAAGATATATTTTCCTAAGTAAGTAGTTTGAAATTATCGCACAGATGTAGAGATGTTACATTGTAACGTCTTTACTCACCAATTAGATTAGACTTCTTGCAGAAGTCGGGAAAAGGGGAAGGGGAAAGGGGGAAAGGTTTGGTATTTTCCCTTTCCCCTTTAACATGAGTCCCTTTTCCCATCTCTTGCAAAAAGCACTTTTGCAAGAGACTCATTACCCAACAGTTAACTTCTGCCTCAAGGGTGGGAATACCAAGGACTAAGCATCACGTCAATCCAAAATTATTGACTTTTTACATTAAATATGATATTTTGTATTTTCACTAATAAAAATCAAATATAAACGTGAATATTTCTCCACATATCAAAAAACCGCGTGTCCGATGGCAGGCGGTTTTCTCGCTGCTGATATTTGTGTTTATGTACCTGCCGATACTGGTACTTGGCTTTTATAGCTTTAATCAATCGCCTTACAGTGCAACTTGGCAAGGATTTACCTTAGATTGGTATTTAAAGTTGTTCAGCGACGATCGCATCTTATCAGCTTTGCAAAATAGTTTGATAGTTGCTGGTTGTGCAGTTGGGATTTCAGCAGTGCTGGGAACCTTGATGGCTGTGGGTTTGGCGCGTTACCAATTTCCGCTGAAGAATTTGTATCGCGGTATCGCCTACCTACCATTAATTATTCCTGATATTGCGATCGCAGTGGCTACCTTAGTATGTTTAGCGGCATTTGCAATACCTTTGAGTTTGTGGACGATAGTTGCAGCACACGTAGTATTTTGTCTTGCTTACGTGGGGCTTGTGGTTTCTTCTAGACTGACAAATTTAGATCCTCATTTAGAAGAAGCAGCATTAGATTTAGGCGCGACACCAACCCAAGCATTTATCAAAGTATTATTACCTCAATTAATGCCTGGTATTATTGCTGGTTGTTTGTTAGCTTTTGTCCTGAGTTTAGATGATTTTTTGATTGCCAGTTTTACTGCTGGTAGTGGTTCTAACACTCTGCCAATGGAAATTTTTAGTCGTATTAGAACAGGAGTCAAGCCTGATATTAACGCATTGAGTGTGATGTTGATTTCCGTATCAGCGATCGTTGCTTTTCTTGCTGAGTTGCTTCGTATTTCTGGAGAAAATAAAAGTTTAGAATGAAGAAAAATTCAAAAGCCAGAATTCAGCATCAATGATTCGCAAGTTGCACAAAATATAAGCAATATCATTCTAGCAATTTATACGAACCTATTGATTATTTAGTTATTAGTGAACTTTTTTAGCTGGAGACAACAGCTATCTTGAAAAAGAATTCATCATTTAGAAGTAAGCTGCATTACGGTGTTAGCCTAACTCATCATATTACTGAATGATACTGACACCTAAATTTTCACTCCTAACTCCTGAATTCTGATATTTTTAAACACATATAAAAAATTCCGTGTTCGCTTCTCTACATAACTGTTTTCAATAAGATGATATTGGGGCTAACTTTGGAGAAGATGCTATTTTCACTTCATTATGCAAATCTGCCAAAATCCCAATTGCTCAAATCCATTCAACTCTGATAGCAATAAATTTTGCGTCAGTTGCGGACAAAGCAACTTTGGCAAACTTCTGAGAAACCGTTACCGCGTATTGGGACTCTTAGGTGAAGGTGGGTTTAGCAGAACTTATGCTACAGAAGATGCAGATAGACTCAATGCGCCTTGTGTCATCAAGCAATTTTTCCCACAATTTCAAGGAACTGGACAACGTACCAAAGCCGCCCAATTTTTCAAAGAAGAAGCTTTTCGGCTATATGAACTCGGAGAAAATCATACCCAAATTCCGAGATTACTTGCTTATTTTGAACAAGGTACTAGTTTGTACCTCGTGCAAGAATTTATTCAAGGAAAAACTCTTTTACAAGAAGTCCAAGAACAAATCTATGACGAAGAACAAATTTGGCAACTTTTAGCTGATTTATTGCCAGTTCTAGAATTTATTCATGCTAGTAACATTATTCACCGGGATATCAAACCAGAAAATATTATTCGCCGTGCAAGCGATAGAAAACCTGTATTAATTGACTTTGGTGGTGCCAAACAAGTAACACAAACAAGTATAGGAAGGCAAGCTACAGTAATTTATACACTTGGTTATGCACCGACAGAACAAATGGCTGGCTTTCCTTGTCACGCCAGTGATTTATATGCTTTGGGTGTAACTTGTGTGCGTCTTTTAACTCAATGTTTACCTTTACAGGATGTTTCTGGACAGATTAAAGATCCTATTTATGATGCCATGAATGCTAAGTGGTTGTGGCGCGAACGGTTACAAAAAAATGGCATTACTATCAGCGACGAATTAGGAAAAATTTTAGATAAATTACTCAAACATTTACCGAGTGAAAGGTATCAAACAGCAACGGAAGTTATCAAAGATTTGGAGTTTATTAAATCAAATCTTGAACCTGTTGCCCTCAAAATGGTTTCTATTCCCCAACCCGTATTACCACTGCCAACAGTAATAGTACCATTACCGCCTTTAAAAACTTTTGAATTTGATGTAGTGACAGTAGATACAGCAGGTAGAGAAGTTAGCCGCGTCAGTCGCAGTGCAAACTTCTTTGCTGAAGAATTGGGTAAGTCTGTCACGCTGGAAATGGTATCAATTCCTGGCGGTACATACATGATGGGTTCACTGGAGTTTGAAGGAGACGCTGACGAACGTCCTCAACGCCAAGTGACTGTAGAACCATTTTTTATGGGAAAATTTCCTGTAACTCAAGCACAGTGGAGAGTAGTTGCAGCATTACCCAAAGTCAACCAAACCTTAAATCCTCATCCATCGAAATTCAAAGGTTTAGATAGACCAGTAGAAAATGTATCTTGGCATGAAGCTGTAGAATTTTGTCTCAGGCTATCAGAAAAAACTGGACGCGAGTATCGTTTACCGAGTGAAGCAGAATGGGAATATGCTTGTCGTGCTGGAACTAAGACATCCTTTCACTTTGGCGAAACCATTACCACTGATTTAGTTTGCTGTGCTGACGAACCAAAAAGCAAATTCCGTAAAGAAACAACAAATGTAGGCAGCTTTGAAGTAGCCAACACCTTTGGATTGTACGATATGCACGGGTTAGTTTGGGAATGGTGCGCGGATCCGTGGCATAACAATTATAATGATGCACCTTCAGATGCAAGAGTTTGGGAAATGGGCGGTGATATCCATCGCCGGGTACTACGCGGTGGTTCTTGGAATTTTAGTGCAGAACTTTGTCGCAGCGCCAGCCGTAGTTGGAATGAGTCAGACGGTGGGTTAAGGATTTGTGGCTTTCGGGTGGTATTTTCCAGCGGGACTGGGGACTAGGAATTAAGGTGTACTGAGTTTTGTTCAAAAATTAAATATGAGTCTTATACCTACAGTTTTGTTGATTTTTGCGTGCTGGTGTACTCAGTTGATGATAGTTACTTAACTGACTGACACAACAGCACGATCGCTTACTAGCTTCCCATCTTCCATGTGAATAATGCGATCGCCAATATCTAAAATCCGGTTGTCATGAGTAACTAAAAGAATTGTACAACCTTGTTCTTTTGCCAATTTTTGCATCAGATTAACTACGTCTCGTCCTGATTTACTATCAAGTGCGGCGGTAGGTTCATCTGCTAAAACAATTTTAGGACGACTTACCAAAGCACGAGCGATCGCTACTCTTTGTTTTTGTCCCCCCGATAAATCATCAGGATAATAATTGAGGCGATGCTCTAATCCTACTTCTCCTAACATTTGGGCTGACCGAGTTTTCATTTCTGAGGGCGAAATATCCTTGTGTAGTTCCAGCCCCATTTTCACGTTTTGCAGTGCTGTCAAACTACCGTGGAGATTGTGCGCTTGAAAAATATAACCGTTGCTACGTCGCGCCTGGGTAAGTTGTCCTGCCTTAGCGCCACAAAGTTCTTGTCCCAAAACCTGCAAACTACCAGATTGAGCAGAACGCAACCCACCCACTAACGTCAGCAGGGTAGTTTTACCAGAACCAGATGGCCCTGTCATAATAATAATTTCGCCAGCATTAATTTCTAAGTTGATATCAAACAGAACTTGTTTGCGAAGCTGACCGCGACCAAAATAATGGTCGAGATTTTTAATACAGATGGCGGGAAGCATAAGAATTTTGGATTGGGGACTGGGGCATGGGGTATGGCCAGATGGCGAGAAGGTGACAAGAGCTGAGAATTTACAACAAGTCTTTCCCCTTGTCCCCAATTCTCGTTGTCTCTTCCTATGCCCAATGCCCAATCCCCCATGCCCATTTTCAAAACATATCTGCGGGGTCAGCAGACTGTAATTTACGAGTGGCGATCGCACCAGATATCATACACATAATCATAGTCAGCACCAGTACCGTTAAGGCTCGTGCTAAGGTCATATATACAGGTAAATTTGTAGCATTTCGAGTTAGTTGGTAAAGTCCCAAGGGCACAATCGCACCTGGGATAAAACCTAATACTGCCAGAATTATTGCCTCTTCAAACACCACACCTAGTAAGTAAAAATTCCGGTATCCCATTGCTTTGAATGTGGCGTATTCTTTTGTATGGGCGTTTACATCAGTAGAAAGAACTTGATAGACGATAATTACGCCTACCAAAAACCCCATCATTGCACCCAAGCTAAAAATAAAACCGATGGGAGTGTTTTGCTGCCAATAGTCTTTCTCAAAAGCAATAAATTCCTCCTTGGTAAGGACTTTAACATCTTCGCCTAAGTATGATTTTAAGTTTTTTGCTACTTGTTCTGGCTCATGGCCTGGTTGTAGTTGAATCAAGCCTAGACTTACACTGCTTGCCTGTTGTCTAGGAAATAGTCGCAAAAAGTTCTGATCGCTAGTAATTAGACTACCATCAGCAATAAAAGAAGCGCCAACTTTGAATAAGCCACTAATAGTAATTGTTCGCCGATCTATTTCGGTTGTGACTGGTTTACCTTGTTCAATTTGGGCGATCGCCTCTGTATAATCTCCTCTAGAAGCACTGTCGAACAACACAGTATCCGGTAGCTTAATCGCCTCTAGGTTGCGGTTAACTTCCGGTAAATCAAGCATTTGGCGATCGGGATTGAACCCTATCACCAATACTGCTGTTTCCTGACGTGTTTGGGGATTCTTCCAATCAATAAAGTTGAGATACATTCCTTCTGCTGACTTTACCCCCGGTATATCCATTGCTTGGTAAAGTCGCCGCCGAGGAAAGGTAGACATATTAGCTAGGTTACGTGCCTGGGGACTGACTAACATAATGTCTCCCTGCATACTGCCATGTAACCTAGTGTTACTGTCAAACAGAGCATTTTGAAATCCTAGCTGCATGAACATCAGAACATCAGCAAAAGCAATGCCTGACAATGCTACTAAAAAACGCCCTTTCTCGTGACTCAGTTGCAACCATCCTAAAGGCGTTCGCCGACGCAGTTGTTTAATCAATCCCATAATTACGAATTGGGGAGTGGGGAGCAGAGGGGCAGGGGAGGCAGGGGGAGCAAAGAAGAAAGAATAAGCACGATGAATAACTAATGACCAATGACTAATGACTAATGACTAATTTCACAATTCAATTACTGCCTTTACTTGCAGATTAGTGAAGCTAGAAGCTTTAATACTGGATATTCGATTTAGTTGCACATAGACTTCTACTACTCTGGCATCGATATTGCTAGAAGGATCGGCGTTGATGATGTTCTGCCGCTTTATCTGCATTCCAATCCAATCTACTTTTCCTAATAATTCTTGGGGAAGGGAATCGCTGGTTACCCGCACCTGCTGTCCTGGTTGCACTTTGTGAATATCACTTTGGTAGACTTCTGCTACTACATACATTTGGTCAGTTTCACCGAAATCTACAATCCCATCATCACCAACAGTTTCTCCCGATCGCGTATTAATTTCTAAAATTTGACCGGATTTAGGAACTCGAACGTATGCCTGTGCTAGTTGCACTCTAATTTTTTCCACTGTGGCTTGAGCGCTGTCTACTTCTGCTTGGGCGATGGCTACATCTGTTGGACGCACTTCAGCAGTTTGGTTGAGGGTGGCTTTGGCTTCGTTAATTTGCTGTTCTAGGGTAGCAATGGTTGTGTCTCGGTTGGCTTTGGCTTCGTTAATTTGCTGTTCTAAGGTAGCGATGGTTGTTGCCTGGGTAGCTTGGCTTTCAATTAACTGCTGAGTAGTAGTTGCTGCACTCAAGCGTCTGCTGTCAACTTCTTGGCTGGAAATTGCCCCTTGTTTGTATAACGTCTCATAACGTTGGGCATCAGCTTCAGCATTACTTTTTTCGGCTGCTAAGCGAGTTACTGTTGCTTGTAACTCCTGCTTTCGCCCCTTTAGTTCAGCTTCTAGGCGATTAATTGTGGCTTGCTGAGTTCTAATATTTCCTTCTAATTCCGCTTGCAGACGGCTGACGCTAGCCTGCCGCGCCCCGATTTCTCCCTGTTTTGCTCCTGCTTTGACTTGAGCAAGACGGTATCTGGCTACTACGACTTGTTTTTGTGCTTCGCGTAAACTTGCTTGTAAGCGATCGCGACTATCCATAATTGCAATTACTTGCCCAAATCTTACCCTATCCCCTTCGTTAACCAACAGTTTGTCAACACGATTTCCTTCATTAGAAGTAGGTGCAGACAGTTTTATTACCTCTCCCTTTGGTTCTAACCGCCCCAATGCCGTGACTGTTTTGATCCCTGGATTCCTGGCTGCTGGTGTTTCTTGGTTATTACTTACCGTACTTTGAGACCTTTGCGCCATATAAAAGCCTAGTCCCACTGTCAACAAAGATGAAATTATTGCTAACAGCACAGGCAAGCGAAAAATATTCTGGGAAGACCGTGATTCTTCTAGCTTGAAATTTGGCTCCATACCGCCCCCTCTACCAGCGGTCAATAAAACTAAACCGTCTAGTTCTAGAATATTAAACTAAACCGTATAGTTTAGTCAATATTACGGATCTAAACTTCCATGTATTTGTCCTAAACTAAAAGCCTTATAAAAATATTTAGTAAGTTGGCACAATAAAACTAAATTAAGTAAACAAAAATAAATTAAACTAAAATCTCCTTCCCGTATGCCTTCTACCTCGTAAATCCAGCCGAATTTTAACAACGAATATTTACACCGCTGTACTTTGTTTTATTTAATCCTTCATGTTTTGCCAAATTCTTTGAAAAAAACAATACTTTAAATTTTATTTGGAATTATTTTTCAGATTAATTAACAATACAGGATAATTAGAAAATGGCACGTACAAAAGCTAGTGAAATTGAGCGAGATAGTTCAAGTGATAAAATCGAAAGAATTTTACAAGGCTCAAAGCAAGAGTTTTTAGCACATGGCTACACTGGTGCAAGTATGGATAGAGTCGCAGTAGCAGCAGGTGTATCTAAAGCAACAATTTACAGCCATTTTCAAGATAAAGAAGGACTTTTTAAAGCGCTGATAGAGCAGTTAGCAAGAAAGCGGTTCGAGTCAATTTTTGGCGCCCAACCCTTAGAAGGGGAACCCAATATCGTACTACCGGAGTTATTAGCTAAAGCATTGACGCAGATGCTCGAAGACAAAGAATTCCAAGCATTTCAGCGAGTACTAATTGGGGAATCTGCTCGTTTTCCTGAGTTAGCTCAGATTCTCTTTCGCTACATTGCTAAACCAGGAAGTGAAATTATCAGTCAATATTTGGCTTCTCACTCAGAACTGAATATTCCCGACCCAGACGCAATGGTATGGGTATTAATGGGGTCAATAGTACATTTAGTGATTGCTCAAGAGATTATGCATGGCAAAGATATTTTACCAATGGAAAGCGATCGCTTAATTAATGCCTTAACGTACCTGATTAATCAATGCAGTAAATGAAACTTAGAGGTTGTTTGAAAAGTAGTTGGCTGTATCTTTACACTGATAGGGGCGCACAGCTAGCTGTGCGCCCTATGGAAAATCTATATTTATCAAGATTTTCGCGAATTGGTATGAGACGTGATATTAATGGCCGATTAAGGTAAAAAGCTAGATTTTATTATTTAGTATTCATCCGAACTTGATGTAAGTAGATAGGCATCCTTAAACACCAAATAAATCGTAGTTCGTAGTAACCGATTCTTCACTGATTCCAGATGAGCAAAATTCAAGTCCTAACTACAAACTTTCATTAATTTCCACCTACCTACTTATGAGTAACTACCAAGTATCAGCTGTACCTTTCTTATAAGGCTCACCTGTAAAAGGTTGTACGCCAATAGTAGGATAAGCATCATCATTAGGCCCAAAAATCCGCATTGCAGCTTCATAAATATATTGGGTTACATCAGCAAGCATTTGGGAAATCTTGGAAATAGTCATATTATTTGGACTCCTAATTTCTGAGTCACTTAGTTGTGATACCTATACTTTAATCCTGATTTTGTTAACTAGCGGAAATTCTCAATATATTGAGAACCTATGCAATGTTTATTCAGATAAGTTTGCAATACTTTAGCTTTTCAAAAAGTCAAAATTTTTTCCTTAATTCTAATTGTAACATAACTATTTCTTCAACTCCAGTCTGGGAAAGAACCTTGCTTTTATAGAGGCTGGAGACTGGCGATTGGGTTGGAACCTAAAAAATTTTGTCAGGAGCTAATTAGCGCTATTAATAGCTATTACTATTAAAAAACGTTAAATTTTTGATAAAATTATTATTAATAAGCCTAATATTTCAAGGTTTTTCAGCGGTTTCGGAAATATATCTGCTACAAGTTGACAATATTTATGGTAAATATTACCATAAGTCAAAGAGGCGTTCTGATAAGGCAGCTCTGGTATGACAACTTTCCCAGATTTGGACTATGTACATAAACAGCAAACCCAGGAACTAAACCTGTGTGCGGATGACTACAGCTTGCTGACTGACCTTTACCAATTGACGATGGCGGCTTGTTACACAGGCGAAGGTATAGAACAACGATGGGCAAGTTTTGAGTTGTCTGTCAGACGTTTGCCAGAAAATTTTGGTTATTTAATTGCAATGGGTTTGGCGCAGGCGTTGGAATATTTAGCAAAATTACGCTTTAATCCATCGCAAATTGAAGCATTACAGGCGACGGGAATTTTTGCTGGGGTAAGCGATCGCTTTTGGTCGTTGTTAGCCCAAGGCAAGTTTACCGGGGATGTTTGGGCAGTACCAGAAGGTACGGCTGTGTTTGCCAATCAGCCACTCTTGCGGGTGGAAGCACCTCTTTGGCAAGCACAATTGGTGGAAACTTATCTTTTAAATACTATTAATTACCAGACCTTGATTGCCACAAAAGCCGCACGGTTGCGGGATGTGGCTGGAGAGTCAGCGACACTTTTAGAATTTGGTACAAGACGCGCCTTTAGTCCCCAGGCGTCTTTGTGGGCGGCGCGGGCGGCCTTGGCAGGTGGCTTAGATTCTACTTCCAATGTGTTAGCGGCGCTACAACTGGGAAAAAAGCCAAGTGGTACTATGGCACACGCCCTGGTAATGGCGTTGTCAGCAATAGAAGGCACTGAAGAACAAGCTTTTAGTGCATTTCATCGATATTTTCCGGGTGCGCCATTGTTGATTGACACTTACGATACCATTGCCGCTGCCCAAAGCTTAGCTGCAAAAGTTAATTCTGGGGAGATGGAATTAACAGGCGTGAGATTAGACTCAGGAGATTTAGTTACCTTATCAAAACAGGTGCGATCGCTACTTCCAGGCGTGCCAATTTTTGCTAGTGGCGACTTGGACGAGTGGGAAATTGCCAGACTCAAAGCCGCTGGGGCAGAAATTGATGGTTACGGATTGGGGACGCGATTAGTTACGGGTTCTCCTGTAAATGGAGTTTACAAACTTGTAGAGATTGATGGCATCCCAGTAATGAAACAATCGAGTGGTAAGGTAACTTATCCAGGACGCAAGCAGATTTTTCGCTCGTTGACAGGAGGTAAGGTAAAAGCAGACAGATTGGGACTTTTAGGTGAAAGTTCCTCGGAAGAACAACCATTATTGCAGTTGGTAGTCCAGCAGGGTAAATCCACGCAACCGCCCGATACTTTGGAAACAATTCGTCAGCGTACTGCTGCCTCAGTAGCTAGTTTGCCAGAACAGACACGGCGCTTGGATCGTCCTGTGGCGGTAGAAGTGGAAATTTCTGAGAGTTTACGGGTGTTGACTCAAGAGACTAAGAAACGTAGACGCGCCAGCGGCTTGCCGCAGGCTACCGCAGAGGCGCAGAGAACACAGAGATAAAAGTACTTTTTGAGTATGTCTTAATTACGAATTACTATGAGAATTGCTTTGTTTGGAACGAGTGCCGATCCACCAACTACTGGACATCAGAAAGTTTTGAGTTGGTTGTCTGAGATTTATGATTGGGTAGCGGTTTGGGCGGCGGATAATCCATTTAAGTCCCATCAAACACCTTTAGAACATCGGGCGGCAATGCTGCAATTGTTGATTGCGGATATCGATGCACCACGGCAGAATATTGCTTTGGAACAAAACTTGAGTAGTTTAAGAACCCTGGAAACAGTGGAAAAAGCAAAATTGCGTTGGGGTGAAAACGTTGAATTAACATTAGTCATTGGTTCAGATTTACTCACTCAGTTACCACGTTGGTATCGCATTGAAGATTTGTTACAGGAAGTGCAACTATTGATTGTGCCGCGACCCAGGTATGCAATAGATGAGTCTAGTTTGGAAGTAGTGCAAAACTTGGGAGGCAAAATTGCGATCGCTAGTCTAACTGGTCTAGATATTTCCTCAACAGCCTACCGCGAACATGGAGACTCTCAAGCCCTGACTGCCCCTGTAGTTGCTTATATTAATCGAGAGCATTTATACAAATGCCAGGACGCCAGCAAAAAAAGATTTCAACTCCGCTAAATCAACAACCTTTGGCCGATTTCAAGGTTGGTGTTGATAATGTAATTTTTTCTGTAGATACTGCACAAAATCGGCTGTTAGTTCTGTTAGTAATGCGGCAGCAAGAACCATTTTTAAATCATTGGAGTCTTCCCGGTACTTTAGTCCGTCCAGGAGAGTCTTTAGAAGATGCTGCCTATCGCATTATGGCAGAGAAAATCAAGGTCAACAACCTTTATTTGGAACAACTTTATACCTTTGGAGGCCCGAATCGCGACCCGCGGGAATCAACTGATAGCTATGGTGTGCGTTATCTATCAGTTAGTTATTTTGCCCTTGTGCGATTTGAAGAAGCTGAATTAATTGCCGATCGCGTCGCGGGTATAGCTTGGTATCCGGTTAAACAAGTCCCACAATTAGCTTTCGATCACAATGAAATTTTGACCTATGGACATAGGCGTTTGCGAAATAAATTGGAGTACAGTCCAGTGGCTTTTGAAGTCTTGCCAGAAATGTTCACGTTGAATGATTTATATCAGTTATACACCACAGTTTTAGGCGACAATTTTTCCGATTATTCTAATTTTCGGGCGCGTTTACTAAAGTTAGGTTTTTTATCCGATACCGGAATTAAAGTCTCCCGTGGTGCTGGTCGTCCCGCTAGTTTGTATAAGTTTGATGCCGAAGCTTTTGCCCCTTTAAAAGATAAACCTTTGGTGTTTATTTAATGATGAATGATGAGTGAGTAGTTAGGAGTTATTATTCTTTGTCATATTTCCATCCCCCATGCCCAATGCCCCATGCCCCATAACTAATAACTAATATGAAAATTGCGATCGCTCAAATTAATCCGACAATTGGTGATTTAGTAGGAAATGCCCAACAAATCCTAGAAGCGGCACAACGCGCTGCATCAGTTGGTGCGCGTTTGTTACTAACACCAGAACTTTCTTTATGTGGCTATCCACCAAGAGATTTATTATTAAATCCTAGTTTTGTGGAAGCAATGAATATAACTTTACAAAACCTAGCCCAGGATTTACCAGTAAATTTAGCTGTGTTAGTAGGAACTGTTGAACAAAATATCACAGCACATATTACTGGTGGGAAAAGTTTATTTAACAGCATTGCTCTGTTAGAAAATGGCGAAGTCAAGCAAGTTTTTCACAAGCGACTTTTACCCACTTATGATGTATTTGACGAACGTCGCTATTTTGAACCAGGCTTACAAGCTAATTATTTCACCTTAGATAATCTCGATATTGGCGTTACTATTTGTGAAGATTTATGGAATGATGAAGAATTCTGGGGTAAACGTAGTTATACAGTGAATCCCATTGCTGATTTAGCAATTATAGGTGTAGATTTAATTGTTAATTTGTCTGCTTCTCCTTATACTGCGGGCAAGCAACAGTTTCGTGAGACAATGCTCCGGCATAGCGCAGTACGTTTTCAACAACCAATAATTTATGCTAACCAGGTTGGGGGAAATGACGATTTAATTTTTGATGGTCGCAGTTTTGCTTTGAATCGCCAAGGTGAAATTTTCTGTCGTGCCCGTGGTTTTGAAGCTGATTTATTGGCGGTTGAATTTGACGAGGCACTGCGAGATTTGCAATTAAGTTCTGTGGCATCTGCCTATGAGTCAGAAGATCAAGAAATCTGGCAAGCTTTGGTTTTGGGAGTCAGAGATTATGCCCGCAAGTGCCGCTTTTCTAAAGTAGTTTTGGGTCTGAGTGGCGGCATTGATTCAGCATTAGTAGCAGCGATCGCCAGTGCTGCACTAGGTGAAGAAAATGTGCTGGGTGTTCTCATGCCTTCGCCTTATAGTTCCGATCATTCTATTAGCGATGCTTTGGCATTAGCCGCAAATCTAGGAATTAAAACTGATATTTTACCAATAGAACAGTTAATGCAAGGCTTCGATCGCACCTTAGCCGAATTATTTGCAGGTACAGAATTTGGACTAGCAGAAGAGAATATCCAATCCCGGATTCGGGGTAATTTATTAATGGCGATCGCTAACAAATTTGGTTATCTTCTCTTATCTACCGGTAACAAGTCAGAAATGGCAGTTGGTTACTGTACTCTCTACGGCGATATGAATGGCGGCTTAGCAGTAATCGCAGATGTTCCCAAAACCCGCGTTTATTCACTTTGCCACTGGTTAAATCGCAATAACGAAATCATCCCCCAAAACGTCTTGACTAAAGCACCAAGCGCCGAACTCAAACCAGGTCAAGTAGATCAAGACTCTCTACCGCCCTACGAAATCTTAGACGATATCTTACAACGCCTGATTCACAATCACCAATCAGCAGCCCAAATTGTCGCAGCCGGTCACGATTGTGTAATTGTCAACCGAGTAATTCAAATGGTGGCGCGTGCTGAATTTAAACGCCGACAAGCACCCCCAGGCTTAAAAATCACCGACCGCGCCTTTGGAACTGGCTGGCGAATGCCAATTGCAAGTAACTGGGTTGCGATCAAAAACGCCTACCAGACTCAAGCCATACCCACACCTACCTTAGTTGCTGGGACAGACAAGATACCTAATAAATGAGGAGGGACGCAAAGAAACGGGGACACTTTTCTCTTTGCGTCGTCGCGTCCATTGGTGTAAACTTAACGTAAAACCGATGTCCAGCAAGGAACTGAAGTTCCTTGCTCATAGCAAAAGTAATATAAAGATGACTCAATTTTGTTAAAAGTTTTTAGTCTACTTCAGTAGACTTGAGCTATCAGCCTTGAACTTTAGTTCTAGGCGGGCGAGGAAGCCGACAGTTAAGCGATTTTTAACTTAAGTTGATACCAATGCCCCATCTCCCCATCTCCCCATCATCCGATCGCTACGTCTTCTTGAATATTAATATTTGCTTCTTTTACCAGAACTTTTAGCAAAGCTGCTATGCCAATTTGCTCAGAAACTGCATTCGCATCCCATTTGCCATCAGCTACATACTTGCCTTTGTTATAGTGGTTAGTCCCCGACCACAAATAAGGTGTGAGAACTTCTGGATGGTATTTTCTATAACCAACACCGTTGTATCTTTCTAGTTGCCAAAGCTGGGCTGGCAAACTCCAATCTTTTACTCGGTCGAATTCTTTCATTGTCAAAGCATCGATGGCGCTTTCTTCCCAGGTGTATCCCACCTGCCAGCCTTTAATGGGGTCGGCTAGAGGTCTGCCCGATGGTTCGTTGACGGTGCGTTTTTTGAGCGAATCGCCGTTATGCAGATGTTTGTTAAAGTTCAAGGAAGATTCCATATTATGGATGACTGCAACAAAGTACCAAGGTACATTGATTTTTTGTTGTAATCCTTCGTAACGAGGGCGATTTGCACTGATTTTCGCAACTGCGTTTTGAGTGCTGCTGAGTTTATCTGGTCTAATTTCGCAGCTATCCCAAAGCCTCTGATATTCTGGTTTTAAATCTAGCAGACTAAGTAGTATTTTATTTGCCATATTATTAAATACCTAAAAGTAACTTTGACTTTTTTAGTTATGACAAAGCTACCCTACTTATATATTAAGTGGCAACTTTTTATACGAAAAATTATTTTTTCATACAAAACTTTTTGATATTTTATGCTTGGCAAACTAGTCTGAAGTTTATTTCTGTCTTTTTGTAAAGCCAACAATGATTAAGTATAAATATCTAAACAGTATTCAATTTTGACTTAAGTAAAATTATATAAATTTTTGTGTGTAAATCATAAATTAATAGTAAAAAATATAACTTTATATTAATTGCAAAAGTATAGTTTCAAACAATACCAATCCTGAAAATGATGTTTATACTTAGAAGTAAGTCAATGAAGGCAGGTGCATAATGAAACTACAAGATTTTTTAGGAAAAGATGAAAAATGGGGATTCGAGGCGATCGCCAAAGATCCAGAATTAACTCGTCAAATTCAAATACTATTAATAGGCTTGGGTTTACTCGACCCTCCAGCCGACGATAAATTTGGGCCAGTATCTGCCGCAGCCCTGAAAAAGTTTCAAGAATTAATGAAAATTGGGGAAACTGACTATTTAGGCCCAGTCACCGCTAAAGAACTAATTGAAACTAAGCCAGAGGAACTTCCTAAACCCCCCTTAAAACTTGGTAATGACATTGCCAGCAAGATTATCAAATATATGCAGGCAAAAAATTATCAAATATCTACCAATCCCAAAGAATACAACATTGTTTATTTAGAAGGAGTAAATGAAGACTGGACTCTCAACAGCGATACACCAAACCAATTCAACGATCGCCGTATTGTGATTGAAGTAGTAGACGGTGTTCCCAAAATTGTAAATCACTGGCAAGCCACTACAGAACCAGGCAGCCGCTATACTTACAACCCGATGAATCCCGGAGGTGCAGCCAGAATCAAATTTGGGCAATACAAAGCTTGGTCTGTTGGCATACACGGCAATTCAGAACCTCACGAAGCATTAATCCAAGTTGCACCTATCACCGTTCACCGAGATTTTAACAAAGATTTTCAACGGGTTGGTGACAAAGTTGATACAGGCCTTTTCTTGGTAAATCAACACTACGGATATGATGCTCCTGTAAATGATATTAAAAATGCTAGTGCAGGTTGTTTAGTAGGACGTAGACGTGAGGGACATCGAGAGTTTATGTCGATAATTAAACAAGACCGTCGCTATCTAGCTAATAAAAATTATGTCTTTTACACTGCTGTGATTCCAGGGGATGATTTATTGAAATAGTTTTTATAGCAGTTGCTAGCTAGGTTAGGACATAAAGCGATCGTACAACTGCGACATCAAGAGACATTTAAGCCTGTTGCCTGTTACCTGTTATATATTGCTTTTAGAAAATTTTAAATTTGGGATTTTGAACCCTTAATCCAAAATCCCAAATTTAAAATCTAAAATTTGGCAATCTTGTCTAACTTTGTTCTTGTGGAATTTGCCCTATCTGTGCCGTCAACTTCTCTTTATCCTGCCTACGTTTTTTGGCATAAAGTTGAATAGTGACTGCCATTAAAATAATCATGCCAAAAATACCCCAGGCAGCCATATCTGTTGGGAGATTATTTTTAAATATAGCCAGTAGCACGATCGCTACTAACATAACTGTCGGTGCTTCATTTAACGCCCGTAATTGCTGACTACTCCAAGCACATTGATCTGCTGCTAATTTCTTGATCAGACGAGCGCAGTAATGATGATAGCCTATTAAAATGGCTACAAACAGCAGTTTTATATGCAACCAGCCCTCTTTTAACACTTCTGGTTCAGTGCTTATTAAACCAATGGCCATTGCGATCGTCACAAACATGCCTGGATTAGTGATGATATGGTAGAGGCGCTTTTCCATAATTTGATACTGATTTTTCAGTATGGTTCGCGCTGGTTCAGGTTCTTGGTTCGCTTCAACGTGATAAATAAAAAGACGTACCAGGTAGAACAAACCAGCAAACCAAACTACAAACCCGACAATATGAAATGCTTTAAACCATGAATAAGCCATGAATTCTAATCTCCATCAGTGTGGTTGCAATGCATTTTTAGTGGTCATAAAAACGAGTCTGACATTCATTTTTATATTATCGATTTTTACCTGAGGTATATTCTCAATGAGCCTCTTTACGACGCACAAAGGGTAAAAGGTCTTCTAAAATAGTCTCATGGTAATGTTCTTGAGGATAATGTCCGACGTTATTAAGTTTTATTAACTCTGCATTGGATACCGAATTAGCAAAATTTTCTGCAATCTCTAGAGATAACCAAGGGTCAATAGTACCCCATTGGATGAGAATTGGCTGTTCCCATTCTTTAAATCCAGATTCGATTTCTGTCATTGCTGAATCAAGTTGTAAATTGCGGATACTTGCTAACAGACTTCGACCAGACGCAGAAGTTGTTAAAAATGGTTTTCGATAGACATCTAAATCGCGATCTTCAATGCGATAACGGCTACCACCTTCTAGTGTCCGGTCAACTAACAGTGGGTCTTGGGTCATGACTTCACCAGCCAAAGGTAAACCCATTTGTTTAATTTTCCAAGGTAATTTTGCAGTCCTTGAAATTGGTGTATTTAAGATAGCTAAATTAGCAATTTGTTCTGGGTGACGCAAAGCATATTGTAGTCCCACAGAACCTAAAAAGCCTTGTACAACTAAAGAAAAATGTTCGAGTTCTAGTGCTTTGATAAATCCTTCTAAAGCTGTGATAAAAGCATCAGGAGTGTAAGCAAAATCTCGTTTTTCTGGTTTTGCAGAAAAGCCATAACCAACCCAATCTGGGGCGATCGCTCTCGTACCTTGATTCGCCAAAGCAGGTATAATATGACGCCAACTGTAACTTTGTGAAACTAAGCCGTGTAGCAGCAATACTGGTGTTAAGTCAGTTCTGCCAATTGGTGAAGATTCACGATAAAACCATTCAAGTGAATTTACAGTTATCTTATGTTCTGTTATTGACACGCTATTTTTCTTATAGATAGGGCATAGGGCATGGGGCATCGGGCAAGGAGTAAAGGGGAAGGGGGAAAGGAAAGATCTCTGTTTTCCCTTTAACCTTTACCCTTTTCCCTTAGCGAAGCCATGTTATCATCAGGCGGTCGGTGAGCGGAGCCGAACCGCATCCCTCATCCTTATGCCCCATGCCCCTGTCCCTGAGGAATAATCATCTCACGAATTGCATATGCTGTGGCAGGAGCTAATAAAACGCCGTTGCGATAGTGTCCAGTTGCTAACAGGATGTTACTAAATCCTGGCAACTTACCAATGACTGGGGCTGGGCGTCCTTCAGGACGAGGGCGCAACCCAGACCAAGTGCGGAGAATATTTGCTGTAGCTAGTTCTGGGCAAAATGCGATCGCTTGTTCTCTTACAGATTCCAGCAGTTGTTGATTCGGTGGTATTTCATCGCCGTTGGTGGGAAATTCTACTGTTGCCCCCAGCCAATAATCTCCACCGCCCACAGGAACAATATGGACATCATTACCTGTAATCGCTGGTTGGAAGTCGCGATTACCTAACGGGTGTCCTACACGTACTTGTAACGCCTGTCCTAACACAGGACGGATATCAATCTGCTGGTTTAATTTTGCCGTGAGTGGTGTTGAACCTAATCCTGCTGCAACTACAAACCAATCAGCGGTTATTTTTCCTTCTGTAGTCTCAAGGCAATTGCAACATTTAAGCGAAGATTCAGATGTTGAGGTTTGACTATCCAAAACAGCCACATCAAATTTGAAAGTCACACCATTATGCCCAGCAGCCTCAACTAAAGCCAATGTCAGCGCAGTTGGATCGAGTTGACGGTCTTGGGGAGAATACACCGCGCCAGTAATTTTTTCGCAATCCACCTGAGGACAGATATTCTTTAGCTTAGCAGTATCCCAAATCTCTAGCTGCCAGCCTTGAGAATGGCGAGTTTCTACTAACTTTTCCCATGCTGAAATTTCCTCGGTGGGATCGGACAGCAGCATGAGAATTCCTTGGCGGTTAAAAGGGATTTTACGATTTGTTAAAGCCTCTAATTCTGGAATCAAAGTTTCATAGCGTTGGATGCTAGTTTGTCGCATTTGCCAAGCTTTGCCCTTGATTTTTTGACTAATTGCGCCCATCAAAACACCAAGTGCAGCACCCGTAGAAGCTTGTGCTGGTGGTTGTTGGTCGAAAACTGTGATTTTCAGCCCTTTTACTTGACTGAGTTCATAAGCGATCGCAGCCCCAACTACACCACAACCGATGATGACTACATGACTCATTGCTTGTTTGAGATGAAATGGGGGAGACAAGGGAGATCGAGGGGACAAGGGAGACGGAGGAAAAATTCTTCCTTGTCCTCCTTGTCCCCCTTATCCCCACCTTAACTTGCTTCTATTGAGTGCTTTCCTCAGGAAGCAACTGGAGGAATTTGTCAATATCTGCGAAAGCAGCTTCCGAGTTACTCAATGCAAGTTGAGCGTTACTAGAGGAAGCGCCTTGATTGACTTTAACCAAGTGGTTAAACAAATCTCGCGTTATTTGACGTGCTGTGGTTTGGTCTTTCGGTAGAAGGTGGGGAGTGACATAAGTCAAGTTCAACCTTGCTTCTGTTATCGGGCCGTGTATAAAGTTGCTCACGTTAATCCAATCTTGTTTTTGGATCAAGCTTTTCAACTCTTGTGAGCGATCGCGTACAGCTTGAATTTCGGGAACGTATTCCTTAATTTCCGCAATTTGGGTTGCAGTGTACGTTGGAGGTGCAACTGCGACACCAGGCCCGCCACAACTAATAAGAAATGTGGCCAATAATACTAAAATCAGTGAAAAAATAGAGCTTTGACGCTTCATACACGGAACTTATTTGCTTCTTGTTTGCCGATTCACAGTGTAATTTTAGATCGCTAGCGCACTTTATCATTCACTCTAGAAATCTAAAATCCAAAATGGTGTTGGAGTTTTTGCAAAAGAAACTTTTTAAATGAACAAAATCAACAAAAACGCCCTCTGTTTCCAGAGAGCGTTTTTGATTTAACTAGACTTGATGATTAACCGTTGATAGCAGGAGCGCTTATTGCAACAGGAGCAACATCACTAGCCGCCAAGTCTAAGGGGAAGTTGTGAGCGTTACGCTCGTGCATTACTTCCATACCCAAGTTAGCGCGGTTGATGATGTCAGCCCAGGTAT
>JAVRCH010000064.1:0-76324 GCA_034530795.1 Nostoc sp. DedQUE12a
AGTTTTTCCTATTCCTCAATTGTTGAGTGGTTTTACTAAACTCCAATCGATTGTTTATAAACTCACTTCTCCAATTTTTACATTCCTGTTCAACCTTGATTTTCATTTTTCCTCTGCCTAAAGTGACAAAAGAGGGTTAAAACCCCTGATCTGTCTACAAAAGTTCTGTTAAAGATTGATATTATGTCCGGTTAATTAGTTACGAAACCAATACTGCTCGGGTTTTGCATTTTGAACTCAGAATTTGGTTTGGGGAAAAGGGTAAAGGGTAAAGGTTTTTTCTTTCCCCTTTCCCCTTCCCCTTTTCCCCTTAACCGACCAGTATTGGTTACGAAACCCGAAGAACCCCACCCCGTCAAAGCTGTGCTTTGTCTCCCTTAAGAGCTTGCTCTTAGGGGATTAAGGGGTGGGGTCTAATGATTACCAAAATCATAACTAATTACCTGAACATGATATGACTCTCGATTTTTAAAAAGCGGTTTAACGGCAAAACGCAGCGGTGGCAAATAACCTCGGCAACCCACCAGGGGCTTTCGTCCGTCCGCTGCCGTGAAGTGTTAGCCTGCCCGCCGCAGAAACTTGCCAACCCATTCGCTCGCTGCTGTCGGTGCTAATTGCTGCAACTCGACGCTAAATCGCTTGTAGAAGGCTTCGTATTCACTGATAAACTCCCGATAGCTAAACCCTACTTTCTGCCAATCGTCATCCCCTTCGCCATCCGATATCGCGGAATCTATGATGGATAAATACATCATCTCGCCCTCTCGCTCAAAGAGAAATGCCGGCTGCCCTTGCTCCCCTTCGTCGAAACAGTAGCGGGCTTGAGCGCTACCTTTGAACTCATGGCGGATTCTTTCGAGTTCCCCAATCCACTGAGAGAAGCACACGTCATTCGCTCCCCAATAACCCATATATGGGACGAAACGATTACCAATATTAATCAATAAAGCGCCATGAATGTGGCTGGAGGTATCTAATTCTGCCAAGGGCAAGCGGGTTTTATTACCAACTTT
The DNA here is from genome assembly GCA_034530795.1 of Nostoc sp. DedQUE12a. Classification (GTDB taxonomy): domain Bacteria; phylum Cyanobacteriota; class Cyanobacteriia; order Cyanobacteriales; family Nostocaceae; genus Nostoc. Next base: position 1,014 of record JAVRCH010000064.1, read on the forward strand.
GATGACAGCCAGATCCTCGAAAGTAATTTTGATAATGGAATTTTGTTGCATAAGCTTGAGATCGTGGTGTGATTTTGGGAGAAAGGGGGCGATCGCTAGCGGTATGCTTCTCTTAAAAACCTGGCATAATTTCCCCGAACCCTCATTGTATGAGGATGACCTACACCTATAGTCTGCTCACAAATTGCCAAAGCTTGCTGATACAGGGGTTCGGCTTGGCTGTAGCGTCCTGTAGATTCATAGAGGAATGCTAAATTATTCAAGGTAATGGCGATATCAGGATGATTGTCTCCCAGAAGGCGTTTTCTCAGTTCCAAAGCTTGCTGCATAAGAGCTTCAGCTTCGTTATAGCGTCCTGTAGATTCATAGAGGAATGCTAAATCGTTAAGACTGGTAGCGACATCGGGATGGTTATCTCCCAGCAGATGTTTTCTCAGTTCTAAAGCTTGCTGATAAAGAGGTTCAGCTTCGCTGTAGCGTCTTGTAGATTCATAGAGTCCTGCAAGATTGTTCAGGCTATTAGCGACATCAGGATGATTGTCTCCCAGCAGGTGTTTTCTCAGTTTTAAAGCTTGCTGCATAAGGGGTTCAGCTTCGTTATAGCGTCCTGTAGATTCATAGAGCGCTGCAAGATTGTTCAGGCTGATAGCGACATCAGGATGGTTGTCTCCCAGGAGACACTTTCTTAATTCTAAAGCTTCCTGCATAAGGGGTTCAGCTTCGCTGTAGCGTCCTTGATAACGGTAGAGTTCTGCAAGATTGCTCAGGCTAGCGGCGACATTGGGATGATTATTTCCCAGAAGGCTTTTTCTCAGTTCTAAAGCTTGCTTGAGCAAGGGTTCAGCTTTGCTATAGCGTCCTGTAAAACAATGGAGTCCTGCCAAATCATTTAGACTAGTAGCTACAGAAGGATGGTTATCTCCCAATAGGCTTTGTGTCAGTTCCAAAGCTTGCTGATACAGAGGTTCGGCTTCGTTATAGCGTCCTGTAGATTTATAGAATCCTGCAAGATTGTTCAGACTAATGGCGATAGCAGGATGGTTGTCTCCCACCAAGCTTTGTGTCAGTTCTAAAGCTTGCTGTATCAGAGGTTTAGCTTCATCGTAACGTCCTTGATAGCGGTAGAGTCTTGCAAGATTGTTTAGGCTAACGACGACATAGGGATGTTCTAAACCAAGGCGATTTTTAATGACTTCTTGACAATGCTGCAACCAAGGTTGTGCCTGTTCATGAAATCCTCGATCTTGATAGAAGTAGCCTAATCTAGTAAAAGGCTCGATTAAATCTTCCTCGCTTATATATTGGGATAGGTACGTTGCAACTTCTGCAAGGTGGGGAATAAAGGGAGTGAGGTTGAAAATATCTTCACGGTGAGGCTGATGAGGAATTTGCTTTGCCACCTCTACCATCTGCGTTACAAAAGCAGTTTTCACCTCATCTGCATTACTTGACTCATCCAACTTCATTTGGAAAAATTGCCGAATCAGTGGATGTAGACGACAAATATCTTTACTTTGCCGTTGTATTAAATGCAGTTTCCGCAAATCAGCTATAGCTTTCTCCCAGAGTTCTTGTTCATCGTCATCTTCTTTTGCCTCAACAGAAAAAGGAATATCAGCCAAAGCATACAAACTCAACCAACAGCCTAAGCTTTGTGCATTTTCATCTAACTGTTCCCAACTTAATGCAAAAGCTTCAGCCACACCATATTCATAACGCATCAATGGGTTAGCCTTGGCTATTGCTTCGTGTTCCAGTCGCTTTTTCTCTAGCCGCTTCAGCAGTTTTTCCAGAGACAAATCTGGCATTGTATCCAGATATCGCCCCACTAACTCTAACGCCAAAGGCAAATATCCCAAGAATTTACAAATTTCTCTCGCAACCCAAGGTTCACTTTTCAGCCGTTCTCTGTCAACCAGCGATTTTAATAATTTCATCGCCGCCAATGGTTTGAGAACACCCAAAGGTAATTGCGGCAAAGTTCTATCAAACCCCAGGCGCGTTGTCAGCAATACTTTAAACCTGGGTGATTCTGGGGGTAAATAAGGCTTAACCTGTGTTTTGTAGTCTATGACATCATCAAACACCAGCAGCACTTCACCTTTTTCCCAATTCTGCCAGCAGTATCTCAGTCTATCTGCTAATTCCCAATCATCCGGTGCAATGAGTTTAAATTTCAATTCAGCAAATCTGAGAATTTGAATTCCGACATCTATTCCCTGTGCAGATAACCAGCAAACCCCACCTTGATAATTCTGCAAATGCTGTTTTGCGTATTGAGTAGCCAGTTCAGTCTTGCCAACTCCACCCATACCCGTCACAGCTACAATCGCAACTTGCCGAGATGTTTGTAATTGCTGGTGCAGTTTTTCTAGTTCGGCCTCACGTCCCACAAATTTTTCAAATGGAACAGCAGGCGGAATATTGTGATGAATCTCCTTAATTGTGGGGTGGGCAGCGTTCGACTGAGCGCTCACGCCGAAGTCTTGCCCGCCATTATATTTGTTTGTCAGGCAAGCCCGTAACTTTTCTAGCTTACCGCGACTGTTAGAAGTCGCTAATTCAGGATAACTCTTGGCGAACTTGTCATAGACCTCAGCCATCCGCTTTTTGAAAGCAGCCGCACCAATGTTTAATTCGCTGGCAAGTTTCGCCTCACTCTTACCTGAGTTTTCAGTCTTTAAACGCTCTACAAAAGCTGCCGTTTGCTCTGGGGATAAGCTATTAGTAGCAGCTTCATTGGCTAAAAAATCAGCCCATTCCATAGACAGCTTGTGAAATGTCTTCTCGATTCTACTTAATTTCTACTTTCTTTCCACTTTGTCTCGATTTGTTGGGAATTTCCTCTTCTTTGGGCAGAAATACGATTTGCATAGAAACATTTAGAAGAGGTTCAGCCATGAAAACTGCCTTAACAAATTCAGTCAACACTAATCAAAGCACTCAAACTTCGCAATTAATCCCCGCCTCACCAACGTTAGTAGAGAATCTATCTACCTGGATGCGAAACGGAGATAGTCCGGGTGAAATCATCCTTGCAGTGGCAATTTTGACTTCAGTGTCCATTGCGGGAATTGCCTCTGTGATTGTTGCGATTACGGGTTTAGTTAGAACTTTAGTACGCCCAACAAGCGAAAAAACTAAGTAGAAGTACTGCTAAAGGCAAACTCTTTGCTTCGTTGCTATCCCGCCTCGGAATCAATTCCGAGGCTAATAGCCTAAGTCCGTTCAAACGGACTAAATTTTAGTTAATTTGAGTCAGTTTTAACTGACTTTTGCTCTTAGGCTGCGATTTAAATCGCAGGCGGGGTGATATTGCCTGTAACTTGAGCTTTTGAGCCTCAGAAGGTCAACGTTGAGCCTCAGAAGGTCAACGTTGAGCCTCAGAAGGTCAACGTTGAGCCTCAGAAGGTCAACGTCGAGCCTCAGAAGGTCAACGTCGAGCCTCAGAAGGTCAAAGTTGAGCCTCAGAAGGTCAAAGTTGAGCCTCAGAAGGTCAAAGTTGAGCCTCAAAAGGTCAAAGTTGAGCCTCAGAAGGTCAAAGTTGAGCTTCTGAAGCTGAAATTGTATCTTCCCACACGGTTTTGTACCCTTGATTTGTCCGACATAGCACAATGCAATTCAGATAAGCCTGTTTTTTGTTTCCCGTTCCTTGTTAAGAGTTGCCTTGCCTTTAGAAAGGCGATTTGCAATCAAAACCCAAAATCGTATTAGCTTGATAGTAATACTGTATTGTCGTTAGGCCTGGGTAAATTTTTGGGAATACTATTTACTGTTGGTGTTTGTTTATAGGCAAGAATTAACGTATGAATTTACTGCGACTGAGAATGCATCATTTAATCGAGCAGTTAGCCGACGACGATCTACAAAGCATTTGGAACGTTCTTGAAGCTTTACATTGTGACTTTTATATGCTTAAAGCCATACAAAAAGTCAAGCGATCGCAGCAACCGTGGGACATCTTAACCCATGATGAAGCAATACGACTGTTAATGTTTTTCTAACGTAGCAGCGCTTTCGATCTTGTCCCAGTATGCGTAGCTTGCTTGTTTGCAGGAGTACACGATCCAAAATCCAAAATCTAAAATTGCTCGACTGAGCGTTCGCGTAGCGTCTCGGAGAGAAGCCGAAGTCTAAAATCCAAAATGGTATAACCCCTAGTGAGTGTGGAAGTGCGCTATGCAAGGTCTTTTTTGCTAGACCTAAAAAATTTAGAACCTGCTGCTTACGAGCGGGTGTATGATTTTGTCTTTACCGAGTTTGCCCAAAAGTGGCAGCTCAGTGGACTAAAAGAACTACGACAGCTTGATAGTGAAGGGATTTTTCACCGCTTCACTCTGGATAATTATTTGATTGGTATAGAAATTAGGGGTGGAATTGTGAAATTTTTGCGTGTCATCCCTATGCCAGATGTTTAAGGGAAAGAGTTAAGCGAACACTTAAAACTGTAAACTGTATAACGCTAGGCAGGGATCGCTATTACCTTCCATTAAACTGGTTTTTGAAAAACACTTTACTTGAGATTTCCCTATGGATGCTAGGGCACTTTGGCAACGATACCAAAACTGGTTATATTTCCACGAGGGATTGGGACTGTACTTAGACGTAAGTCGAATGCGGTTCGATGATGCCTTTGTGGAGTCGTTGCGGCCGAAGTTTGAAAAGGCGTTTGCGGATATGGCTCAACTGGAGAAGGGTGCGATCGCAAATCCTGATGAGAACCGCATGGTTGGACATTATTGGCTGCGAAATCCTGATTTAGCGCCAACTCCAGAACTTACCCAAGAAATTGTCCAAACCCTCGAACAAATCGAAGCCTTTGCAGAAAAAGTTCAAACAGGTGCTATTCATCCTCCCAGAGCCAACCGCTTTACGGATATTATCTCTATTGGTATTGGTGGTTCCGCCCTCGGCCCCCAATTTGTCGCTGAAGCCTTGGCGTCTGATTTCCCGCCCCTGAAAATTCACTTTATTGATAACAGCGACCCAGCAGGTATCGATCGCATTCTCAACCATCTGCGAAACAATCTTGCCAGTACTTTAGTATTGGTAATCTCCAAATCTGGGGGCACACCAGAACCTCGCAATGGCATGATTGAAGTTAAAAAAGCCTACGCCGGACACAATTTGGAGTTTGCCCAATATGCGGTAGCTATCACCAGCACTGATAGCAACCTCGATAAGGTAGCCAAAGAGGAAGGCTGGCTGGCTAGGTTTCCCATGTACGACTGGGTGGGAGGACGCACTTCAGAAATGTCTGCCGTCGGGCTAGTACCAGCAGCACTGCAAGGCATTGATGTTCGCGCTATGCTCCAAGGTGCGAAAGAAATGGATGATGCAACCCGCGTCGCAGATGTGAAGAGTAACCCAGCAGCCTTGCTTGCTTTGTCTTGGTACTTTGCTGGCAATGGCAAGGGTGAAAAAGATATGGTTGTTCTACCTTACAAGGACAGCTTATTGTTATTCAGCCGCTATCTGCAACAGCTGGTAATGGAATCCTTGGGCAAGGAAAAAGACTTAGACGGCAACACTGTCTATCAAGGCATCGCCGTTTATGGTAACAAAGGCTCAACAGATCAACATGCTTACGTCCAGCAGTTGCGCGAAGGCGTGCCGAATTTCTTTGCAACGCTGATCGAAGTTCTCGAAGATCGTCAGGGGTCATCGGCAGAAATCGATCCGGGAGTTACATCCGGTGATTATCTTTCTGGTTTTCTCCAAGGAACTCGACAAGCACTTTATGAAAATCAGCGCGATTCAATAACAGTTACTATTCCCCAAGTTAACGCCCGCATTGTAGGGGCATTAATCGCTTTGTATGAGCGTGCTGTTGGTTTGTATGCTAGCTTGGTCAACATCAACGCCTACCATCAACCAGGGGTGGAAGCTGGCAAAAAAGCCGCCGCCGGTATTCTTGACTTACAAACACGAGTAGTAGCAGTGCTACAAAAAGAAAAAACTCCCGTTTCTTTGGAAGAACTCGCCGAAAAGGCTGGCGCATCAGACCAAGTTGAGGCGATTTATAAGATTTTGCGTCATCTCCATGCCAATCAGCGCGGTGTGGTTTTGCAAGGCGATCTTCATAAACCCAGCAGCTTAACCGTTTCTGCTGGCTGATAACTTGAGTGCAGATATCACATTTTGTCAATAATTGTTGTATCTGCAACAATTTTTTATTGTGAAGCATCCTAGATAAAAGACATATCTTCAGTCTAGGATGCTTCATTGTATAATGGAAAACTCATTATTTTAATTATGAATTGCCATTAGGCGTTGGTTAAAGTAGCTCTTAGGTAAGAAACAGCGATCGGGTAAAAAAGGGTTGTTGATATTTTGAGACAAAAAAGTACTTGGCTTATCTATATGACAAAATGGCGCTACAATTCCCCAGTCTTCTGCCAGCCAAATCCAGTATCCTGTTTCAATCCTGCCGTAATTTGATACCGTTATAATCTCACCAACGCTATTGTTAATTGATACTAATTCCGATGACGATTTAATTTCAGTCAATAGCCAAGCTAATTCATCTACAGAAAAGTAATAGCTATTCTCCGCAGCTATGTTGACAAAATGCTGTGGACTTTTAGCAGTAAGCAATTGCTCCTTAAGAGACGGCGTTTTTTGTGCCAAATCAAAAAGATCCCAAATCTGTTTTCTAGTGATTAAAAACCAGGCAAGCTCCTCTGCTGTAAGATTGTAACCATTCTCTGTTGCTAACTTAAGAAATGGCTCAAGACTATCAGTTTCTCCTAGCCGATATTTGAGTACGAAAGTCTGCTCAACCAATGACAAAAAATCAATAATATTTTGCCATGTAACTCTGTTAAAATTTTTGTGAACTTTTATTCTCTCTTTCCAATAATTATATTTATCTTCTTGAAGAAAAAAGTTCCAAATTTGATAATACATGACTCATTTTTCCTAAGTCTTAAACTTGCTACTGGATTCTAATTAATAAATACCAGTGTAGTCAGTATAAGAAGACTCTTCGACAGTATTTAGTTGACTATCTACTGTAAATGAAAATACACAGTAGCTAAGTATGAATTTTCTGTAAAGTTTATCACTCAAAACCCAAAATACTGAGAAAAAAAGTAACAATGAGCCACGATTAGGTAGAGTATCGCTCGTTGTTGCTTGCCGTAATATTAAAGTTAAACCAGCATGAAGAGGTAGGGTTAAACTATGACAGAATCAACTGCAAAACAACCCGCACGTCGAGGAAGAATCTTTCCAGAACGCACTTTACCACCAGAAGAACTTGCTAAACGCAAAGCTGAAGACGAAGCATATTATCGGCGTTGTCGGGCAATTTTTGAGCGTGTGCGTCCCGATTTGATCGAAGAACACTATGGCTGGTATATTGCTGTGGAGCCAGATAGCGGTGATTACTTGATTGATGCCGACATAATGCAAGCTCATAAAAAAGCCCTTGAAAAGTACCCAAATAATAGACATTGTGTATTTTGCCTCAATGAAACGGGAACAACTGGCACAATATGATTTTGGGTAAATTTGGAGAAAATGGGCAACTATTTTTTGAAATTGAGTTAATAACTGATGATGGATTAAATCTGCCTGTGGATGTCATGTTAGATACTGGTTTCACGGGCTTTCTAGCTATTAATAAACAAGATTTAGAGTGCCTTGATTGGGTTTACATCGGTGAAGAACCTCTACGAACAGCTAAGGGAGAATCAAGATTTGATATTTATTTAGGTAAGGTGATATTAAACGAACAGGAGTATGAAATCCCTGTTTATGCAGGGAATGAAATTACAGAAGTTTTGTTAGGTTCAGAGTGGTTAAAAATTCTGCCGTTGGTAGTTAATTATCAGGCTGGTATATTAACTTTGGGATAACTGCGAACCTTTACGAAAAGACACTGTTGGTATTAATTGGTAACTCGCGTAGAAAGTAAAAGCGATCGCCCCTCCAATCACTACCTTTAATTCTTCCTAAATAGCCTGTTAATGGCGAAGAAAGTTCTATCAATATTTCATGCATTTCGTCTGTTTTTAGTGCCTGTAGTGGAAGCGAACCGAAGTAAGCACCATGTAAAGCTTCGACACCAGCAGATTCTGTGCCTGAATTTTGCAAATAATTTTTGACAAGTTCAATAATGTGCGATCGCAACTTAATCACTCTCTCGACTTTATCAATATATTCACCAATTTTATAGTCAATTTGCCCAGGTTCTAGATATTGCTGTAATTCGACTAAATTAATAGCACCTGGGTATTTTGCTTTCAATTCAACGAGCTTTTGTAAAGTCATAGCATTAATAATACTTACTTCCCATTCTTTAGCGGCTTTTAGTGTATCTGGAGATGGATTACCAGGGCCAATTACTAACTTAGCTGAAGTTAAGAGTTGAGTTTTACCTAAGTGCATCCCACCAAGTTTTAGTAATTCCTCAACAGTACGACTTGGAATCAGCTTACCCGCCTTACACTCACAAATAATAGGGTAAGGTTTTGAACAATATAAATCTAAGCCTCCAGCACCACCTTTGAAAGCACTTTCAACTTTGAAGCCTAAAAACTCTAAACTTTGACGTGCAATATTTTCAAAATCTGTTCCAGCTTGATAGTTGCTTTTTTTCTCGTCTTGTTCGATGCTGCGATCGCCTAATTTTGCAATATCATTTATCCAAGTTAAATTTGCATCGGGTTGCTTAATTTGCTTGTCACTACTCCAACCTAAAAATACTTTGATATCATCGTCTAATTGTTTAGCTGCTGGTTGGCTAATGATTAAAGATGCGATCGCACTTTGTAATTCTTCAAGTTCCGGATGCAGTGGTGGCTGTAGATTTTCTAGTTGATGCTTGCGTTGAGCGAATGTGCGATCGGTTAATACTGGCTTAGGTTTAATAACTATTGTCGGTTGTGATAAAGGAATAAATTGTTTTGTAGCTGTGGTGCTGACTTCAATTGGTTCATCTAACTCATAAATTCGTAGATATGCGAGAAAGATGTAATTATATTGTAATAAAATTTTATTGAGAGCTTCACTACTCCAAACTGTAGATTTTGACAATATATCTAAAGGTTGTGTATCATCTAATATTTGACATAGTTCGCACTTAGCCCATGCTTTAATTAAAATTATTTCGGAATTAACCTTTACCAGGTTATTGCCACCAAATTGCTGTAAATTAGCATTGTAATCAGGTTCAAGTGGCAATGGCAAAGTCGAGCTACTAACCGGATATAGAGCAAATTGTCGCCCCGGATCAATAAACATTCGGGGTATTGTTGCAATAGTTCGTCCTTGTATTAAAGCTTTAACTTCTTGAGCAGGTAAACATATTGCTTGGTCAAGCAAGACTGATTCACTCATATTCAATCTACGGTACCAGCTAATTCACTAATGTCAACAATTTCAGATGATTTAGAGTAGCTACTTACATCTAGAATTTCTGCATTACTTTCAATAATGTCTTCAGGTACTTGATATGAGGGGTCACTCAAAATTTCTTTTAGTAGAGCGTTACTAGCTCCTAGCTGATATACAGCACCCTTTTCATTAATAAAATTAAGAATTTCCTCCTCGGTAAACCCATAGTCTATTTCACGTTTTTTATAGACAGACCTAATAGCTAATAATGGTCTAATTTCCTCTTCTTTAAGCTCTGCAAATTCCCCTCCTTGGGCTATCAGTGGTTCTATATAAGTTTTATGCAGATGAGGACTAATTTTTTTATCTTTGGATTTAGAGCGAATTAAACAACCACGAGTCATACTAAAGGTTTTGTAATCTATTAATCTTCTCAATCCTGCTCCTAAAGCTTTGCCACCTGCATACTGGAGAACAGCAACACCGATACTTATATTTTTACCATCTTCTTTACCAAGAATCTTAAAATTCAGGTAATCATCTTTACCACCTCTTTGTTTTACTTTGTCTGTAATATGCTCAATTTTTACTCGCTCTACCGTTTTATTTATTAATGTCTGAAAGCCAAATAAAATAGTATCAGCAAGTAGATAGTTATCATCTAAATAATTGGTAATCTCTTGATTAAGCTCTTTTTTAAAAGCTTGTTCAACTGAATCTTCTTTTGCAAAGATAGGTAGATTTACTACATTAATAGTAATATTAGTAGGTTTACAATTATCTCGACACCATTGTAAAACTTTTCTCACTGGTGGCTTCTCTTCGTTACTTAGGTCTCTCAGTTGAGCTTCAGTAAATGGATAAAGTTGATGAGGTGGTACTAAATTTCTGGCGCTGTAGAACTCTGTTAGCCATAAAGCAACTAGCTCAACAATTGAATCTCCATTCATGTACTGTAAATCAATAGGATTTCCATAAGCAGAAACTTTGCTATGAACGCCAGCAGGTAGTTGCTTAATTTTATTAATCCATATAGCAGGCATCATTACGGTTAAAATAACGCCTCTACTCAGATTCTCGAACAATTCTTTAACTAAACCAGCAACAACCTGTGACTTTGTAAACCCAGCATTATTGATTTCAATAGATTCTAGTTCATCAAAACAAATTACTAGCTGATAATAATCACTAATAATATCTAAAATTTGCTGAATCACATCAAAGGATTGACCACTAATACTAGGTAAACAAAGTTCAGTAGCTTTATATTGAGCCAGTTCATCACCAGATAACCATTTGACCACATAAAGCGCTTCAGAATCAGCTAGTGTCCACAGAATAGCCCGGATGATATCAGGATTTTTTAGATTCGGTTTAGTTTTACGGAATGCTTCTGTCAGCTGATTCACTAAAGTTCGGTTTTTGCTTAATTCATTTCGACTAAGTTTTTGTACTAAATCTTTAGATAACAAAGTTTTAGCATGAGGATGAATAGACTTGACAGCTTGATTAGCAATTGCTGAAGCAAGTTCTTGCCACTGCGTTACTCCTTGGCTGCCAATTTTCCCTAGACTATCTCCTAAAGTACGCTGGAATCCGTATTTAATATTATTCAAATCACTAAATTCAGTGGCGTAAATAAATAAAGCACCACCCTCGGCTTGAAGACGATGGCGAATCCGGCTGATAATATGTGTTTTACCAGTGCCTGATTCGGCTGTGATGGCAATTGAAGTTCTTTGGTACTGACCAGTACGAATTTGTTTGATTGCTTGAAACACAGCATCTGAAGCATGAGCATTGAGAGTTGTCACATCAGGAAATTCTTTGCCCCAAACTTCTTGGCTGCCTACATATGGAGGTACTGCAAACGGGTTGTGATTTTGTAAAGTTGCGTTAATATCCTCAATAGAGGAAATGGGAGAACTAGTCATAGTGGTTTGTGTGTAAGAAGAAACAACAGGATTTAGATTAATTTGCAGAACTGAGGCGCTTAGCGTAATAGCGTAATCCACTCAATTTAGTTGTGATTGAGTCTTGAGCTTTATCAGGAGTAATATCTGTCATCTCTCCGCCTATTAGCTGAACAATGTCGTTCTTCTGCATTTCTAGTAGCCACTCGTTGAAATCTTCACGGCTAACCCGATCGCCTATTTCTCTCCTAATGCGATAAATTGGCACTAGATCGTCTAAGTTGTAGTTTTGGTTTAACTTGTCGTAGACTTCCAAGGCTGCTGACTTAAACTCGTCGTAAGAAGCGATCGCCCCACTCTTCCCATTAACTGGTACATCTGCACTAGCTACCGCAACATCAATCTGACTAATCCACTTAACCAAGGCATTCGCCGCCCAAGTTCCGACAATCGTCCCTTCAAATTTAAAACCGTCACTTCTCAAACCCTCACCCAATACCTCTAAACCCTTGGGAGATGTCAGAGAATATCCTTTTTTGGAAATTGCGATCGCTCCTTGATTCTGTAATTCCTCGAATATGCCTTGATAATCTGCTACCTTTTTAGTTTTAGATACAATTCGTTTTGTGAGTAAACCTTTACTCACTTGCTGCTGAATTCCTCCCAAATCCCACAAAGCTAAAAGCACGCGAGTTCTGGTTTGGGTTGTGTTTTTTGATGTCATATTGAGTGTATTTTTTAGCAAATATCATCGTAGTACCTGTATCTTTCTAAGTTATTGAGACATGTAAAAATAACCGAGAAATTGCTGAACATTTTTGCCTTTTATTTATAGGGAAGAAATAAAAAATCAACAAAATATTTCGTTGGGATGAAGTGAGTTTCCCTCAAAGGCAAGATGTAATATTCAATAAAATTGCTCATTATGTTAATGAAATGCTGTAGTTGTGCTGTTGTAAATCAGCAGTAAATGTTTTTGTAATTCCAGGTAAACTAACAGGAACTCTAACTCTGTTGCTACAACAGCAAGGCTTTTAGTAAACGTAGATGATGATGAGATCCGATGATTACAATATTTAAAGAACGTAAAGTAGTTTCACGTTTGCTGGCTGTTTTGCTTTCGGCATTGCTAACAGTGCCATTGCTAAGTAGCTGCGGAGGCGGTTCCAGAAGTGCCAATGTGCCACCACCAGTTGATGATAGTGTTGGTAGAACAGTGAGCGATCGCAGCACCCAACCCGAAGTTAAAAAGGGCTTGTCTGGCGGTCAAAAAGTGGCGATTTTGGCGGGTGCTGCTGCACTTTACTACCTTTACAACCAGCATAAAAATGCTCCTCAAGAAGGAGCGCAAGGTAAGTACTATCTTTCTAAAAACGGGCGTGTATACTACCGCGATGCTGAACATCGCGCTCACTGGGTAACTCCACCATCAGAAGGAATTCGAGTACCGGAATCTGAAGCGCGACAGTACCAGGATTTCCAAGGTTATAACGGACGCTCCACAGGTCGCGACCTAAGTAACTTAACTTCATCAGCAGCTCCGGCACTTTAGATCGGCAAGGCCTGTTCCGAGAGGATAACGCCGATCGCTCATGTCGGAAACACGAATTTAAATCAGGAGATAAATTATGGTAGATGGCTTTTTGCGAAAGGCGAAAGATTTCCTCTTGGGGTCAAACCGCGACCAAGCTGAAATAGATCGATATGGCGATCGCGATGTCCGTCCAGCTAGCGAAGATCCCTACGGCGACCCCGCAGATCCAGCATCATACGGAAATGTTCGCCCAGCTAGCGAAGACCCCTACGGCGACCCCGCAGACATCGCATCTTACGGCAATGTCCGCCCAGCTAGCGAAGACCCCTACGGCGACCCCGCAGATATCGCATCTTACGGCAACGTCCGCCCAGCTAGCGAAGATCCCTACGGCGACCCCGCAGATATAGGATCTTACGGCGATGTTCGTCCAGCCAGCGAAGATCCCTACGGCGACCCCGCAGACCAGGATTACCGCCGCTAACAGAAAACTAATATTTTATGAAACTGCCCACACGTTTTATGCGTGGGCAGTTTCATAGTACTTTTAGTAAGGAGGCAGGAGGATGAAGGCAGGAGGCAGGAGGTGACCTACCCTTAAAAGAATGGGATTGAGGTAAGGACGCTTTCTTACAAAGTTCAGATGCCACCAAGCCGGCACTCCGACGAAAGCGCTTTATAGCTCGCTGCAAACAGTCTCGGTAAATTATAGAACTTACGCACTGAAGCCCGAAACCCCGATCCCCCCTAGCCCCTCTTAAAAAGGGGGGAACATCTAAAGCCCCCTTTTTAAGGGGGTTGGGGGATCTGAGTGCGTAAGTTCTGAATTATTGCTTTTAACGTGGCTCTAGACCCAGAACTAAAGTTTTAATTGATACTCTTAACCTCCTGCCTCCTGCCTCCTAACTCCTGCCTTTCTTGGTAAAGACATTTAATCCAAAATCGTTCGGCTAAGCGTAGCCGAAGTCCAAAATTGCCATCACCTAATTATTAGCCAAAATTTCCTGCGATCGCTCAATATTTTTCCGTACAGATTGAGCCGAAGTATGCAAAGCTTCTCTTTCTCCATCAGTGAGATTTAATTCCAACACACTTTCAATCCCACCGCATCCCAACCGACAGGGAACACCAATCACAACATCTTCTAAACCGTATTCACCTTGTAGATAAGCCGCTGCTGGTAACAATCTCGATTGATTTAATAAAATCGATTCCACCATCACACTAGTAGCCGATGCAGGAGCAAAAAAAGCGCCACCTGTCTGCATTAATTCCACAATTTCAGCACCACCATTGCGAGTTCTTTCTACCAAACGTGCAATTGTAGTTGCATCCAGCAATTCTGTGATGGGAATGCCGTTAACAGTAGCATAACGAGACAAAGGCACCATTAAATCGCCGTGGCTACCCAATACCATCGCTTTGACATCAGCGGGTAAGACTCCTAATTCCAGGGCAATGAAGGTTTCAAAACGGGCAGAATCCAATACACCAGCCATACCCATAATTCGACTGCGTGGTAAACCAGTTGCTTGCCAAGCCAAATAAGTCATCACATCCAAAGGATTAGTAACCACAATAAAAATGGCATTGGGAGAGTGAGCGATCGCATTCTTAGCCGCTTCGACTACAATCTTGGCATTAGTTTTGAGCAAATCATCCCGACTCATACCTGTTTTTCGGGGAATTCCTGCCGTAATCACCACAATTTGCGAACCAGAAGTATCAGCATAATTATTTGTGCCAATAATCTGACGATTATGTAATTCAATTCCCCTAGCCTCAACTAAATCCAGTGCTAGACCTTGGGGCATTCCTGCAATGATATCTAGCAAAACTACATCTGCTAGATTTTTTTCCGCAATGCGTTGGGCTAAAGTACTGCCAACCCTACCCGCACCAACTATGGTGACACGGGGTAAATTACACAGAATTGGGGAGTTAGAAGAAAAAGACATAAATCAAAGTACGATTTTTATCAACCAGAATTCAAAAGTCAAAATTCAGCATTCATTCTGACTTCTGAATTCTGTTAGCGTCGCGGGGCGCAGCCCATTCTGAATTCTTTTTTCTTATTTAAACTCTTCAAGCTGATCTACACGTAACCAAATATTTGGTGTTGGCACTTTCCCAAACTTAACAAGTGCATAATCACCTTTAAGGTCTACAATTTCGCCCTTAGAGTCGAATAAATAGGAAGGAAAGCGAATATCACTAGCTTTTGCTTCCAAACTGTTTTCTAGTTTTTCCCGGACGGCGCGAACCATATCGCCTTTTTTAACTGCCATGAGTTCCCCTCTGAATTTTGTAACTTGTTTTATCTGCATTCTAGAAGACTTAGAACTCACAAGTCACAATTTAAAGTCTAAAAACTCTCTACTCTTGTACAGACGCGATTCATCGCGTCTCTATCTACCTCGCGATTCATCGCGTCTGTACCTACCTCCTTTGGCACTCAGGACAAAAGTGACTCGATCGCCCAGCAAGCCTAGTCCGCATAATAGGGGTATCACAAACTCGACAGGGTTCTCCAGCGCGGTTATAAACCCAAGCTACGCCTCCGTAGTTGCCATTAACACCCTTAACATTGAGAAAATTACTAAAAGTAGTACCACCAGCCTCAATACTCGTTTCTAAGACCTGAATGATCGCTGTTCGTAAATTCTCGATTTGCTTTAGTTTTAAATCGGTACACAAAGTTTCAGGTAAAATTCCGCTTTTAAATAGTGCTTCATCAGCATAAATATTACCTAACCCCGCCACCACCGACTGATCCAATAATGCAGTCTTAATGGGACGGCGACGCTTTTGGAGTTTACTTGCTAGATACTCAACGCTGAATTCATCTGAAAATGGGTCGGCTGCCAATTTTGCCAAACCCGTTATGACGCTTTCTACAGGAACACCAGGGGGAACCCACCACATTTGCCCAAAAGTGCGTTGATCGACAAACCGTAATTCTTGCCTCTTGCCAAAGAATAACCTGACTCGCGTGTGCTTGTGTAAAGGTTCATCTCGATCCACCCACAATAGTTGACCAGTCATTCGCAGATGAACCCCTAGCCAACTGGTTGACGAGGGAGATGAGGGGGTGAGTTCAGCTACGAGATATTTGCCGCGACGATGCCAAATAGCGATCGCACTGTTTTTAATTCCATCAATAAACTCACCCACAGAAAACGGGTAGGCGATGGTGCGATCGAGCAACACATCTCCACCCGTAATTTTTTGGTTGAGGGTCAATTGATTTAGACCCTTTCGGACTGTTTCAACTTCAGGCAGTTCAGGCATTCAAGCTGATTAAGCGAGCAAAGTTTAGTGTATTCGGGGATTAAGCAAACAAAGATGACACAGTACGTAAACACCCGTAGGTGGCTTTACCATACTACTCTAAACAGAAACCGTAAATACCCGCAGGGCGGCTTCTTATAGATTAGGGTAGGCTAAGAGCAAGGATGAAAGAACTGAAAGTTTCATATTTCAGATTTCATACTTGAGACTTCCCTTCATCATCCCATTAAGCAATCCCCTGGTGGGTTTGCTGCTTATTTTTTCGCCTTAGCCTTTGGTGCTTCCACCTCTAATAATTCATCTTCGGCAAAGTTGTTGGTATTAATACCGGAGTAGTTGACCTTTTCAAAACGGACAATTACTGGGTATTTGATGCCGCTTTGATCGATAGAAGCCACGGTTCCTAAATCTTGAAACCAGTAGGATTCAGGGCGGAGAATACGTACTTTAGAGCCACGTTGAACCATGATTACTTTCCCTTTTAGTTATCAATTGCCAATTTAGAGGGCTAATTGATTTCACTCTACAACCTGAAGGTCGCAGCAAGAGCCTTTGTTAAGTTATTTGTCTGAATTAGGTTGTAGGGTATGGCGGATAGGGCATAGGGCATGGGGCATAGGGCAAACAGGGCATTTGGAGTTAGGGAAGGGTGGGGTGAAATTCTCTTTTCATCTCCCTAGCCTCCGATCCCCAGTCACCAGTTCAAAATAGTATCTAAACCTCCTTGACAAAGTTCTTGTTATAACGTACCTTCGTTCGCGAACAGTATTTTTGCATAAGCTTATGTTTTACTCAATACGAACACACTTCCCTCGTTACCTCTACCGATTCGCAAATCGTTATCTATATAAGTAATATCTAACCAGCCTTGCTGTTGATTGTTGTTTATAGGAAAATCAACTGCCGGAAATTTTCTACCTGCTTCAATTTGTTGGATAAAAGTTCCCGGAGAATTGTATTCTATTAAACGTTGTAAGCCGATAATAGACCGCTCAAATTTTACTTCGACGCGTCGATGTGAAACTGGCCCAAATTTGGCAGCAACGCTGATTAATCCTTCTAAATAAGGTAAGCCGTAAATCTCTGCTATGTTGTAAACGCTGGTAGTTTCTACCCGGATACACTGATAGATTTGACCTAGTTTGCACAAAGGTAGACGATCTAAGTTTAAAAGAGCCTTGCTAGTGGTGTATAGTAATCGCCAATTGCCATCTAGCAATTCCTTTGCTTCCACCGGACGTGGTGTAGGATTAAAGTCTTCTAAGTTAGCGATCGCTGCTAAGATAGCTTGTTTGTGTGCTTCAGTCGCCAATAAACCGCGATTTGTACCAGCGATGGCATCAATAAGAGCCGTTTTTCCGAGCATAGTCTGTAACCTCAAAAATCACTCTCTTTTCATCAGCATAAACAAGTTATTCATAACCTATGTGTAAAACCAAAAAAATTACTAATAACCACTTCCCGTAAGCCATAAGCGTATTAAATAAAAATTTCTATCTCAATGCGGATTTATCAACTCAAGGGTTGAAAGGATAACTAAATTAATCCGTGTCAAGTGATAGACTCTAAATGTCAAGTTACGTAAACCTTTTGTTGTCTTCGTCGATATGTTGAACTCTCCATTACGTGAGCAACCTCGTAATCAACGAGCTGGTGTCATCCCCCTAAAGCAAGAATCTTCCCTCCTAGATTGGTTACAAAGTAACGGTCGTATCATAGCGCGTGACGTTCACGAAGCCGATTTTCAAGATGACGAAGAAGAAATAGACTCCTTAATGGGTGTAGAAGACGGAATTGGCGATTACGACCTTGATGATGACGACGATATCGGTATCGCTGAAGATTAAAAATTTGTCTTGAGGAACTTGGTAATATGCCTCGTTTCTGGTATTTACTTTTGTAAGTGTGGAGTGAAGGGAAAATTCTGTGGACGCTAAATTATCTCCTGAGCAAGGATTAAACATTTCTGGAATCGCTCTAGCCTCTTTATTAGCCGTGGGGTTAGGCACAACCGCATTTTTCTTGGATTGGATGGCAAATAGGTTACCCTGGCAAGCTATGTCGCTAACCTTGCCACTATTGTTGTCTGCGCTGGCTTCAGGTATCGCAGGTTATTTGGTAATACCTATACTACAAGCACTTAAAACCGGACAAATAATCCGCGAGGATGGGCCCCAAGCTCATCTCAAAAAGGCGGGTACTCCCACAATGGGCGGTATATTTTTTGTACCTGTAGCTGTAGTACTTGCCTGTGTATTGTCTAATTTTGCGACAGAGGTGCTTGCAGTTTCGGCATTAACAATCAGCTATGGATTGATTGGCTGGCTCGACGATTGGCAAATTCTCCGCCGTAAGTCAAATAAAGGTATATCCCCCCGGATGAAACTGGCTTTACAGGTAAGTTTTGCGGTGGTGTTTTGTTTATGGCTGATGTTTAATCAACCTTCTAATATTACAAATATAGCTTTGCCTTGGGTTAGCTTTACATTACCCTTAGGTTTTCTATTCTGGCCTGTTGCAGGTTTTGTGCTAGTTGCAGAAAGTAATGCTACTAATTTAACTGATGGTATTGATGGCTTAGCAGGCGGAACAGTAGCGATCGCTCTTTTAGCCTTAGGCGCCCTAATAGCACCCACAGCACCGGGTTTGATGGTTTTCTGTGCAGCTTTAAGTGGTGGTTGCTTAGGTTTCTTAGCCCATAACCGCAACCCAGCCCGCGTTTTCATGGGAGATACCGGTTCCCTGGCACTGGGAGGAGCTTTAGCGGCTGTAGCGTTGTTAACAAATAGCTTAGTAGCGCTGTTCATTCTCAGTGGTATCTTCTTCGTAGAAACTCTGTCTGTAATGGCACAAGTAAGTTACTACAAAGCCACCAAAGGCCCCGATGGCAAAGGCAAGCGTCTTTTCAAAATGGCACCTCTACACCATCATTTAGAGCTAACTGGCTGGTCAGAATTGCAAGTAGTTGGAGTGTTTTATATCATCGCTGCGATTTTAGCTGTTATTTGTTTAGCGATCGCTCCATTCTAAAAATTGTTGAAAAGCTGATTTAGGAAAAACCACCCTCGAAGCTTCGAGGGTTATTTTTTATTGGTTTGAATAACAATCTTTTTATCTAGATTTAGAAAGGCGTAGGCGTAGCACGTCGCAGATATCGCTTGTGGGTTTAAAATCAAAAATAGAGCGATAGGCTTTACAATATCACCATTGCACCTCAGAACGATGAAAAAGATTTAATTATTTCTGTAAGTAATGGAACTTTCCGAGTCAGGCGATTGCCTATATAAATAAAATGAGATTGGTGTTAAATATAAATTAGCGATCGCCCACCCTTCTCTAAGAAATTTTACCAAAGCGATGTCTGCGACGGGCTACGCCTACGCCTTTACAACACCATCGTTCCACCTCAGAACACAAAACTTCGGGTAAAAAAGTCGAGCACTCGCTGATTTTTGCTATCATAATGCCAAGAAAAAGTCTATATGAGGAATGTGTGTAATGGTTAGCACCACCATCACCACTACAGGACAAGTAACTATTCCTAAAGAAATTAGAGATTATCTTAATCTTAATGCAGGTAGTAAGATTGATTTTGTGATTGATGAAAATGGGACAGTCAAATTGATTCCGCTTAATGTCCCTGTTCAAAGTTTATCCGGCATTTTACATAGTCCGGGGATGAAGAGTGCAACTTTAACAGAAATGGAAACAGCAATTCGAGAAGGCTCAAGTGATTGGAGTTGATACTAATATTCTAGTACGCTATTTGACAAAGGATGATGAAAAGCAGTGGAAACAAGCTTCTGAAATTATCGAAAGCGGAGAGCAATGTTTTATTGCAAATATAGTTCTTTGTGAATTGGTTTGGGTTTTACGAGGGAAGCCTTATCAATTTAGTAGAGGAGAAATTAGCAATGCTATAAATTTGATGTTGCAATGTTCGACGTTTGAGTTTGAAAATCGCTCTGTAGTTTATCAAGCATTGCAGCGATTTCAACAAGGAAAGGCTGATTTTTCTGATTATTTAATTGGTGGAATCGCTCAACAATTTCAGTGTAGTTCGACAGCAACTTTTGATAGAAAATTGCAAAGTGAGAAGGGGTTTGATGTGTTTGAGTAATGCTTTTTTTGTAAGGCGATGCCTACGGCGGGCTACGCCTACGCTTTAGATTGTTTACCAACACATAAAGGCGATCGCTCTCACACTCATCTCTCAATCCCCACAAGCGATTGCTCATCATTCTACAATTTTTGTCAAGCGATCGCCCTCATAACACCATCATTCCACCTCAAAACAAGAACGTTCTCACTCGAAACAAAAATATTCTCACTTGAAATAGAAATGTTCTCGTTTGAAACAGAAACATTCTCACTTAGAACAGGAATGTTCTCGTTTGAGACAGGAACATTCTCACTTAGAACAGGAACGTTCTCGTTGGGAACAGGAAAGTTGGAGTTTAGAACACGAACCTTGGAGATAAAAGCTTGATTGATGAGGCTGAGAACTTGAATTTTACTGTTCTTAGGTGGGGCGATCGCGTAGATTTGCTAAATTTTCACGAACACTCACAGTATTGGGATGATCTACCCCTAAGCGTCGCTCACAAATATCTAAAGCTTGGATATACAAGGGTTCGGCTTCGCTGTATCTTCCTTGAGATTTGTAGAGTGCTGCCAGGTTATTGAGGCTGGTAGCAACATCAGGATGTTCCTCTCCCAGTAGACGTTGCCTTAATGCTAAAGCTTGCTGGTAACGGGATTCGGCTTCTGAGTAACGTTCTTGGGAGTAGTAGAGTGATGCCAGATTGTTAAGGCTTATTGCAATGAGAGGATGTTCTTTACCCACGCGGCGTTGTATGAGTTCCAATGCTTGCAGCAAAAGTGGTTCGGCTTCTAAGTAACGTTCTTGGGATGTGTAGAGTAACGCCAAGTTGTTGAGGCTACTAGCAACATCAGGATGTGACTCTCCCAGCAATTGTCGCCTCAGTTCCAGTGCTTGCAGATGCAACGCTTCGGCTTCTGAGAAACGTTTTTGGGAGTAGTAAAAATGCCCCAAGTTGTTGAGGCTTTGTGCAACAAGAGGATGTTCTTCTCCCAGCAGGTGTCGTCTCAGTTCCAATGCTTGTAGCAAAAGTGGTTCGGCTTCTGAATACCGTACTTGGAAGTAGTAGAGTAACGCCAAGTTGTTGAGGCTTAGTATAAAATCAAGATGTTCTTCTCCTAGCAGGTGTCGCCTCAGTTCCAAGGCTTGCAACAAAAGTGCTTCGGCTTCTGAGTACCGCCCTTGAGATTTGTAGACTTCTGCTAGGTTGTTGAGGCCTCGTGCAAAATCAGGATGTTCCTCACCCAACAAGCGTTGCCTTAATTCCAATGATTGCAGGTACATCGCTTCAGCTTCGCTGTATCGTCCTTGGGAGTAGTAGATTCCCGCCAAGTTGTGGAGGCTTTGTACAACAAGAGGATTTTCTTCTCCCAAGCGGTTTTTAGCTACTTCTAAACACTGCTCAAGCCAAGGTGTTGCCTGGTTATATAATCCCTGACCATCGTAGAATTGAGCGTTACCGAGGAAAGCCCAAATTAAATCATCATCACTGACATATTGAATGAGATTCTTCGCTACTTCAGCTATATGAGGTATTACAGGTGTGACATCGGTGATTTGTTTAAGGGTGGGAGTTTGAGGAATTTCTTTGGCAACTGCTACCATTACCTGGCAAAGCGATCGCTTTAATTTTTCCACTTGATTGAACTCAGCCTGCTTGAGTTGAAAAAATTCCCGAATGAGTTGATGTAGTTGGTAGCTGTCTTCTCCTTGAAGCAGATGCAAACTCTCTAACTCAACTCTGCTATCTTCTAACTGTTCAGCAGCTTTCTCAGTTTCTACACTTTCTACCAGTGTCCAGGGAATAGGAGCTAAAGCAAATAAACTCAGTAAAACACCTAACTCCTTAGCATCATCATTTAATTCGTCCCAACTTAACTCAAAAGCAGCAGCAACACCTCGTTTGACGTTCAGCGTCCAAGTGCGGTCTTTTTCATCCCTTGCTAAAGACTCATGAGTTAACTTTTTTGCTTCTAACCGCCGCAACATTTCTGCTAAAGAGATTTTCCGCTTCTTCACATACCTCCCCACCAAGTTCAACGCCAAAGGCAAATAACCTAAACGTTGACAAATCTCTTTGGCATCTTCAAATTCCCGTGCGACTTTTTCTCCTCCTACCCACTCTTGTAAAAGTTCCAATGCTGCGGACTCACTTAAAACATCTAGAGTGAATGATTGAGGAAAATCTAACTGTAACCTGGTGGTAATTAGTACTTTAAACCTGGGGAATTGTGGTGGTAAATAGTTTTCTACCTTGGCATAATCGTTGACATCATCCAGCACCACCAACACATCGCCATCGTGCCAGCGCGACCAACAAAAATCAACTTGCTTTAGTACATCCCAATCTTCTGGCGGTTTGAGTCCTAACTTAGCTATGGCAAATTGCAATATCTGAAGCCCAATATCTTCATCTCTAGCGCGTAACCAACAGATACCACCTGGGTAAGTGTTGAGTAATAGGTGAATTAGCGCATACTGAGTGGCTAACTCTGTTTTCCCGACTCCTCCCATACCCTCAACAGCAGCAACCACTACTGGATGACTGTGTTGCAGCCTTTCGTGGAGACTGACTAAAGCATCAGCACGTCCAACAAACTTGACTACGTTACCACGGGGAATATTTTGCGGAGTTTCTTTCGGCTTAAAAACCTCTGGCTGTTGAATAATTACCAGTAAATTTAGGATTTGGGTAATATCGCCTGTGGTCAAATTACCGCCTACTTGTACATTCCGCAGAATGCTTTGGAGAATTTCTTCTGGGCTGGGATGTTCGCTCATGTTTTAAGCCTTAAAATTCACATCACCCAGGTTGAGATCGTCACCAAATTCAGAATCAACTACTGCTTCTTGATTTACTGCGCCTTCTCTTGCGGCTTCCAGGTTGATATCACCCACTGTTGCTTTACCTTTTACCGTTACACCTTTAAGTACGATTTGTTTAACAGTTTCGTTTGCTTGCAACTGCGTCATCAGTGCTTGCAATTGCTTGGCAAAGGCTTCGTCTTCTTCCATCTGCGTTTCCAGTTCATCCTGGAACTTGGCTTGATTCTTCTCTGTTGGATTTTCTTCGGCTCGTTTGAGTATTCCTTCTGTTCCCGCCGCTTGGAATTTCTGGCGAATCGCATTCAGTAGTTGAGTAAGTTGTTGTGAAATTCCTTGCCCTAAAGTTTTTCCGCCTTCCTTCAAAGCTTCTGAGAAAATGAGAGTTGCAATAGCGGCTGCTGTCAGTGATACAGGCTCCATAGCTTTACCAATAATTACGCGATTATACTGAAATATTCACCAGTCTAAACTCTATTTCCGCATTTGACTTACTAAATGAGCTAGTTCCGGTAAAATCAGTTTTTCCATACCCAACCGCACGGCATTACTCGAACCAGGAAGCGAGAAGATTAATTTATTTTGATAAATACCAGCAACGGCGCGAGAAGCGATCGCCCGCGAACCAATTTCTTGATAACTTAAAAAACGAAATAACTCACCAAATCCCGGCAAGGTTTTCTCTAGTAACTGCTCAATTGCGTCATAGGTAGTATCTCTCGGTGCAATACCCGTACCACCATTAAAAATTACAGCATCCAAATTTGCAGTTTTACCCAGATTTTCTATCTGCTCTTTAATTTGTGCTGGCTCATCTTTAATAATCGCATAGGCTCCTACAGCATGGTTGGCAGCAATGAGTAACTGCTGAATTAGCTGACCACTTTTGTCTGTTTCGGGCGTGCGTGTATCGCTGACGGTAACCACGGCACAAGTCAGCGTAATTCCAGATGAGTCTGAGTGGGGTTGTTGTGTCATGGGGAGAGGAGTAGAGAGTGGGGAGATGGGGAGATGGGGGAGAGGGCAACGCCAAAGCGGAAAGGGCAAAGGGCAAGGGCAAAGGGGAAAGGAAAGATCCCTCCTTGTCCCTTTTCCCTTTTCCCTTTTCCCTACCCGAAGGGTTTTGCCCTATGTCCTATCCTTCATTTTTACTGAGTCCAAGACCATTTTCATCGCCATATCGCTGCATGAAGCGCATGAAACGATCCCATTCTTCGGGAGATTTCATCAAGTAAACTGCTTCTAAAGCTTCGGGTTTTCCGTTGATAAATTTAGCTTTAACTTCGCGGGTGACGATTTCGCCTTCTTCGTCAATCAGGTACATCCCAGTGATGTCGTCGGTGCCGCCTTGGTCTAAAATCTTGGGATTTTCAAAAATAAATGTTGCCGTGCCAGTTTCACCACTACGTCCTCGCGTCAAACGCACGTCTGGAACTACTTCTTCGTCAACACCTCTAGCAAACTGTATTTTCGCCATGATAAATGAATTTAAACTTTTGCGATCGTTAGTTTAATATTCTCTCATCAATTAGAACCCCACGGTCTAGAAGCGACTGTGATTCATGTTTTTAGACTGTTCGCTGTTGACTGGTGAGGCTTTGATGAATACCTCATCCGTTAACTGTCATCAGTTAACAGTTAGCGTTAAATTGCTTCTTTTTCAAGTAACAAAGTTACTGGGCCATCGTTTTCAATTGAAACTTGCATCATTGCACCGAATTGGCCAGTTTCTACGTGCAAACTACTGGCTGTTAACTTGGTAACAAAACGATTATATAAATCTTCTGCTGATGCAGGAGCGGCTGAACGGTCAAAAGAAGGACGACGACCTTTGCGACAATCACCGTAAAGGGTAAACTGACTGACTACCAACAACTCACCGCCAATTTCCTGCACAGATTTTTGCCAACGTTCGTCCCCTTCTTCATCAGGAAACAGCCGCAATTCTAAGCACTTACGCACCATCCAGTCAAGTTCAGCATCAGTATCGGTATTAGCAATACCAACGAGTAAGTTGAGTCCCCGCCCAATTTTGCCGATGATTTCGCCGTTAACGATAACTTGAGATGATTTAACTCGCTGGATGATAACGCGCATAAGAAGTTAGGAGTTGAGATGAGAAAATGCGATCGCTAAGCTGCCTTTGCATCTAACTGTGATTTTCATCGAGCAAAATCGATGACGGAACCAATAAAAATACATTCCCAGGCAAAAAAACCTGGGAACAAGTACACAATTGTAACTCCTAATTCTTGTACAGACGTGATTAATCCTCTAGAACAGACGCGATTCATCGCGTCTGTTCTAACTTTTATTTCCCAAACCCTTTACCACGACTGGCAGAAGGTAGGCAAATGCAGTTTTCTATTTGAGTGATTAAAGTTTCACGATCCAGATTTTGACCAATCAGCACTAATTGGTTTTTGGGTTGACCTTGCCAATCATCATCATCCAAAGTGAAGCGTTTACCACAAAGGTGGAAAATATGACGCTTCGGACTTTCATCAAACCACATAATCCCCTTGGCGCGGAAAATATTCGAGGGTAGCTGGTTATCTAAGAAATACTGAAACTTCCTAATAGAAAAAGGTTTGTCACTCTGGAAAGATATGGAAGTAAAGCCATCATTTTCTAAATGGTCAGAGTGATGGTGATGATGGTCATGGTCATGGTCGTGATGGTCATGACCGCATGTTGAGTGGTCGTGGTCGTGATGGTCGTGATGGTCGTGATGGTCGTGATGGTCGTGGTTGTGTTCATCCACCACTGTGTCAAAATATTTATTAGACTCAAACAGACCGACACTGAGAATTAACGGAAGTGGCACTTGCGATCGCGTGGTACGGAGAATTCTTGCTCCTTCCTTAACTTCGTTAATTTTCGTCTCTAATTCATTCAAAGTAGCTTCATCAACTAAATCTGTCTTGTTCAAGACAATTACATCACCATAGGCAATTTGGCTGTATGCTGCTTGAGAATTAAATAAATCTAGACTGTAATTCGCCGCATCTACTACAGTGATAATCGAATCTAAGCGAGTTAAATCTCGCAATTCTGTACCCAAAAATGTTAGGGCTACTGGTAGCGGATCTGCTAGACCAGTGGTTTCTACTACTAGGTAATCTAGATTTTCTTGGCGTTCTAAAACTTTGTAAACTGCATCTACTAAATCATTATTAATAGTGCAGCAGATACAACCGTTATTTAGTTCCACCATGTTCTCACCAGTGGAAACGATTAGCTCATTGTCGATGCCAATTTCGCCAAACTCATTGACTAAAACAGCGGTCTTTAAACCCTGTTGGTTGTTGAGGATATGATTAAGTAAAGTCGTTTTGCCACTACCAAGGAAACCCGTAATAATTGTTACTGGCATTCCTTGTTTGGGTGTATCCATTGCCTGAGATTCGGAAGTAGCTGCTGATTGCATAGCGCTGTTATCAAAAAATCAAAAATAGTAATGTAGCGCAGATAGTCCAGAAAACACTAGCATAGGGATGCTGGACTGTCATCACAGTTGCTTACTTTATTATTGCGTATCTCTCTATTTCAGCATTAGTTGATTATGACCCTAACCCTTTACAATACCCTCACCCGTCGTCAAGAACCGTTTGAAACAGTCGAACCAGGCAAGGTTAAGATGTATTACTGCGGCGTGACGGTATATGATTATTGCCATTTGGGTCATGCCAGAGCTTGCATCGTTTGGGACGTAGTACGTCGATACCTACAGTTTATCGGCTATGAAGTACGTTATATTCAAAATTTTACTGATATTGATGACAAAATTCTCAATCGAGCGTGTGTTGAGCATTCATCAATGGAAGCCGTAGCCGATCGCTTTATCAAAGCATATTTTGAGGACATGGCACGTTTGGGAATCAAAGAAGCCGATGAATATCCCCGTGCTACTCACACAATGAATGGAATTTTGCGGTTAATTCATGATTTAGAAAATAAAGGCTTTGCTTACCCCGCTGATGGGGATGTGTATTATGCAGTACGACGGTTTTCTGAGTACGGCAAACTTTCCGGACGCAGGTTAGAAGATATGCAAGCCGGAGCTAGCGATCGCGTCAACGTAGAAGATCCAGAATATCAGAAAAAGAAAGACCCCTTTGATTTTGCCTTATGGAAAGCAGCAAAATCTGGAGAACCGGCTTGGAAGTCACCGTGGGGCGCAGGGCGTCCGGGATGGCACATTGAATGCTCGGCAATGGTACGCGATCGCTTGGGTGATACCATAGATATCCATGCTGGTGGTGCCGACTTAATTTTTCCCCACCACGAAAACGAAATTGCCCAATCCGAAGCTGTTACAGGAAAACCCCTAGCGCGTTACTGGTTGCATAACGGCATGGTAAAAGTTGATGGTGAAAAAATGTCCAAATCCTTGGGCAACTTTATCACCATTCGAGAATTGCTAGATCGAGGAGTTGAGCCGATGGCGGTGCGTTTGTTAGTGCTGACAGCCCAATATCGCACACCCATTGATTTTACCGACGAAGCGATCGCAGATAAAACAAACGCTTGGCAAACCCTCAAAGCAGGTTTACTTTTCGGCTATCAATACGGCAAACAACTAGGCTGGGAAGTAAAGAATACGGAGACGCCGAGACACGGGGACGCGGAGAATGAAAAAGAAATCTCCGCGTCTCCCAGTCTCCCACTCTCCGCGTCATATATTCAGCGTTTCCAAGAACTTGTCAATGATGACTTTAATTTTCCTGGTGGCTTAACAGTGCTGTTTGAATTGGCAAAAGAACTCCACCGAGAAGGAAATATTCTTGTGCATCAAGGAAAAACCGAAACACCAGCTTTGGAGTTACAACGCCAATGGCAAACACTCGTCACATTAGCTGAAGTATTAGGTTTAGAAGCCAAACCACAAGAAGAAACTTCTTTAACAGAAAATTTAAGCGATGCAGAAATTGAGGCCAAAATTCAGCAAAGACAAGCAGCACGTCAAGCCAGAGATTTTGCTGAAAGCGATCGCATTCGTAACGAACTGCAAGCACAAGGTATTACCCTAATTGATAGCCGTGAAGGCACGCGTTGGCATAGAAACTAAAGGGAGTGGGAGTAGGGAGATGGGGAGGTAAGCAAAATAACCAATGCCCCATGCCCTATGCCCCATTCCCCAATCCCAATTCCTAAAATTATGTTATCTGAACTGAAAAAAGCGATCGCTAGTTTCGATATTCCTGCTGATTGGATTGGTATCAGAGCCGTCAAGGAAACTTCCACTAATCGTTTAGTCCGTGATGGCTTACCCCAAGCCAACGGCAAATCCTTCACCGTAGGAGCCATGCTGGAAGTTTTGGTCAATGGCTGTTTAGGTTATGCAGCTACTAATTCCCTAGAGCTACCATCCCTACAAGCCGCTGCCCAAACAGCCTATAAACAGGCACTAGCAGCTAGTGAATGGTGGATACATCCTTTCCGTGAAAGCGAGCGTCCTAAAGTTGTTGGTGAATATAAATCTCCATTTATTGAGCCATTGGACGCTTTAAATCCCGGAGAAATCAACGATTTACTGGTTCGCATTTGCCAAACCCTGAAAGTTAACGACAAAATTGTGCAAACCATCGCTGGTGTCAGCACAACTGAGAAAGAGTCTTGGTTTGTTAGCAGCAATGGCTCAGAAGTCTATCAAAAATTTCTATCCATAGGCACTCATTACGGAGCCACAGCTCAAGATGGAGCGATTGTACAGCAACGCAGCCACAACGGCGCTCAAGCAAACTGTTATCAAGGCGGACTAGAACTTTTAAAACAAGATAATTTATGGTATCGGGTACAACAAATTGGCGAACAAGCAATAGAACTCTTAACAGCAGAAGAATGCCCAACCACCCGTACCAATTTAGTTTTAGCCCCAGACCAAATGATGTTGCAAATTCATGAAAGTGTCGGGCATCCGTTAGAAATTGATCGAATTTTGGGAGATGAACGTAATTATGCTGGGGGCAGTTTTGTAAACAAAAGTGATTTTGGCAAACTAGTATATGGTTCGCCATTGATGAATATTACCTTTGATCCCACCGTCCCTGGTGAATTTGCTAGCTATGGCTTTGATGATACCGGTGCTGTAGCAACACGAGAATATTTAATCAAAGAAGGTGTACTCCAACGGGGTTTGGGTAGCTTGGAGAGTCAAGCCAGAGCAGGCGTACCAGGAGTAGCTTGTGCCCGTGCTTGCTCGTGGAATCGACCAGCGATCGATCGTATGGCAAACTTGAATTTAGAGCCGGATAACGCTAGTTTTGAAGACATTATTGGTGGCATAGAACATGGCGTTTATATGGAATCTAATCGCTCTTGGTCAATTGACGATCGCCGCTATAAATTCCAATTTGGTTGCGAATACGCCAAATTAATAGAAAACGGAAAATTTACCAAAACCCTCCGCAATCCCAACTATCGCGCCACAACACCAGAGTTTTGGCATAGCTTAATTAAAGTAGGAAATGCCAACAATTGGCAAATGTACGGTACTCCTTATTGTGGCAAAGGAGAACCAAATCAAGCTATTTGGGTAGGACACGGTTCACCTGTTTGTGTATTCGCTAATGTCGAAGTTTTTGGTGGAGGAAATTGAAAGATAAAAAATTTCATAGTGAGGAGTTAGGAGTTAAAAGTTAGGAATTAGAAATAAAAAACTTTCAACTTTAATTAATAAATCCTCAGTCCTCACTCATAAATCCTAAGTTTTAAACTGTCCTATATTAATAGTTAATTTCCATGAAAATTGATGAATTATCTACTTTAGAAATCAGTTTTAACCAATTGATTGAAACTCTGCTTATTAAAAAATCAGAAGATGAAGAATTCACTGTCAGACTCAGCAGTGAACGCAGTCAATTTACTCGTTTCAATCATGCAAAAGTCCGACAAACAGGTTGCGTTGCTGATGGTTGGCTCGAACTAACTTTGATGAAAGATCGGCGCAGTAGTTCTCGGCAATTTCCCTTTACTGGAAATTGGGAGAGAGACTGGCAGTTAGCCTATAGCGCTTTGCAAGAACTACGAGATGAACTGATTCTATTACCCACCGACCCATATTTAGTTTTGCCTTCAGGAAATAATACTAGTCGAGAAATACATTCTGGAAATTTATTGCCAGAAGAAGCAGTAGCAACAACGGTTCTAGAACTAGTTTCTGAACTTGATTTTACTGGGATATATGCTGGGGGAGTTGTAATTAAAGCTTATGGTGATTCTAGCGGTCAAAAACATTGGTTTGCCACTGATTCTTTTACCTTAGATTATTCATTATTCATGACATCTGGGCAAGCAGTTAAAGGTACATTTGCAGGTAGTGATTGGGATAAAGATGCATATATAGCTAAAATAAACGAAGCTAAAAAGCAACTAGAACTTCTTTCCCGTCCAGCCAAAGAATTACCAAGAGGAAAGTACAAAACTTATTTTGCCCCTGCGGCTGTTGCAGATTTATTAATGATGCTTTCTTGGGGTTCTGTAAGCGAAGCTGATATTCAACAAGGTAATAGTTCTTTAGCTGCTTTATGGCGTCAAGAAAAACAACTGTCTTTGAAATTCAGTTTAAAAGAAAACTTTCAGCGGGGGTTAGTACCTAGATTTAATGAATTAGGCGAAATAGCAGCATTAGAGTTACCTGTTATAGAAAAAGGATACTTGGTAAATACTTTAGTTAATTCACGGACTGCGAAGGAATATGGAAAAATTGCCAATGGTGCCAATGGCTCAGAAGCATTAAGATCGCCAGAAGTGAGTTCCGGTAATTTAGGATTTGAGCAGATTCTTCCAAGTTTAGATACAGGATTATATGTATCGAATTTGCATTACTTGAATTGGAGCGATCGCCAAACTGGTAGAATCACAGGTATGACCCGTTATGCTTGTTTTTGGGTAGAAAACGGAGAAATTATTGCCCCCATTGAAAACTTGCGTTTTGACGAAAGTCTCTATCGCTTTTGGGGAGAAAACCTCATCGACTTAACTACTTTTCAAGAATTTATTCCCGAAGTCGGAACATATGAAAGTCGTCAACTAGGAGGTAGTCTAGTTCCCGGTATGTTAGTCAAAGATTTTACCTACACTCTCTAAATGGGCAGATGGCAACGCCTTGGGGAAAGGTAAAAGGGAAAAGGGAAAGGGGGGGATCTTTCTTTTCCCCTTTGCCCCTTCCCCTTTGTCCCTTCCCCTTTGCCCCATGCCCAATGCCCCTTCCCCTTTGCCCCATGCCCAATGCCCAATGCCCCATCCCCCATATCTAAACTTGGCATAGGCATTTGCTCTATATCTGCTAATAATAGAGAAGTAGGTTTTTTCAGGAATTGCGATGATTAGTCCGCAGCAGGTTGAGGCAATGATCGTGGCGGAACTGCCAGACGCCCAAGTTCAGGTGCAAGACTTGACTGGTGGCAACGACCACTATCAGGTCACAGTAGTTTCATCGCACTTTGCAGGTAAAGGACTAGTGCAACAACACCAATTAATTTATGGTGCGTTGCAACAAGCTATGTCAAGTCAAGCGATTCACGCTTTGTCTCTAAAAACATATACTCCTGAAGCTTGGCAAGCAACATCAGCTTCGTAAATATCAAAGTTAGGAGTTATGAGTACAGACAAAGGTTAACCCTTATCTGTACAAGAGTTAGGAGTAATAAATTTTTTACTCTTTACTCCTAATTCGTGATTGTTAAATGTAACATAGGAAACACGAATACCATGACACCAGAACTCAAAGAGAAAATCGATAAATTGGTAAAAGACAACAAGATTTTGGTTTTCATTAAGGGAACCAAGTTAATGCCCCAATGTGGTTTCTCCAACAATGTTGTGCAAATTCTGAATACTTTGGGAGTTCCTTTCGAGGCAGTTGACATTCTCGCAGATAATGAAATCCGCCAAGGAATGAAGGAATACTCCAACTGGCAGACATTTCCCCAAGTGTATATCGATGGTGAATTCGTTGGTGGTTCAGACATTATGATTGAACTCTACCAACAAGGTAAATTGCAGGAAAAGGTAGAAGTAGCACTAGCTTCGTAAGCATAGGGCATGGGGCATAGGGCAAAGGGCAAGGGGCAAAGGGGAAAAGAAAGATTCCCTTTTCCCTTTTACCTTTCCCGAAGGCGTTGCCATCTTCCCACTGCCCATTTCTAAAAGCCAAAAATCCCCTCAGTCGCATTGGCAAAACCAATACAGGGCTGAGGGGATAGGTTTTATCAATACAATATCTCCAAAATTTCACACCACAAGAACCCGTTGACCAATACAAATAATATGTTATAATTATCTGCGTTGATTTACGGTTACTATTAATGACCAAGCAAGCGGTATTAGTAGTAATCGGGCTGTGGCTGTGGTTGCGGCACTGCAAAGTTTGATGCATCGTACAAGTAGCGGCTGGCTTCCTCTTCTAGGCGATGAATCAGAAAGGGTTCAATGGTGTTGCCGTGTCGCAGTGCGGCTAAATATCCATCCAAATACATCCGCATATCATCCATACGATAACCGCGATTCCATAACTCGACGAAGGCGTCAGTGAGTCTTTGATAATAGCGAATGGTTTGTGTGTCTTGGAGCATAACTGCTGTATTAATGTCTTTGGAATGAGAATTGTAAATGATTCACGTTCAAAAGTGAAGTGTAATTTCACTTTGGCATCAATTAAAAATAAACATATATCCTTCGGGTAGCACTCTCCTAGTAGCTACAAACTAATTCAATGCTATTCCAGAAAATACCTATTTTGCTTATCTGCTAAGAGATTTTTATGATTTTCTCTCCCAGCAGAGCGATTTTATTAGTGCTATATTCATGGATGTAAGCACTAATCTCTTCCTGAAGAATCACTTTTCCATAAGGCTGGAAAGTTTTTTTGGTAAGGATTAGGTGGATGCTTTATGGTTGTTGTATCTCATAGCCATCAAGAAACAGAATATTTAAGTTAGAAGAACTTGCCATCAGTTCGACAGCTATATTTTATAAGTTTAACAAAAATTTAAGAATATTTCTAATGCCCTTTTGTAAAGGACAAATTAAAGATATTGGCACTTTTTTTATGAGGAAATGTAAAGCTAATAGCAGTTGAAGTAACAAAGGCTACAAAACCTTAGACATGGGCTTGTTACTTTGAAAGTCATCGACGCTAAGGGGTCTTGCCACCGTGGGTTCGGTTTGTATAGAAATCATTGAAGGGAATCCCCATCTAAGGTCGTTGCTAGGTTGGCACTTGCAACAACTGGAATACCGGGTGCATCAAGCTGCCAGTATTTATCAAGCAAGGGAAGTATTTTTAAGTCATCAACCAACACTCGTGGTTTTGGATGCAGATCTTCCTGACGGTGATGGCATTGAATTTTGTCGTTGGTTGCATCGTCAGCAACAGCCTTTAGTCTTAATGCTATCTGCCCGCAATAGTGAAGCTGATATTGTCGCAGGTTTAAAGGCGGGTGCAGATGACTACTTGAGCAAACCTTTTGGAATGCAAGAGTTTTTAGCACGGGTAGAGGCACTAATTCGCCGTAAGCGCACACCGACTGCACCAGCATATTTAGATTATGGTACTTTGCAAATCGATTTAGTTCAGCGCCGCGTCCGCTTCCAGGGAGAGTTCATTGACTTAACGCCCCAGGAATTCAGCTTATTATACGTTTTAGCACAAGCCGGGGGAGTACCTCTGAGTAGGTCAGAATTGCTGCGTCGTGCTTGGCCTGATGCTATCGATAACCCTCGTACCATTGATACTCACGTTTTGTCGCTGCGGAAAAAGGTTGAACTCGATCCTCGACAACCTAGCTTGATTCAAACTATCCGCAATGTGGGATACCGTTTTAACATGGAAATTTTGAATAGTAACATTCCACAGTCACAAACAAAGTTAAGTAGAGAGAGATTTAGTAATCAACGTTCAACACTTAGTAGTAGTCAAGTGTGATAGGAACTGGCGACTGGGAACTAGGGACTAGGGACTAGGGACTGACGACAAGAGAATGAGATTAAAAATACTATTTTTTAATACACAATGCTCAATGCTAATGCCCAATACATCATGCCCAGTACCCAGTCACCAGTGGCTAATACCCAATACCCATTCAAAATCTAAAATTCAAAATCGTCTTGAGATTGTGCTTGAATCAAAGTTTTTCGTAATTCATCCCAGTTGATTTGAGAAACTCTTTGATTTGTCGATAAATGACCTTGCTGTAGGTGTAATAATCGAGTGCAAAACATCTGGGCTAAATCAAGTTGCTGATTTACCATCAAAATCGTGGTTTGATGGGTTTGACTCAATTGGATTAAGACTTGTATTAAATGGGAAGCTGCACCAGCATCTAGGGCAGAGGTTGGCTCGTCTAATAATAAAATTTTAGGCTGGATGAGTAAGGCACGAGCGATCGCTACTAATTGTCGCTGTCCCGCAGAAAGTTGCACCTCTGTTCGACTTAACCATTCATTGGGAATGTGCAGTTGTTCTGTCCAGTAATTGACTCTTTCCTCAATTGCCTGTTTAGACAAACCACGCAAAACTAAAGGATAAGCCAAAGCTTGCCCAACTGTCATTCCTAACAGCTTTGATTCTTGCAACACAAGTGTTACCATCTGGCGTAGCTGGATGACGGGAATTTGGCGATACTCTTGATTTTCTAGATAGATTTTGCCACTAGTGGGTTCAATGAGGCGGTTGATGAGGCGTAGTAACGAAGTTTTACCACCGCCCACTGCGCCTACAATGGCTATGCGTTCGCCCTGGAATACTTCAAAGGAAATATCCTGCAATATGGGATATCCCTGCTGATTCCCTAAAGCTTGGGTTTTCAGCTTTGTAAACAGATTAACTTGTTCTAGCCTGAGTGTGGCTTTTGTTGTATTCAAGGGGAGTGGGGGGAGATGGCAACGCCTTGGGGAAAGGTAAAAGGGAAAAGGGAAAAGGGGGGATTTTTCTTTTCCCCTATGCCCCATGCCCTATTTTATAGTTAAAGCTGTGGCGATCGCCCAGCCATCAACCAACAGTAACAACAGCGTGAATGCTAGTAAAATCGCATACATCCACGGTTGTGCTAAAGGACGAACATCTGTAGTGTCGATGTTGGTTTTTGCTTGGACAATCTGCACCAAGCGGGCAAATCCAGCTACACGCATTGGTAGTAGATAAGCTTTTCCATCTTGGCTGAGGAAATAATAAACTAGACCTCCTTGACCAGTACTGCGAGGTTTTAACTCTTTGACTTCTGACCAGGGTAAAAACCAGCCTTTACGAAAAAAGCGGGACACCCAACGGGGGTAAGTAACCTGAATTCCTTGTTCATCTACTAGGACTTGTTCGGTCAACACTGCGTACAAGGCAACTAAGCCGATGCTAATCCCTACCCACAATAATGCTGGGGGTACTGGTGCGGCTGTTACCTGCGATAAAAAGGGTAATGGAACTGTGAGTGCTATGTATAGACTCAGCAGAGTTATCCGAATCAAAGGAGAAAGTTGAAAAACAGAAGCTGAAGTATTGGCTGAATTTGCTGTCACGGCTCAATTACAATGCTTTTCTTCATTGTAATTGAGCTTTCTTTACAAAAAGCTTATTTAATGGCAGGTTCGTTAGAGAGAGAAGATTAAGCATCAGTAGATCGCAAAGTTATCTGTTTAGCTCATTTCGGATAGTTTGAATAAATTCCTGTACAGCATCGTACTGGTCGGGCATAGCGATATAACGCAGCAGCTTAGCGTGGTCTAAATCAGGGAAAAATCCACTTCGGTCTACTTGTTGATATTCCCCCTGTTCGGTCAGACGAAATATTTTGATAGAGTTTGATTTCCAAAACCAGACTTCAGGCACTTTTTTGGGTTTATATAGCTCCTTCCTGTTAATAGTTCCACTGGTGACAATAACTTCAATAACAATGTCAGGAACTTCTCTTTTTGTGCCAATGCTGTAAGACTCATCCGGTGTACCTGAAGCATACCCCGGTTCTTCCAAGGTGTAGCCACCACGACCGTAAAATCGGATACCCAACTCTCTCATGTAAGCTTCTAGCAAATAACCGAGAGTTATTTTCACAGATTCATGTTCTTCACCAATTGGAGACATAATTTCTAACATTCCTGACAAATAAGACAATCGGACATTGCGGTTGTCCACTAGCTGAGTTTCAATCCCTTTGAATTGCTCCCAAGAAACATCTTTAAGAGTTACTAGTTTTTCTTCTGTAGGCTGGTCTAAAAGTGGAATGCTCATATCAACACTTCCTTAAAAAACCTAATTCGTAATTAATACACAATGTAAAAAGTTTGATACAGTTTGCTTCCAAAGCTTTAATCTGTTACTCATTAGACCTCTTGCAAAAGTGCTTTTTGCAAGAGGTGGGAAAAGGAAAATACCAAACCTTTCCCCCTTTCCCCTTCCCCTTTTCCCGACTTCTGCAAGAAGTCTATTGGTTTAAGGTAGATACTTTTGCACGACACTCCAGCCAGTAACGGATACCCAGGCAAATCCGACAAACAGAATTATATTTAGGCTTATATGTAAAGTTCTAGCCCAAGGTTTTGTGGGACTAATTTGGGTTGCACTGAAAGCAGACAGTAAAACCAAGGCTACCACAATCAATCCAGCGGGCAAGTGTGACGAGTGTCCTAAAGAGCCAAAGTGTCCTAAAGTGCCAACAATGCCGATCGCCAGCAATAGTAGCACTAAACTTACCATGCTGATGCCCATTAGATAGTGCAGCGATCGCACTCCTCTATTTTCGCCCATAAATAACGGAATAAAAGGAAATTGCTGCGAAGTTCTCGCCCGAAACATCCAAACGCCTGTGACTGCTAACATCAAGTATGCTAGCAGGGACAACCCCATCGACCAGGCGGCAATTTTCCACAACCAAAGAAATGAAGGCAGATTCATAACATGATTGTAGATGAGAGTGGCGCATTGGGCATTGGCTAGAGGAGCAGAGGAGCACAGGAAGAAATGACTAATGACTAATAAAAAAAGGCTGCTGAATTCAGCAACCTCAAAATTGAGCCAAATTGTTTTTTTTAATCAACAGCTGCTAAACCAGCGATTTGTAAGGGTTTTATACTATCTCCGGTCTTTGTATTAAGTTGCTGCACCATTACTGTGGTATCTATAGGTTCTTTTCCAAATGATGAGTCTGTATCTAACTCATAATTGCTAGGGTCATCAAGCATCAGGCGATCGCACGGAATCGTATCGGATAAAATTGCACTTGCCATCATACCCGTATGAATCTCCAATTGAGCTTTTCGCGGAGCTTCAAACACTAAGCGTTGCCCTGGAAAAACAACCCTTTCAAAATACCAATTTGCAATATTAGAGATGCGAGCTACCTGTATTTTGCTCGTGGCATTAATGTAGCAGCAGAGAATTTTCCCCGATTGCTCAGGTGGTAGAGGATCTAAAATTTGAGCCATAACTGCTGAGGAGCTTTACGCCACAATTTTACATTACACTAGCCAAGACTAGCACCGACTGATCCCCAGTTGCTGTAACTGTGAATACCAACTGGATATTTAAAGATTATTTCTATCTAAAGAAATATTTATGGTTATGAAAATTTTGTAATTATTTATGCCTTTTTCGCAATTATACACTATAAGTAAAAGTTTTAGATATTTTTACTCAGTATAAAAGCTTTAATTTTCTCAAAACAGATAAATAAGAAATTAATCTGACGATGATCCCTTGGCTTTTCAGTTTGCGAACAAGTCAGTTTTGCTGTTCGATCTATCCCAAGATTAATACCCCCAAATGGTCGCTTAATGAATAAACTCAATGTTATCGTAAAGCTATATGAAAAATATCTTCATAAATCTCTGTCTGTCATATGCATTTAGCGTGCAAAGTAACTTTATTGATTCCTAAAATTAGGGGCAAAAAGCTGGCTAGTATCAATAATCGGCTTCAATGTCAAGCGAGATTGTGATAAATAAAAGCAACCAAAACAAAAACACCCTTTAAAACTGAAGTTTTTCTCGTTTTCCCCCAACATTGGCAAGATGGCAGTCAAAACACCCATAATGGAAAATCGAATTCTTTATGTTCGCCTTCCCTGTAACCCCATCTTTCCCATTGGGGTTGTCTACCTCAGCGATAGCGTCCACAAGCAATTTCCCGACATCGAACAGCGGATCTTTGATTTGGGAACAGTACCACCTCTAGACTACAACTCAGCTTTGGATTGCTGTATCGATGAATTTAAACCCACACTACTAGTATTTTCTTGGCGGGATATCCAAATTTATGCCCCAGTTGGCGGACGTGGTGGTAACCCGCTACAAAACGCTTTTGAATTTTACTACGCAAAGAATCCTCTATTAAAACTACGCGGGGCACTGGGCGGTTTGCGAATTTTCATCGCTTACTATGTAGAGTTGTGGCGTAACCTGGGCTTAATCAAACGCGGTTTAAAGCGCGCCCAAAAATATAGTTCTGATGCCCGTGCAGTTGTGGGTGGTGGTGCAGTCAGCGTATTTTACGAACAATTGGGTAAAAGCTTACCCCAAGGGACAATTATTTCTGTGGGTGAAGGGGAAACCCTGCTGGAAAAACTTTTAAGTGGCAGAGAGTTTCGAGATGAACGCTGTTATGTTGTGGGAGAAACTCAACCACGAAAACGGCTAATTCACGAACAACCGACTCCCATAGAAAAAACAGCTTGCAACTACGACTATATCGAAAGCATCTGGCCGGAATTTAACTATTATCTGCAAGAACAAGACTTTTATATAGGCGTACAAACTAAGCGCGGTTGTCCTCACAATTGTTGTTATTGCGTTTATACGGTTGTCGAAGGCAAACAAGTACGCATTAATCCAGCAGATGAAGTAGTTGCCGAGATGCGCCAATTATACGATCGCGGCATTCGCAACTTCTGGTTTACCGATGCCCAATTCATCCCCGCACGCAAATTTATCGACGATGCCGTAGAACTTTTGCAAAAAATCGTCGATTCTGGTATGACAGACATCCATTGGGCGGCTTATATTCGAGCTGACAATTTGACACCTCAATTGTGCGAGTTGATGGTGAAAACCGGGATGAACTACTTTGAAATTGGCATTACCAGCGGTTCTCAAGAACTCGTGCGTAAAATGCGAATGGGATACAACCTGCGAACCGTTTTACAAAACTGTCGTGACTTGAAAGCAGCTGGTTTCAATGACTTAGTTTCTGTAAACTACTCCTTCAACGTCATTGACGAACGTCCCGAAACCATTCGCCAAACCATTGCCTACCACCGGGAACTAGAACGAATTTTTGGTGCTGATAAAGTCGAACCTGCTATTTTCTTTATTGGGCTACAACCCCATACCCATTTAGAAGAATATGCCTTCAAAGAGGGCATCCTTAAACCAGGGTATAACCCAATGAGCTTGATGCCGTGGACAGCCAAAAAACTCCTTTGGAATCCCGAACCCCTTGGTTCGTTTTTTGGGGAAGTCTGCTTACAAGCTTGGCAGCAAAACCCCAACGACTTCGGGCGTGAAGTCATGAATATCTTAGAAGAAAAACTAGGTTGTGCCGATTTAGAAGCAGCACTTTCTTCACCAATAGAGAAGAAAGAAAAACAGCTAGCAGGTGTATCCTAGAAAACAAAAAGATATGGAGAGATTCAGAATTCTGAATTTATCCCTTGTCTATATATTGCCTCTGCGGTTATTTTTAGCAAATCCCATGTTAGAAGGTTCAATTTTACAAAAGCTGGAAACAGCCCATCGCCACAGCACCAGGCCAATTAGATTCGGGGTGTACTACAAAAATACCTTAGTATCCCTCTGCCATGCCCTGGAAGACCATATCCTAGCAGACGACGATCGACCTTTGGTTATTACAGCCTTCCAACAGGGTAAATGGTATCTGCAAGAAGCCGGGCGATATGCAGACATCGCCCAGCGCAGCAGCGAAATTGCCATTATGGCTGCCGCTGACGCTGGCTTTGCCGAACATCCTACAAGCCTCCTACCCAATGTAGATTTAGTAGCATTAGATCCAGGAGATCCGGTAGCCCAAGAATGGCACTTAATCATTTTGTCACCGAATTACACAGCAATGGTAATTTGTCAAGAGCTATCGGCTGCTGATTATGGCAGGAGTGGAATACCAGCATCAGATTTAGAGCGCAAATTCTATGGTTTGTGGACATTTGAGCCAGAGTTAGTGCAAGAAACAGCAGAAATCGCCATCGCTCACATCAAAAAATATGACCCAGAACTGGCCAATAAACTCATTGCTCATAGAGAGGCGATCGTACCGTCCACTGCCAGATTAGAAAACTTGGGTACAGTTGTCTCCCGTGTAGTCGATTATCTCCAGACTGGGCAAGACAATTTATCCATCCCCACAGCCCTTGGACAACAAACTCTAGATCGGAATTTGGTCTCTAACGAAATCCAAGCGTTTTTGAGGATGGCGCAACTGCTAGACATAGCAGATGTCAACAATCCAATGGCAGCTGCGGAAGTAGTAGTGCTTGCTGAAGCTGTAGCCCAGTTGTTAGATCTTCCTGCATGGCAGATTAAGAGATTGCGGCTAGCGGCCTTATTACATCGCATAGATCCATTACAAAAAGCAGAAAGCGTTCTTACTTCTGGTAAAATACCTGCACATTCTCAAGAAGATGCCCCTAGTTGTCCTTTAATACCAGGGGCACAGGTATTACGAACCATGCCACGACTGCGAGCAGTTGCCCAAATTATTACTCACCAAACCGAATGGTGGAATGGCACAGGGGAACCAGCAGGTTTAGCTGGAGATGAAATTCCCTTAGAGTCGAGAATTTTGGCATTATTGGCAGACTTTCAGTGGCGAGTAAATCAGCGAAAATCCTCAAATCAGAGTCGGCAAGAAATATTTACTCAAGCTTTAGATGAGTGCAGACAGCAACAATCTACCCGCTTTGACCCTAAACTTGTAGATACCCTAGCTTTATTAGTTATGGGTTTACAACAGGGACTCGAATTACCCATAATGACACCCAAATTTAGCAGTGGTGTCTGGCTACTTGATTCCCAATGGGATAGCCAAAGCAAGACAAGTGAAGAGATTGGTACTTACTACAAATGAATATTGAAGCTATTAAATTAGGAAAACTCAAACAACTTCCAGGGGCAAATTTAGAAGACGAAGAACTTTCCCAACTGGATTTAAACCGAATTAATCTTGCTGGTGCTACCCTTGTGGGTGTTAACTTCGCTGCTTCTAAACTTGAAGGAGGGCATTTAGAAGGGGCAAATTTAATGGGGGCGAACCTCCAAGGAACCGACTTGCGGGCGAACCTTATGGGAGCAAACCTGATGCAAGCAGATTTAACAGGTGCTGACTTGCGAGGTAGTAATCTGCGGGGTGCTAACTTGATGGGTGCCAGACTCAGTGATGTATCCTTGGCAGGTGCTTTCGTCAGCGGTGCCAATTTGATGAATGTCAACCTGCAAGGTGTAGACTTACGCGGTGCTGACTTGCGTGGTGTAAACCTGACTGGGGCAAATCTCAAAGGTGCGGACTTGAGTCGTGCTGACTTGCAAGGGGCATTGTTGAGTGAAGCAAACCTTGAGGAAGCTGACTTGCGCGGTGCTAATTTGGCAGGAGCGAATTTTACAGGGGCGAATTTGCTGTGT
The DNA here is from genome assembly GCA_034530795.1 of Nostoc sp. DedQUE12a. GTDB lineage: Bacteria > Cyanobacteriota > Cyanobacteriia > Cyanobacteriales > Nostocaceae > Nostoc. Next base: position 42,640 of record JAVRCH010000064.1, read on the forward strand.
GCAGAGTTAGAAGGTGCGAATTTAAGTGGAGTTAATTTGGATAAAGCGTGTTTGGTTGGTACGGCGATTGAACGTGAGGGTAAATAATGACACCAGTCGCAGCACAAGTCCCAATTACTGCGATCGTTCCCATGCTGTTCGCATCTCTAGTTTGCGAATTGAAAAAGAAACTGTTGGAGGATGCTCTTGAGAACATAAAAACCAGGAAATCCCTACTGATAAACCATGTCTATGAACATCAAGAACTTTAGTGTGTACGATTAGGTCTTCTCTATTTATGGAATGACCACATTTTTCAGAAGCCAAATCCAATGCAGTCTCGTACAAGCGATCGCTATCTTTTAGTGTCTCAGGCGAACAATTGGAGAAGAAAATACCGTGTTCGCCATTGTAATTTCCTACAACCAAAAATTCTCGGATTTCATTGAGTTGTACGGCTTCTTCCGGGGTCAGAATCTCAGCGAATGATAGCTCTATTAATGGCACAAAAGCTAGTTTATCTTTATCAAAATCAACTAAAACACCTGTTGGTTCCAGCTTAATAATTTTTCCAGCGACGATATTGCCAACTTGAAAGTCAGCTAAAGTGAAGCTCATAATATACTGCGATTAGTATGCATCATTATATAAACAATATAAATATAGTAATGCTCATCTTATCAGACAGGCGATCGCCGCGATTGTGCCCGTATCAACAACGCCAGTACACTCATCAAAAACACTCCCATCACTCCTTGTAAAGGATTATTATTTACCCCAGTCACCCAATCAGGAACTTGACCAGAATATTTGACTAATTTACCCACATTAATAATGTAGTAACCCCAGACTAAACCACCATGCAAACCAATTGGAAAACCTAAGCGTCCTCTGTGCCAACGCTTTCCCCATACCTGCGTTAAACCCAGCAATACTAAAGCGGGAAATTGCGGCAATGTCTGAATAATTACTGCCAATGGTTTAATAAAGTGCAATATTGCAAATGCAATTGCATCTGTCCACAGCGCCACAGGCTTACTGTAGTTTCGTTGTAATTCATCTAGCAACCAACCTCGGAATAACAATTCCTCAGCAAAGCCAACACCCAAAGCGACAATTAAACCCTCTAAAATCACTTTTAGTAAAAAAACTTTTGGTTGTTGCCATACCAGCCAACCCAACAAACCCTGTATCCCAAAAAGTATGAGAATATTTATTATTCCCATAGCCAATCCACGCATTAAATCGACAAGATTTTGCCGCGTGAATTCTAAGCCATAATGTCGTAGAATTTGGGGTTCCTGGTAGACATGCTTACCCCAAAGCCTCAAAAGAAAAATAAATAATCCATATAATAAAACCATTGTCAATATACTTACTAAATTTGAATCATTTACTAGTAAGTAAATTGGTGCAGCTAAGGGCAACCATAGCAGCAATAAACTCAAAATAAAATAACCCAGCCTAATAGGGGCAGGGCGTTGGGCTAAACGGACAAGGTTTTTTTGCATACAAAGTTAAGTCATTAATCATAAACGATCGATGACTAATAATTATTCATCAGGTTCAATCGTGCTACTTAAACCGTGACTTTTCAATGTTTCACAATAGAACTCAGCATGTTCCTGAGCGCAAGTAATGACTAAAGCCATTCCATTAGTATGGGCTTCCATCATGATGCTAACAGCCTGGGGTTGGGTAAGGCTCGGCACGGTGGTTATTAATACTTGTACCACGTACTCCATAGGGTTGTAGTCATCGTTATGGAGCAAAACGCGATACCGAGGCGCGAGCTTGCGGGACGTAGAACGCTTTTCTATGGTTTCAACTGACACTGCTCTTTGCTCTTTAATCGTTAATTCACTACAACAAAGCCTCTGTTTAGCGATCGCTTAACAGTTATTTACCTATTCTATAGTATTTCTGTCGAGATACTATGCTAGGAAAACCCTTTGCTGTTAGGGATTAGTCCTATTAGTCTTGGGTAGACACTGATAAGCCATATCTCTAAGACATCGTTGCCGTGAGAGTGCTACCCTAATGTTACAGAAGCTTCCTTTAAAAGGAGCACATTCTGAGTTTTAAACTCAAAAACTTACAAAACAATCTTTATCGCTGCCCAAACTGTCTAAATGATGGACATGAACTTAGATTTTCTTCAACCTGGACAAATAGTGTCTTTAAAGCATGGTGAGAGGAATCTATATGCAGAAGTCATTCAATTTGTAGTTTCTCGTCAGTTGTGCTGGGTGCGTCCTTTATTAATGGTCACCTTCATTGAAGAATCCCCCCTGATTACCGATTTACGCGATGCATCTGACCTACTTTGGCCTGCTGATTTATTTCAACCAGCTTTAGACACAGAAGTAATTACCTTATTGAGTCAAGTTTTAGCAAAACAACCAAAAGCCGAGCTTGACTCAGCCGCCAAACAGCAACTCAATCAGTTTATTCACCAACTTTGGCAAGCATATCAAGAGGGACTAGGGGCTAGGGACTAGGGATTAGGGATTAGGCATGGGGCATTGGGAGTGTGCCAGGGGTAGTGTGGTGAGGCGAAATTCTCTCCCCCAGTCCCCAGTCCCTAATCCCCATTCCCCAGTCACACATAACGAATGCCAGCATCTTTCATCCGTTGAATTCCTTCTTGCAATCTTTCATCAGAGATAGTTAAAGCTATTCGGAAAAAGCCTTCTCCACATGCACCGTAACCACTGCCAGGAGGTACAACAATGCCACATTTGTCAAGTAGCAAATTCACAAATTCTATTGAAGAATATCCTTGAGGAACAGGCGTCCAGACATAAAGGGTAGCTTTAGGAGGCTGAATTGGCCAACCTAGAGATTGCAGTCCATTGATGATAATGTCACGCCGATTTTGGTAAACCGACATGATGGCTTGGAGTTCTACCTCTGTGGTATTAGAATAAGCTGCGATCGCTGCTTGTTGAATTGCCTTAAACACCCCAGAATCAACGTTAGTTTTTACCTGCGCTAATCCTTGAATCCCAACAGAATTACCAGCAACAAAACCCACTCGCCAACCTGTCATATTGTATGACTTAGACAGACTGTGAAATTCGATCGCCACATCTTTCGCACCCGCAACTTGCAGCACACTAGGCGGTTTGTAGCCATCGTATGCCATTTCTGAGTAAGCATGATCGTGGCACAGCAAAATATCATACTGCTTACAGAAAGCTACCAATTCTTCAAAAAACTCTAGTGTTCCTAACGCCCCAGTGGGATTATTCGGATAATTAATCCACAACAGCTTTGCTTTGTGAGCTACTTGTTCGGGTATGCTACTCAAATCAGGTAAAAAACTGTTTTCTCCCTTCAAAGGCATAGTAAAAGGCTCACCACCAGCGAAAATTGTTGAAGTCCGATACACAGGATAACCAGGATCTGGTATTAATGTATAGTCTCCTGGTTCCACAAATGCTAAGAAAGTATTATGAATTGCTTCTTTAGAACCAATTGAAGAAACAATTTCTGTATCGGGATTCAACCCTGTCACGCCAAACCGATTTTCCATCCACTTAGCCGCTGTCTCCCGAAATTCCTTCGTACCTTGGTAGGGAGGATAATTGTGCATAGAAGCATCATCAATCGCCTCATGCATTACCTGGAGAATATGCGTAGGAGTCGGTTTATCTGGATCGCCAATACCCATATTAATGATATCAACTCCCTTAGCAACGAGTTCATTCTGCTTGTGGATAATTTCAGCAAACAGATAGGGAGGAATTTTTTCTAGGCGTTTAGCGAACTGCATGGCTATTTATGAAGAATGCACAATCTAGGTGGTCATTAGCACAGTTTACGCCACCTTAGCATTTAAATAATCAATATCATAGAAAATAAAACCAACGATCTCGCCTTTATTATCGGCGTTGTATTTCAAGCAAGAAGGTATACAGGTAAAAGCACCTTTACAAGCATCTATCTTCATGTATAGTGGCTTCTTTTTCCTTAGCCATGCCGGAGCTACCATAACTGTTTGAAAATTTGATTGCTCTAGTCTTTATTAAATTCACTTAATAAATTAAAAACCTCTATACCCAAAGACAGATGATTAGTATCCAAGGCTAGAAACTAACTGAATCCGACCAGCATCCATTTCTGACATTAATAATTCTAAAGCTTCGTAGTCAACGTCAGAAATATAACCCAGTTGCGTTAGCTCTGAGTTAATTTCATTTTCTATTTCAGGAGTTAATTTTTTAATATCAAGAGCTTTTTCTACCAATTTACGAATAGCGTACCTAGTTCTCATAAGTAATAACCCAACTCTATATGATATTAATTATTCCAGATAATTCTAAGTATAAAAAGCGATCAAATACTATTTGATTAGTGATATAGATCACAATTTAAATTAGCTAGATAAATAATCTGCTGTGATTTTGTCTAATATCATCGGTAACAGTAAAGTGCGACATTTAACTTCCCGTTAAAACTTGGCTAAATTAGCTTAAGTTATAGACTAGGCAAGTTTCCTCAGAAAAGTTACGGATAATTTTTTTGTTTTACTGCTGTCTATGTTGATTGTTTTTGAACTGAGATAAAAAAAAAGTATATATGAACACATTTTAAACTGGAATTATAACAATCTTTAAACAGACATACTAAAGCAATAAAGATTCAGCAAAGAAAGCTAAGACATATGGTCGATGCAACAAAAAAAAGTTTATGTTCAAATAATTCTTACCTTGACGCTTCAATAACTCTCATAGGATGTAACCATGCAAGCAGTGCTTCAGTATCCCAAAATTGCGGTTATTCAACCACAAGGCTCTTTGAATGCTGCAAACGCCTTAGAATTTGAACGAGATCTAACCACAGAGCTCGCCAAAAATGATATTTCCATCTTGGTAGTAGATTTAGGGGGAGTAGAATCCTTAGACAGCGCAGGTTTGATGGCATTATTATCTGCACACAAACTGGCTTTGGGTTTAGACAGGAGTTTCCGACTTTGCAATCTTGCTCCTTCAGTTAAAATTATTTTTGAACTGACGCAGCTAGATAGAGTTTTTGAAATTTTAGAAAGCGAAGCTGACTTGTCTGCAACATAAATTCATATAAAAACTATGTAAAACAAGCAAAGTTTAGGTGAGGAGCGGACTTTATGTAAAGGAGTTATAAGTTGTAACGATAAATTTTGTTGAAAGGCCTAATTCGATGCTAAGGTTGGGTTTTAGTAACTGTAATTAAGGTAGCTCGAAGATAGCATAGTGGCTGTTGCAGTTGAAAAGCTAATAACATCGGATATTTTAAAACCAGGGCGTTACTTGGGTAACGAGCGCTTAGCAGTACACAAACCTTGGGAAACGGCAACAATACGCTGGGTCTTAACCTACCCAGAAGTCTATGAAGTCGGTGCATCGAATTTAGGGCACATCATTTTATATAATATTTTGAATGCCCAAAAGAGCCAGTTGTGCGATCGCGCCTACTTACCAGGACAAGATCTATCAGCCAAACTACGGGAAACCAATACACCGTTATTTGCGGTAGAGTCAAAGCGATCGCTCACAGAATTCGACATCTTAGGCTTTAGCCTCAGTTACGAACTGGGTGCAACTAATATCCTAGAAATGTTGGATTTGGCGGGAATTCCTTTAACGTGGCGGGAGAGGCAGGAAGGCAGAGGAGAATTTAGCGATACCCAGTCTTGTTATCCTCTGATTTTTGCTGGGGGGCAGACAGCGACATCAAATCCTGAGCCTTACGCTGACTTCTTTGACTTTTTCGCTCTTGGAGACGGAGAAGAATTACTGCCAGAAATTGGTTTGGTATTAGAAGAAGGCAAAAAAGCTCTTTTAAGTCGGGAAGAACTATTACTCGACCTGGCACAGATCCCAGGCGTATATGTCCCCCAGTTTTACGACATGGCAGACGATGGCTCAGTTCATCCTCTGCGTCCAGATGTTCCTAAACGAATTCTACGAAGAGTTGCAACCCCCATTCCAGCATATTCTATTGGCTTAGTTCCCTACGTAGAAACAGTACATGACCGCTTGACCATTGAAATTCGCCGTGGTTGCACTCGTGGCTGTCGCTTCTGTCAACCAGGAATGCTGACTAGACCAGCACGAGATGTAGAACCGGATAAAGTGGTAGAAGCAATTGAACAAGGGATGCGGGCAACCGGTTACAATGAATTTTCCTTGCTTTCCTTGAGTTGTTCTGATTATTTATCCCTACCAGCGGTGGGGATGGAAATTAAAAATCGGTTAAAAAATGAAAACATTTCTCTGAGTCTACCCAGCCAAAGAGTAGATAGATTTGATGAAAATATTGCCAATATCCTTGGAGGTACGCGACAAAGTGGACTGACCTTTGCTCCCGAAGCTGGAACTCAGCGGATGCGAGACATCGTAAATAAAGGTTTGACCAATGAAGAATTGTTGCGGGGAGTGAAAACCGCTTGGGAGCAAGGTTGGGACAAAATTAAGCTCTATTTTATGATTGGCTTGCCAGGTGAGACAGATGCTGATGTCTTGGGCATTGCCGAAACAGTAAGTTGGCTACAGCGTGAATGTCGGGGCAAAGGCAGAAAACCCCTAAACTTTAATTTGACAATTTCTAACTTTACTCCTAAGCCGCATACGCCATTTCAGTGGCACTCAGTTTCTACCACTGAATTTAAGCGCAAACAAAACCTGCTGCGGCAAGAATTCCGCCGAATAAAGGGAGCAAAGGCAAATTTTACCGATGTCCGGATTTCGGCAATGGAAGATTTTATTGGGCGAGGCGATCGCACTTTGGGCAAAGTACTGCGTCGCGCCTGGGAATTGGGTGCAGGTATGGATTCCTGGTATGACAATTTAGATAAAGCTTTTACTGCTTGGGCAGATGCGATCGCCCAAGCCGGTCTAGATTGGAAATACCGCCAAATCGAAAACGGCGAATGGAATTTGTTTCAAAAAGAGGAGCACTCCCCACTCGGTACAGACGCGATTAATCCCGTCTCTACCCACTCCCTTGACACTCCCCTACCCTGGGATCACATAGATACCGGAATTGACAAAAAGTGGCTCAAAGAAGACTTGGAACGCGCTCTAACAGCCGCAATTGTACCTGATTGCTCCTTTGAAGGTTGTTCTCACTGTGGTGTTTGTGGCACTGATTTTGGTCACAATATCGTCATTGAACCACCTCCTGTGCCAAAATTCGCTGGTGAATTTGTCCCCAACACCATTAGGGGACAACGAATACGACTTTGGTTCGGTAAACAAGGTAACATGGCTTTGGTGAGCCATCTAGATTTAATCCGTTTGTTTGACCGAGTTGTGCGGCGAGCAGGTTTGCCAATTGCCTTTACTGGTGGATTTCATCCAATGCCGCGAATTTCTCTAGCCACTGCTTTGGCTTTAGGAGCTACTAGCAGCGGTGAAATTGCGGATTTTGAGTTAACAATGCCAGTAACAGTTGATACTTTTAAAGAAAAACTAGCTAGGGAAATGCCCACAGACATACCTATATATAATGTGGCGCAAATCGATTTAAAAGCGAAAGCCGCTAGCCAACTGTTGCAAGCCGCAGAATATTTGATGACTGTGGCAGCAGCAAATGAAGTGACAGCTGCACAATGGCAAAACTGGATTGATACCATCAAAGCCAAAGACGAACTCTGGTACGAGCAAACAAAAAAGGAAGGCAAAAGCCAGTTAATAAATCTGTGCGATCGCTTGTTTGAATTGGAATTGGTAGAAACCCACAAAAACACGGCAGAATCTATATCTGTTATTCGTTATGTAGGCAGCTACCGCCAAGATGGTTGGCTCTTGCGTCCAGAACAAATTGTGTTTATGTTAGAGGCAGTAGCTAATGTAGAATTTCAAATCCTACACATCCACCGCAATCGCCTAGTTTTAGGGGTATAATCCCTCTATGGCAACTTGCTAGTAGTTGTCATAAGATGGCACATCATAGGAATTGATTTTTAGCAAGGTTGCGTTAGAATGAGATGAAGAGAAATTTTCTGGCGCTGCATTGAATTAGCTGGTTCACTACCCTCGCATTCAGGGGGCGAAAGCAAAGATTTTAGAGTGCAACTTCTAGGATTTTATCCCAGACAAACTGAGGCAGATTAAAGAACACACACTCTCTCTATAGCTACCTTGTGAATCAGTAACGAACAGCAGGCTCGGTTAGATTCTCTAACTCCATGCTTTTTAAACAACTGCTGAATGTCCAATCCACAGTAGTGCCTAAGAGCCAGTGCGTTACTCTTGTAGAGTTGTACTCCTTTGGAGAACTCCGCATGAAAGCAACTACCGTCGGTTATGCCGACTTATAGACGCCCACAAACGCGCAAAGCCAAAGCGCAGTTTGCCGTAGGCCAGAGCAACTTCAGGTAGAGTAGCGACTGGTGTTGCAGAATATAACCCTAAGGATAAATCTGGGGAATGGAAAATAGAAGTAGTTTTTTTTTGTTAACGACTTCAGTAGGTTACTCTCAAATCAAATATCCTGAGTTAAAAGTTGACTCAGGATTTAGTACTTTCAACTCAGAACTCTCTTTCAAAGAGAGTATTACATCAGAAATCAACCACGGACGGTTGATTTAATTGCTTAAACAATATGAATATGCAGCCGTTCTGGAATAATCAAGCGTGTGAAAGCTCTTAAGAGTATCAATAGCTATTTAACTCAGAAGCTCAGGTTGATTTTCAATTTTAGATTTTGCGTTCGCGTAGCGTGTCGGAGACAAAAGTTGAGTCAGTCGTTTGGGTGGGTTTTTGCATTTGTACACTGGCATTTGAGCGGAGGTTTCCTCCGGCCAAAGCTTTTCAAGACAGATTTTAGATTGTTTTTTTCGTTCATGCCCCACCTTTATGGGTCGAACTAATCTCAAATCATCAATCTAAAATCCTTAAGCTTTTTGCCCTCGTGGTCTGTTTCAATCAAAAACCCTAAATCTAAAATCCAAAATTGCTTGACGATTGTTATTACCAGTAGCGTCTTTTTAGGCTTACAGGAATAAAAGGTATAATATCGAACTGGAATTACACAGAAAATGAAAACTGACGCAAAGACGAGATATGTGCTAACAACGGGTTCTCCGAATTGTTTGCCTTTGGCGTTTCCGTTCCCCGCAGGGTAGGGTAGCAACTGCCGTGTCAAAAGAAGTTTGAGCTAAGGCTAAAGAGTTCTTCTTTGTAGTAGCAGTGATAACTGTAACATTGTCTCAACAGACACGGGAATGCAAAGAATTTTCATTTAGAAGTAATTAACCGAACTTGATACAACAAACCTCTAAACCTGTTAGTGCTGCCAATTTTTGAGGAAATTGAATGCCAAAACAAATTATTATCGCGGAGCAGCACCAAATTGCTGCGGTTTTTTCTGAAGATCAGATACAGGAACTTGTTGTTGCTACCGGTCATCATCAAATAGGTGATATCTACTTAGGAGTAGTAGAAAACGTATTACCTGGAATAGATGCAGCTTTTGTCAATATTGGCGATCCAGAACGCAACGGCTTTATTCACGTCACGGACTTGGGGCCATTAAAGCTAAAGCGTACCGCAGCAGCAATCACAGAACTATTAGCACCACAACAGAAGGTGTTGGTGCAAGTAATGAAAGAGCCAACGGGGACAAAAGGGCCGAGGCTGACTGGTAATATCACCTTACCCGGACGCTACGTGGTACTGATGCCCTATGGCAGAGGCGTAAATTTATCCCGGCGGATTAAAAGTGAAAGCGAGCGCAACCGCTTGCGGGCGCTAGCGATTTTGATTAAACCGGCGGGAATGGGTTTGCTGGTGCGTACAGAAGCAGAAGGCAAACCAGAAGAAGCGATTATGGAAGATTTAGAAGTGCTGCAAAAGCAGTGGGAGGCAATCCAACAGGAAGCTCATTCCACCCGCGCCCCAGCACTACTCAACCGGGACGATGATTTTATTCAGCGCGTATTGCGAGATATGTACGGCGCAGATGTGAATCGGATCGTTGTGGATTCCAGCACTGGTTTGAAGCGAGTTAAGCAGTATTTACAGAACTGGAGTGGAGGCCAAACACCTCAAGGGCTGTTAATCGATCATCATCGCGATCGCTCACCAATTTTAGAGTATTTCCGGATTAACGCCGCCATCCGAGAAGCCCTGAAACCAAGGGTAGACCTACCTTCTGGAGGTTACATTATCATTCAGCCGACTGAGGCATTAACAGTAATTGATGTTAACTCAGGTTCGTTTACGCGATCGGCAACAGCCAGAGAAACAGTTTTGTGGACAAACTGCGAAGCAGCAACAGAAATTGCTCGGCAATTGCGTCTGCGAAATATTGCCGGAGTGATTGTCGTTGATTTTATTGATATGGAATCGCGACGCGACCAACTGCAAGTTCTGGAACACTTTAATAAAGCGCTCAAAGCAGACAAAGCTCGTCCCCAGATAGCTCAACTAACTGAACTAGGTTTAGTAGAACTGACTCGCAAGCGTCAGGGTCAAAATATTTACGAATTGTTTGGTGAAACTTGCCCCACCTGTGGTGGTTTAGGACATACCGTGCGTCTGCCGGGAGAAATCGAAAATCGATTCCCCACACCAACAGAAATGCCAGAGCGTGAGCGTTTTGTTTCTCCTTTGCCTCATAGAGAACCGCGTCAGCCATCTGCACGCATCCCAGAACCACGAGAAACCTATGATGGATTTGGGGAACCATTTGATGGTGATTCAGAATTGAGTAATCTTAATCTGATCAATCATCCAAGTTATCAAGAGCTGAACGATAATAAGCGTCGTACCCGAACTCGTCGCAATCGCATTAGTGGTATTAACGGATTAAATGGGAAAGATGAAACCCGGACTGGCAGTAATCCACTTGCTTTTGTCAACGAGCCAGACTTAGATCTTGACGGTGAACCAGAACTGGGAGTAACGCCAGAAATTCCCTCACCTACCCTTGGTAAGCCAGGTTGGAGTGAAAGAATAGAGCGCACTAAAATTACCAAGGCAGAGCCAGTCAAACCAGTGGTAGAACCACCGGAAATTAGGACTGTAGAAATGACACTCCAAGAACAGGATATGTTTGCCTTAATGGGAATCTCTCCCTTGGTGAAATTGGAGCAAGAAGTTAAAAATCCTAAGTCTGTGATTATTAACGTGATTCAGCCAGGCCAACTGCCAACGACGCCAACTGAATCAATCCCAGAACCAATTACTGCTCAAAGAGCAACATCTGAACTTACTCCAAGCAGAATACCGATACCGAAAGTTATTGAGCCAGAACAAAAATCCTCAATCCAAGAGATAATTCAAGACACAGATGAACCATCAGAGTTTACTGACAGCCCTTCGACACCCGTGGCGAACGTAGATGAAAGTGATGCAAGTAGCACCACAGCCAACCGTCGCCGCCGCCGTCGTTCCTCGGCGCTCGACGACAATTAATTTAGCTTATGGTAGAAACACAGCAAACTGCTGCTAATTGTTCCCCAGCACTTCTGGAAGAATCCAGTTGGCTAGAGTTTTCTACCTTGTCAGGGATTTCGGGGTTAGTTGCAGGTGTGGATGAAGTAGGGCGAGGCGCTTTATTTGGCCCTGTGGTGGCGGCGGCCGTAATTCTGCCAGATTATGCTTTGCCAGAACTAATGGCAGCTAAAATTAAAGACAGTAAAAAATTGTCTAGTCAAAGAAGAACTCAGCTAGCACAACAAATTTGGGGACTGGCTGTAGATTGGAAAATTGGGTTTGCTTCCACTGCCGAAATTGACAAGATAAATATTTTGCAAGCGACGCTGTTAGCAATGAAGCGGGCTGTACTAAAGTTAAAAGTACAGCCTACACTCTGCTTAGTTGATGGCAATCAGTCAATTAAAGATCTTTTATTGGCCCAACAAACAATAGTCAAAGGAGACGAGCGATCGCTTGCTATTGCCTCTGCCAGTATTATCGCCAAGGTTTGGCGTGACGAGCTAATAATGCGTCTAGCATCAAAATACCCAATGTACAACTTAGAGTGTAACAAGGGTTATGGTAGCCAGCAGCATCTGCTGGCTCTGCAACAATACGGCCCATCGCCACTACATCGCAAGTCTTTTCGTCCTTGCCAAATCAAATTACTGCATAGTGAGTGATGCAATAATTACTCAGGGTTCAACATTGGCAGTTTACTACTGTCGCCGTTAATTCCTTGATTTTTCGTTTGTGATATCACCCAGCGGCGATAATCTGCCAAAAGTTGATGTAATAGTCGTTGCTTTACCGTCACCAGCACGCTTTTGAGCAAAGCATTCCCAGTAGCCTCTAAAATTGGCTTGGGAGTCAGGGAAAATGGTGGTGGCAAATCTATCTGTACTTCTAAGTCAGCTCTTCCTTGCAGGCGAGTACCTGTGCTTAGCTCTTTGGGAGATAAATGTCCTTTTAAATTGAGAGCAAAGCGTTGATTAATATACTCTAAACCCAAAATTTCACAGCTTAGCGATCGCAAATAAATTATGTCATTTGATTCTACCCAAACTTTCATGTCTACAGTCGGTTGAATACTTAGTGACATAAAAGTCAGCGGACGCATTTTCAAGCGAAATATCTCTTCAGAAAGTTGCTGAATGCGGCTATTGTCAACCAATGCCTTAACCAGACGTTGAGGCTGACGTAAATAGTACTGAATCGGAATAGGCTCCTCTGGAACGGCTATTTCAACCGATTGGGACGCAGTAAACCGGATAGCCATGAGCGAATAAAAGTATATGTTTCTTAATTTTAATATTTTTTAACAACTTAATCTGATTACAGACAAAGTAAAAATTTTATTTACCATCAAAATTATACTTGTTGATGAGGTATACGCGATCGCTAACAAGTTGGTACGCTCATTATTATCTTTTGTTAAAAAAAGTTTGGATTAGGAATTAAGCATTGACAAAAAATTACAAACATGCACTAAAAATAGCATAAGCTAATAAGATTTATCTTCAATCTTCAGATAAATTTAGACAAAAAGCTGCCTGGAAATCCGACTATTAGAGAACAGCTATGGATAGCTTATTTAATTAAATTCATAATTCGATTTATTTGTATATGGATAAAATTATTTAGGATAAAATTCAGTTCTATAAATCCCTCTTAATACTCAATTCCAGCGAAACTATCAACTCAAGGCTAATGGCATGACTATATCGATCGCACATTTAGGCCCACCGGGTACATATTCAGAACAAGCAGCTATTTTTTATGCCAACTGGCTGGGCAAAACTACAGGATTTGAAACTATTTTATGCCCCTATCCCAGCATCTCCCAATCGCTGCACGCAGTTGCTAAAGGTCAAGCCCAGTTGGCTGTTGTGCCAGTGGAAAATTCTATTGAAGGGAGTGTGACCATGACGCTAGATACACTGTGGCAGTTGGACGGGTTGCGAATTCAGTTGGCCTTGGTATTACCCATTGTCCATAATTTAATTTCCTGTGCTAATAGCTTAGATAGCATTCAAACTGTTTACTCTCATCCCCAAGCTTTGGCACAATGTCAGCTATGGTTAGAGCGGTTCCTCCCACGGGTACAGATTATTGCTAACAACTCTACAACCGAAGCACTAGGGCGATTGGAACAAGAGCCGACAACAGCAACTATCGCCTCTAGTAGAGCAGCTGATCTCTACAATCTGCCCATAGTTGCCAGTGCTATTAACGATTATCCAGAAAACTTTACTCGTTTTTGGGTAGTAAGTCAGGGGGAAGCAAACGCTGGTTCTCAGAACGCTAGACCAACTTTTAGTCACACTTCCCTAGCTTTCAGTGTACCTGCGAATATTCCAGGAGCGTTAGTCAAACCTTTGCAAATCTTTGCTCAGCTGGGGATTAACCTCAGCCGGATCGAATCTCGCCCCACAAAGCGATCGCTAGGGGAATATTTGTTTTTTATTGATGTAGAAGCAGACGCCAACGAAACACAAATGCAATCTGCTTTAGCAGAATTGACTAGCCACACAGAGATTCTCAGAATTTTGGGCACTTACAGTGTTTTACCAGTAAGCGTTGTTTAGTCATTTGTCAGTTGTCATTTGTTCTTTGTTTCTTAACAAATAACTAATGACCAATGACTAATAACTACTTATTATTTCTCATTAAATGTATCTTTGAGAACAGCCCTAGCTGCCAAGTGATTGCGAGTAGAAGTTAAAATTTCTGCTTCACGCTCTAGACGAGTTGCAGTATCTTGCATCTCTAGCAATAACTGTTGTTCTGCGGCAACACCATAGAGGTTACTAGCTACCCAATAAGATAGCTCTATTGGGAGGTCGGGCAAATCTTCTGGTAACTCAATATTTTGTTCGGTTAGTTTAGCTGACAGACGTACAACATCCCGCAGTAGTTGTTCTACTTCTGAAGCCAAAGGGCGCAAATCTTTAGTCGGTGGGTGGTCTTCAATCCACTCTACTAAACCAACACGGTATGGCTTTTCACGAACATATTCTAATACACGAAATCTTTGCTGCCCCAAGGTCAACATTTTCATCCGATCGTCTGGCAGCCGCTGATGATGAACAATTTCGGCACAGCAGCCAGTGTTTGCAATTGTACCTTTAACTGGATCGAACATTAAAACACCGAACCTGCGATCGCTCTCCAAAATCGTGTTCATCATGATTCGGTAGCGAAATTCAAAGATGTGCAGGGGCAATGGTCTGGTAGGAAACAGAACTACTTCGGGTAACGGGAACAGAGGTAGTTCGCGGACTGCAATTTTAGAAGATGATGTCATTGTTACCTTGGTATAAACTTAATCTTTAAAATTTATTTTTCTCTGCTTTTCCCGTAATTTGTTTACATTCTACCATTTGTTTTAGGGCTAAATAAAAAGCCCTGAGATATATTTCTTCAGGGCAAGGTAAATATTCATACTGATATCATTATTTCTGTCTTACAAAGTCTAAGCAAAGGAAACCTCCCGTCAGACTTTGTGCTTTGTTAGTCGTCTTTTGTCTATTGACCAATGACTAATGACTAATTAAAGTTTGACTTCGATATCTACACCGGATGGTAAATCCAATTTCATCAAGGCATCAATAGTTTTAGAAGATGGCTGGTAGATGTCAATAATCCGGCGATGAGTACGGGTTTCAAAGTGTTCCCGTGAATCTTTATCTACGTGAGGCGATCGCAGCACACAGTAGATTCGGCGTTTTGTTGGTAAAGGAATAGGGCCGATCGCTGTAGCATTGGTGCGGTTAGCTGTATCTACAATCTTCTCGCAAGATGTATCTAGTAAGCGTCGGTCAAAAGCTTGTAAGCGAATTCTAATTTTCTGCTGCTGTAGAGTTGCCATCTTTAATTGTCCAGGTTCTGCGTAATTAGGGGACTGGAGGCTAGGGACTGGGAACTAGGGACTGGCGACTGGGAACCCAATACCCAATCCCTAATCCCCAATCACCAGTACCTAGAATAGAGGGAAGAGAAAGGAGCAGAGTGGAACTATACCATCTCTGCTCCTTTGTTATGAGCAAAAAGGTGCTATTTCAAAATTTTGGAGACGACACCAGCACCGATGGTGCGACCACCTTCGCGAATAGCGAAGCGCATTCCTTGTTCAATCGCGATTGGGTTGATCAATTCTACTGTCATTTTGATGCGATCGCCTGGCATCACCATTTCTGCCTCGCCACCATCATCAGAGGTGAAGGTTTTAATGGTGCCAGTTACATCGGTTGTCCGCACATAGAACTGGGGACGGTAGCCAGAGAAAAATGGAGTCTTACGACCGCCTTCTTTTTCTGTTAAAACGTACACTTCACCTTCAAATTGAGTGTGAGGTGTAATCGAACCGGGTTTAGCAATTACCATACCCCGTTCAATATCAGCTTTTTGGATACCTCTGAGTAGTACCCCCGCGTTATCCCCAGCCATACCTTGGTCGAGACTCTTCTTGAACATCTCAATACCAGTTACGGTGGTGGCGCGAGTATCTCTGATACCCACTAGTTCAACGTTATCGCCGACTTTAACTACACCCCGCTCAATCCGACCTGTGGCAACAGTACCACGACCAGTGATGGAGAACACGTCTTCTACAGCCATCAAGAAGGGCTTGTCAACATCCCGTTCGGGGGTGGGAATGTAAGAATCAACAGCATCCATCAGTTCGTAGATTTTGTCTACCCACTTATTTTCTCCCCGTTGGGTCTTGGGATTCTTGGTCATTGCTTCTAGAGCTTGCAGACCAGAGCCTTTGATGATGGGGATGTCATCGCCTGGGAAATCGTAGCTAGAAAGCAATTCCCGCAGTTCTAGTTCTACTAGTTCCAAAAGTTCTTCGTCATCCATCAAGTCTTCTTTGTTCAAGAAGACAACCAGGCTAGGAACGCCTACCTGTTTTGCCAGCAGGATGTGTTCGCGGGTTTGGGGCATAGGACCATCGGTAGCAGCAACCACCAGGATGCCACCATCCATTTGCGCTGCACCAGTGATCATGTTTTTCACATAATCAGCGTGCCCGGGGCAGTCTACGTGAGCATAGTGCCGATTTGCGGTTTCATACTCTACGTGAGCGGTATTGATGGTAATACCCCGTGCCTTTTCTTCTGGTGCGTTATCAATTTGGTCGTAGCCTTTAGCTACAGCTTGGCCCATAGCTGCCAAGGTCATTGTGATGGCTGCTGTCAAGGTAGTTTTACCGTGGTCAACGTGGCCAACTGTACCGATATTAATGTGGGGTTTAGTCCTTTCAAACTTTGCGCGTGCCATGAATCCTTGTTTCCTTTTTTAATTAAGCGTTCCCTTTGCTTTTTGCGATGATAGTTTCAGCTACGCTCTTGGGCACCTCTTCGTAGTGGCTGAACTCCATCGTGAAGATACCACGACCTTGGGTCTTCGACCGGATATCAGTGGCGTAGCCGAACATGGTCGCCAGTGGAACTTTGGATGCCACTTTAGAAAGTCCCTGTTCAGTGCTTTGGCTTTCAATCTGCCCCCGACGGGAGATGAGGTCGCCAATGACGTTCCCCATAAAGTCTTCAGGAACTTCCACTTCAACTTTCATCATAGGCTCTAATAGTACTGGTGAAGCTTTAAGCACAGCTTCTTTCATTGCCATTGAGCCAGCAATTTTGAAAGCCATTTCCGAAGAGTCTACATCGTGGTATGACCCATCAACCAGCGTGGCTTTGACATCAATCAACGGATATCCAGCCAGAACACCCGATTCGCAGCTTTCTTTCATTCCTTGTTCTGCGGGGCCGATATACTCTTTAGGTACGACACCGCCAACAATTTTGGAGACGAACTCAAAACCGCTGCCTGGTTCTCCTGGTTCTAAATCGATCACAACGTGGCCGTATTGACCTTTACCACCGCTTTGGCGGATGAATTTACCTTCAACCTTGGTTACATGCTTACGAATTGTTTCGCGGTAAGCTACTTGCGGCGCACCAACATTCGCTTCCACTTTGAATTCGCGTAACATCCGGTCTACCAGAATTTCTAGGTGTAGTTCTCCCATCCCGGCAATTACGGTTTGGTTGGTTTCTGGATCGACGCTGACGCGGAAGGTTGGGTCTTCTTCTGAGAGAGATTGCAGAGCCTTGGACAGTTTGTCCATGTCGTTCTTGGTTTTGGGTTCAACCGCTACCGAGATTACAGGCTCAGGAATGAATAGAGATTCCAGAATTACTGGCGACCCATCATCACAGATCGTGTCACCTGTCAAGGTGTCTTTCAATCCCAGGGCTGCTCCGAGATCACCCGCACGCAATTCCTCGACATCTTGCCGATCGTCTGCCTTCATGAGAACTAAGCGCGAAATCCGTTCTTTTTTATTCTTAGTAGCGTTGAGGACGTAGCTTCCCTTTTTCAGCACACCAGAATAAACGCGAACAAATGTCAAACGCCCGTAAGGGTCAGCCATAATCTTGAATGCCAGAGCTGATAAAGGTTCGTTGTCATCAGCTCGTCGCTCAACAGTATCCCCATTCGGCAGTATGCCTTGAATTGGCGGAACTTCACTTGGTGCAGGTAGGTAATCTACAACTGCATCAAGCATTAACTGTACGCCTTTATTTTTAAATGCCGAGCCACAAAGTACTGGCACAATCGTACCCGCAATTGTACCTGTACGTAGAGCAGTACGAATTTCTTCTTCTGTAAGTTCTTCACCCTCGAAGTACTTAGTCATCAGATCGTCGTTGGTTTCTGCTACCGCTTCGATCAGCTTGGTACGGTATTCTTCTACCTGCTCTTGCAAGTCCGCGGGGATATCCGTTTCTTGGATATCAGTTCCTTGGTCGTTGTTATAAATGTAGG
This sequence comes from Nostoc sp. DedQUE12a, assembly GCA_034530795.1. GTDB lineage: Bacteria > Cyanobacteriota > Cyanobacteriia > Cyanobacteriales > Nostocaceae > Nostoc. The sequence continues at coordinate 60,870 of JAVRCH010000064.1, forward strand.
CACGCAACCGTACCAGGTCAATAATACCCTTGAAGTCGTTTTCGCTACCAATTGGTAATTGAATGGCGATCGCATTTGCCCGCAGGCGATCGCGCATTTGCTCGTGAACTTTATAAAAGTTCGCTCCTGTGCGATCCATCTTGTTGATGAAGGCGATCCGAGGCACTTTGTAGCGATCTGCTTGTCGCCAAACTGTTTCAGACTGTGGTTGTACGCCACCCACAGAACAAAATACCGCGATTACCCCATCCAACACGCGCATGGAACGCTCAACTTCAATTGTGAAGTCTACGTGACCCGGAGTATCGATAATGTTAATTTGATGATCTTTCCAGCTGGTACTAATAGCAGCAGCAGTGATGGTAATTCCCCGCTCGCGCTCCTGCTCCATCCAGTCTGTGACGGCAGTTCCTTCATGAACTTCACCAATCTTATGAATTATCCCAGAGTAAAATAATATTCTCTCTGTTGTTGTTGTTTTGCCCGCATCTATATGCGCCGCAATACCGATGTTGCGTACTTTCTCTAGCGGGATTGTGCGTGCCACAATTACCTCCTATAGTTTTGGCCTCATGATATCTTGTATATTACTCTTTGTTAAGATTCTATACTTTTACGGAAAACCGTCTTTTTTGTAAATCTCACGATATACCGCTTGAGGAATACGATATATCGTTTTTCACTTAGTAACGATAATGTGCAAATGCTTTGTTAGCTTCCGCCATCCGGTGCGTTTCTTCGCGCTTGCGAATTGCATTTCCAGTTTCGTTAGCAGCATCCATTAACTCATTTGCCAGTTTGCTTGCCATTGTGCGCCCTGGCCGAGAGCGAGAAAATTGCACCAGCCAACGCAGTGCTAGGGTAGTACCCCGTTCCGAACGCACTTCCATTGGTACTTGGTAGGTTGCTCCGCCGACACGTCGAGCCTTGACTTCTACTAGAGGCGTAGCATTACGCACTGCTCTTTCAAAAGTTTCTAGAGCATTATTGCCAGTGCGTTCTTCAATGGTTTTTAATGCATCATAAACAATTCTGGCGGCAAGCGATTTCTTGCCATGACGCATGATCCGCCTGATAATCATGCTCACAAGGCGACTGTTATATACTGAGTCAGACGGAACTGGGCGCCTTTGAATAACACCACGACGAGACATACTTCACCTTTAATTCGGATTTGGCAACGAAATTATATGCTATCAGACACCGGAAACTAAAAGCGGTGGAACCCAACCCTCAGACTTCCTCAATTTTTTTCGAGCGTTACAGATGCCAATTTTGGATTTTGGATTTTGGATTACAAATTGTCCTTAATATGCCCTTAACCTGATGGTTGGAACAAATCAAAAATCAAGAGTCTGTAAATCTCATTCTCTTGGAAATTCGCTAAATCTAAAATCGCAAATCTAAAATCTAAAATTGCTTGACTTGCTAAGAGCAACTGAATACTCAAGGCGACAAGATTCTAAACCTTAATGTCCAAATGAGAATTCTGTTATTGTTACAGTATTCTCCTCAGAAATTCTACACTTGCTCGCTGAGTGTAGGGTGTAGCTTGTTTGATTGCTTCAAACAAATAAAATAGTTTTCATCACTGCTGCAAGAACACAGGTACCGATCACTTTTTGTCCCTAAGCCTTTCTAGGGCAGACGATTAATCGTGTTTAGTGCGATTAATCGCCTAATCCTATTTTTTGGCTTCTTTTGGACGTTTGGTTCCATACTTGGAACGGCCTTGCTTGCGGTCTTTGACTCCGGCTGTATCTAAGGTGCCACGGATAATGTGGTATCTCACGCCTGGTAAATCCTTAACCCGACCGCCACGAATCATAACAACTGAGTGTTCTTGTAAGTTGTGACCAATCCCTGGAATGTAAGCTGTAACTTCAAACCCAGAGGTGAGTCTTACCCTTGCTACTTTGCGGAGAGCTGAGTTAGGCTTTTTGGGTGTGGTCGTGTATACTCTGGTACAAACTCCCCGACGTTGGGGGCATTGTTTCAGAGCCGGGGACTTTGTTTTCTGACGCGCTTGTTCGCGTTCGTTACGTATTAGCTGCTGTATTGTTGGCATGAGTTACAGCGCGTTAAGCTGCTTATGGTCTAAGTTTTAACAAATCCTGATTATATCTTTTTTTCGGGTTTGATGTCAATTGTCATTTATCCTTAGGTTTTTGGTAAATAACTAATTACTGATGGAAAAGGAATTACCACAAGTACAGGTAGCGATTGCCTGGGGATTATGAAAACGAAAACCACCACCCATCAAGTCCTCTGAATAATCTACTGTCAAACCCTTGAGTTGATTTAAACTTTCGGCGTCTACGATTACTTGAATCTCGTCGAAGTCAAAAACGCGATCGCCAACTTTTATTGCTTCATCAAAGGACATATCATAAAAAAAACCGGAACAGCCACCTGGTTTTACCGCTAATCGAAACAAGACATTTGGCTGTTGCTTGGACTTAATTCGCACGATTTCACTCGCGGCTGCTTGACTCAGATGAATCATGAAATTCGTTTTTGCAACTGAATAACCTATATTTATTCTACAGATTGGTTGACCAATGCTTTTCTATTATATGTTGCACCTAGCTTAACTATATGTATAAATACGCTTAAATTAAAATTTAATGAGACTCAATTTATACAGTCAAAAGTCAAATCTCTACTTCCAAAGACAAAAGAAGATTTTTTGGATTTTAAATATTTGTGTCTCCAGTTAACAAGCAATTTTGTTTACGAGGTTGGCAGTATCCGCGTATTTGCTTTATTTAAATGAAGATTGTGAATTTTAACTTCAGTTAATATTTCCCCAACAGAGCGATCGCTCTTCTTACATAATAGTACATTTATATGACTAACATAGTTTAGTCCCCACCTCAACTAGGCGGAGACTTAGGGTGTGCAGTAGTTACTAGAAACAATTTGCACAAAAATGTATTCAGTTTTGGGTTTAGAGCTTTTATAGCGCTCTTTTGGTTTTAATCTTTGGTACGAGCATAATCGTCTTGGTAGCGAATAATATCGTCTTCACCCAAGTATTCGCCATTTTGCACTTCAATTAAAACCAAAGGAATCACGCCAGGATTCTCTAAACGATGAGCTGTACATTGTGGTACATAAGTTGACTCATTATTACTCAGTAATACTTCTTGCTCACCACAAATTACCCTAGCTGTACCAGAGACGACAATCCAGTGTTCGCTGCGGTGATGATGCATTTGTAAACTCAGGCGGTGTCCAGGCTTAACTTCGATCCGCTTGATTTTGTATCCCCGTCCTTCTTCCAAGACTGTAAAAGCACCCCAAGGACGTAACTCAGTTGCAGCAATACTTTTGGAACTAATAGCTATAGGTATGTGTAGAGCCTCAGTCTGTGTAATTTCTTGGTATGGAGCCATAGTAACCTCATTTGAAGACATAACAAACCGTGGGTACTCTTAAAAATATTGATGAAAAATTCTGGTGTTATCTTGCAACCTGAAAAACCAGAATTTTATTGCACTTTGCTAAAGATAACAAAATCACTCCCTATGGTGTAAATAGTGACTGACTAAAACTTTTAGGTCTACACTAACTCTTCATTAAGCAAAATGGCAGCTTGTTCTAAACTTTAAAAAAGCGGCTGAGGAATAAAGAATAAGAATAATTTTAATTAATTAAAATTAATTAAAATTATTCTTTTCAATCCCAAATACACAATCTGCGGTGCCAATTCCTCATTTTTGCAGGAAAATACCGATGCCATTATGCACGCGAGCAGCTGTACTCGGAAAACGATCAAGTAGTTGTCCTCCTAAGTAAAGACTAGTGGAACTACCGCCATCTAAATTTAGAGCGTTCGCACAGCCCATTTGTTGCAGTAATTGGGCGTGTTCTGCCAATGTAGGGCCATAACCACCAACACGATTATGGACGGCAGTTATCATCAGTGTCCCTGTTGGTGTTGTGCAAATACCACTACGAATAGCTTTTTCAGCAATAAAGGCATTGCTGAATTTCTCGGCTTTGGCATCAAGGACAATTTGACGATTTTGGATTAATAGCGGCCCTGCTCCGATAATGTGGGGATAACGATTAAAATCAGCGGTAGTAGTGGTGCTGGAAATGCTGACTGTAGTACCAATAGGTAACTGTGAGGCACTAGCAGTAGCGCTGGCGCGTAAGGTTAGTAGGTAGCCATCTAAGGGAATAGGAATCGCCTGCTCACCAACTTTGCCGCCTGGTAGTTGATTAGTAATTTGGTCTTTTTGTACCACTAGGATGATTTCATTGTCTGTTAGAGGTGTGTAAGTTGCTCCCCAAGCAGGGGTGTAACGAGCAATACCACTCTGGACGTAGCCACTATTGAGAAAGAGGATTGGTAGGCGTTGGTTATTTGCAGCGATCGCAGTTTCTTCTAAGGTGAGGCGGCCGAAGTAAAATTGGCCAGAATTATTCCAAGCGATCGCTCCTCGGTTGAGAATAGGGCCTGATAACCACTGACCATCTCGGCGAATCGCACCCAAGGGCAATCTGTTATTGCGGTTAAAATAACCACCGTTAATTGCAGCTACCGCTAAGTAACGTTGTGCTGTTTGAATTAAGGGAGCAGTACCAATAAGTGTATTAGCGCTAACCCACATTGGTTTTAACGTTAGCCCAACTGTGCGAGGATTAACTTCTAACCAAACCACCGGGAAGCGTTCTGTGCCCAAGTTAATATAATGCTGTCGCCAGCGCAATCCTGGCGCCCAAGTAATATCTCGTTCTTGTAAAGGATCGGGTCGAATGTCGATAATTAGGCGATGGGGGTCTGCTACAGTACTAACTTGAGGTGATAAACCAAAGGGAACGCTCAAACGAATAATGGTTTGGTTCTTCACCACTTCTACTTTTTGAATTAATGGTTCTGGCGCTGGTACTGGTGGTGCAGCTGGCGATAATTGTTTGAGTATATCTGGCAGTAATGTTGGTGGCGCTGCTGGTGGCTGGGGAGTATAACGTTCTATTAAAACGGGATCGGCTATTGCATCCAGGGTAACCGTCCACTCCCGATTTGGTGGTGTGGTAGATTTTGGTGGTGGTGTGTCTGGGTCGGGGGATGAAGTGGGAATTGTTTTAACAGTTGCTCCTTGTGCAACTTGCCAGGGAGTTGGACGATCTAAATCGACAAGAATCCGAGTTGGTGGCAAAGGAGTAATACTGGCTTGTGAAGGTTGCTGGTTTTGAACAATGTTCGTAACTTGGGCTTTTGGGGTGGCGATCGCTAAGGTATTACCATTGGCTTGGATTTGCCATCCGGCTGTTTGAGCAAAATTAGTAATATCTAGATAGCGATATCCCTTTAGTAGAGTAGTGTTTAGAACTAATGGGTTGCTAACCGAAGAGAACCACTGTATTGGTTGCCTAGCCCAATTGCTACTGTTTAAAAAATTTACTCCGATTAATTGCCGGAATGCACCGTCACTGATATGGGTTGTGATTTGATTGGCTGTTCCAGGCCGCTGTAACCAAGTTGCTGATAAGGTACGCCCGTTGAGGGAAATTTGATTACCAAGGGAAGGCGATCGCACCGCTGGTAATGGAGATGTCGGCGTCTGTGAAGTTCTTGGTATTTGGTTATCATTTTTTGGGGACTCCTGGGCGTTAACATAGGTAGTAGCTAAGCACGCCACTGTTAAAAGTATTGGTGACAAAGTAGCTTGCATCAACCTGGTATTTTTAATTAGCGACATCACACTGGAGTATTGTTGTTGGCAACAATTCGGCATTTTTACCATAATTTACTAGGTATTTTTCAAAACGATCGCTCAAGGTATAAACTAACTAATTATTTGCAAATATAAAAAGCATCAGTTTTTTTTGCGAAAAAACATGATAATATATATATTGGATTGTTATCTCTTGTAAAGAAAAACAACAATTGAGCCGTCTAAACGACTGTAAGCAAGTGTTCTAACTGGCACTAATAGCGATCGCACTATACACGGTAGTGTTAGTTATCAAAACTGGATTAAGATATTCAATCCTCATTGTTTGTTGCGACTGTTGCTACTTCAGTGGGGTGTAAATGCTAGTGGAACAGCTGGCAACTGGTGAAGAGAAATTTTTGGGAATTGTCAAATGGGTATATATTGTAATACGCTGAGTTTATTGCTCAATCGGGATAATTTTGATTTTAAAACCTAGTGCAGCGTTCAATTATTGTGTATCAGGTGAGCCAAAGGAGGCTCCCAAAACAAGTAGCTAGTGTGCATCTGGAAAGAGGGAATTGAGAAAATACTTAGCTTCACAATATATAGAGAGAAAATGTCAGGGCAATAAAAATGTCTTGGCTAAAATAGCTTGTCTAATAAAAGCATAAATACATAAAAGTACGTAAAAATTTTAACACGGGTTAACTAAAAAGTAAAACCGAAGTTAAAATTTTTTTTCCCTAAATTTCTTAATCTTGATGTATTTTTGCATCGCTAAATTGAAAAATTTTTCTCATAAGTAGTGGCAAAATTGGTAACTCAATAGTTCAGGTACATGGTATGAATAATAAATCGATGAATCAAGACCAGAAAATCACGGCGGATATTGACTCAAGGAATACCAGCCAAGGGCAAAGATGGTTAGTAGAGGAACGAGATGCCTGTGGTGTAGGTTTCATTGCTCATCGACAAAATCATCCCAGCCACGAAATTGTCGAAAAAGCTTTAGCTGCTTTAACGTGCCTAGAACATCGGGGAGGTTGTAGTGCTGACCAAGACTCTGGTGATGGTGCAGGAGTTTTGACAGCAATTCCCTGGGAGTTGTTTCAACAAGAGTTTTCTCAAAGTCAAAAAAAATTTCCATCTACCAGCAATACAGCTGTGGGGATGATATTCTTACCACAAGACAAAGAAGCCGCACAAAAAGCCAGGGTAGCAGTTGAGCAAATAGCTGTTGAAGAAAAATTGATTGTCCTGGGATGGCGAGTTGTGCCAGTGGAACCTGGTTTATTAGGGGTACAAGCCAGAGAAAATCAACCCCAAATTGAACAAGTTTTATTAGCTTCTGTTGACAAAACAGGCGAAGATTTGGAACGGCAGTTGTATCTAACTCGCCGCCGAATTAGTAAACTTGCAAATGATATTTCAGAAGAATTCTATATTTGCTCGTTATCAAGCCGGACAATTGTCTACAAAGGCATGGTGCGTTCTGCTGTATTAGGAGAATTTTATCAAGATTTAAAAAATCCTCTTTACAAAAGTGCCTTTGCTGTCTACCATCGTCGCTTCAGTACGAACACAATGCCCAAGTGGCCGCTAGCCCAACCAATGCGGCTTTTGGGCCACAATGGCGAAATCAACACCTTGTTAGGTAATATCAACTGGATGATGGCGCGTGAGGCCGATCTAAATCATCCAGTATGGAGTATGGGTGCAGGTTCTTCACAACAGACTCGCATCAACGAACTCAAGCCATTAGTTCACATTGACAATAGCGACTCAGCTACTTTAGATAATGTCCTGGAATTGCTGGTGCGTTCGGGACGCAGCCCTTTGGAAGCTTTAATGATTATGGTTCCAGAGGCTTACAAAAATCAGCCTTCTTTAAATGAATATCCAGAAATTGTTGATTTCTACGAATATTACAGCGGTCTGCAAGAAGCATGGGACGGCCCAGCACTTTTAGTATTCAGTGATGGTCAAAAAGTTGGGGCAACACTAGATCGGAATGGATTAAGACCAGCCCGTTACGTAATTACCGAAGACGACTACATTGTTGTAGCTTCCGAAGCAGGAGTAGTGAACTTCCCAGAAGCCAAAATTGTAGAGAAAGGTAGACTAGGGCCAGGGCAAATGATTGCTGTGGACTTAGTAAATCATGAAGTGCTGAAAAATTGGGATATAAAGGCGCGTATCGCTAAGCAGCATCCCTATGGAAAATGGTTGCAACAATATCGTCAAGAATTAAAATCATTGGTCATTAGTTATACATCATCAGCTAATGGAAATGGAAATGACCAAAGACAATTGACAATTGACAAGCAAAGCTTACTTCAGCATCAAACTGCCTTTGGTTACACCACGGAAGATGTGGAAATGGTGATTCAACCAATGGCGATCGCAGGTTCAGAACCGACTTTCTGTATGGGAGATGATATACCCCTAGCAGTACTGTCAGAAAAGCCCCACCTGCTTTATGACTACTTCAAACAGCGCTTTGCTCAGGTAACCAACCCAGCCATCGATCCCCTACGGGAAAAGCTGGTGATGTCCTTGAAAGTCGAGTTGGGCGAACGCGGTAACTTATTAGAACCAAAGCCAGAATATGCTCGGAGATTGAGACTTGAGTCGCCGGTGTTGAACGAAACAGAATTAGAGGCGATTAAGCTCTCAGGATTTGCCACCGCCGAGTTATCAACTTTATTTGCGATCGCTAACGGCCCAGAAGGATTAAAAGCTGCTGTCGAAGCTTTACAAGCACAAGCAGCCGAATCAGTGCGGGCAGGTGCCAAAATTTTAATCTTAAGCGATCGCCCAAATGATGGCATCAGCACAGAATACACTTACATCCCTCCCCTGTTAGCTGTCGGCGCCGTCCATCACCACCTGATTCGGGAAGGGTTGCGAATGAAAACATCCCTGATTGCCAATACTGCCCAATGCTGGAGTACTCATCACTTTGCTTGTCTGATTGGCTATGGTGCTGGTGCGGTTTGTCCGTATATGGCTTTGGACACAGTGCGTGATTGGTGGTCAGATCCTAAAACCCAAAAATTGATGGGTTTGGAGAAAATTCCAAGCATTAGTCTAGACCAAGCTCTAGGAAATTATCGCAAGGCAGTGGAGTCAGGTTTATTAAAAATTCTCTCTAAAATGGGAATTTCCTTACTCTCCAGCTATCAAGCAGCGCAAATTTTTGAAGCGATTGGTATTGGTAAGGATTTAATCGATCTGGGATTTCGTGGTACGACTTCCCGCATCGGCGGTTTGAGTATCAGCGAACTCGCGGATGAAGTACTCTCCTTCCACAGCAAAGCTTTTCCAGAACTGACAAACAAGAAATTAGAAAACCTGGGTTTTGTGCAATACCGTCCTAACGGCGAGTATCACATGAATAGCCCAGAAATGGTCAAGGCGCTGCATAAAGCTCTAGATGGCAAAAACTACGACCACTACGAAGTTTACAAACAGCACCTCCAAGGTAGACCGGTAACGGCTTTGCGCGACTTGCTCGACTTCCAAGGCGATCGCCCCCCAATTCCCTTAGAAGAAGTAGAATCCGTATTTGAAATTGTCCAGCGCTTCTGTACTGGCGGCATGTCTTTAGGTGCTTTGTCAAGAGAAGCACATGAAACTTTAGCGATCGCCATGAACCGCATTGGCGGCAAATCTAACTCTGGGGAAGGCGGCGAAGATCCAGTGCGCTATAGAGTTTTGGATGATGTAGATGAATCTGGACACTCACCAACTTTGCCCCATTTAAAAGGATTGCGAAATGGCGATCGCGCTTATAGTGCCATTAAGCAAGTTGCATCGGGACGCTTTGGTGTGACGCCAGAGTATTTAGTCAACGCCAAGCAAATTGAAATTAAAATTGCCCAAGGTGCCAAGCCTGGAGAAGGCGGACAACTACCAGGGCCGAAGGTGAGCGAATACATTGCCATGTTAAGGCGCTCTAAGCCTGGTGTAACGCTGATTTCCCCACCACCGCATCACGATATTTATTCCATTGAAGACTTAGCCCAGCTGATTTTTGACCTACACCAAATTAACCCGAAAGCAAAAGTGTCAGTGAAGCTAGTTGCAGAAGTCGGTATTGGGACAATCGCTGCGGGTGTAGCCAAGGCAAATGCCGATATTATCCAAATTTCTGGTCATGATGGTGGTACAGGTGCATCGCCACTCAGTTCCATTAAACATGCAGGTTCGCCTTGGGAACTCGGTTTAAGTGAAGTGCATCGCGTTTTGATGGAAAATAGTTTGCGCGATCGCGTGATTTTACGGGTAGATGGCGGTCTTAAGAGTGGTTGGGATGTGGTAATAGGTGCATTGATGGGCGCTGAAGAATTCGGTTTCGGCTCCATTGCCATGATTGCTGAAGGCTGTATTATGGCACGAGTTTGCCACATGAACACCTGCCCTGTGGGTGTTGCTACTCAAAAAGAAGAACTCCGCAAACGGTTTACAGGAATCCCAGAACAAGTTGTCAACTTCTTCTACTTCATAGCCGAAGAAGTGCGGAGTTTGTTAGCACGACTCGGCTACCGTTCTTTGTCAGAAATTATCGGACGTGCAGATTTATTGAAAGTGCGCCCAGAAGTAAAACTTACCAAAACGCGATCGCTAAATCTCAACTGTTTACTTCAACTACCAGATACCAAAGAAAATCGTCACTGGTTAGTACATGAAGAAGTCCACAGCAACGGCGTGGTTTTGGATGACAAATTGCTTGCCGATCCCGACATTCAAGCTGCCATCAAAAATCAATCTAGTGTTACCAAAACCTTCCCCATAGTCAATACTGACAGAACAGTAGGTACTAGATTAGCAGGGGCGATCGCTTCTCAGTACGGTGATAGCGGCTTTGAAGGACAAATTAATCTCAAATTCACGGGTAGTGTTGGACAAAGCTTTGGGGCTTTCAATCTCCCAGGCATTATTCTCACCCTAGAAGGAGAGGCAAACGACTACGTAGGCAAAGGAATGCATGGTGGTGAAATCATCATCAAACCCCCATCTGATGCCACTTATAATTCATCGCAAAACGTTATAGTTGGCAATACCTGTCTTTATGGCGCTACTGGTGGTGTGTTATTTGCCAACGGTTTAGCAGGAGAGCGCTTTGCTGTGAGAAACTCCAAAGGCGTAGCAGTTATTGAAGGTGCTGGGGATCACTGCTGTGAGTATATGACTGGTGGTGTGATTGTCGTTCTTGGTAAAGTAGGACGTAACGTCGCGGCTGGAATGACCGGTGGACTCGCATACTTTTTAGATGAAGATGGTTCATTCCCTGAGTTAGTCAACCCAGAAATCGTCAAAATGCAGCGAGTAATTACCCAAGCAGGTGCAAAGCAATTGCAAGAGTTAATCAAAACTCATGCAGAACGCACTGATTCACCAAAAGCGAAGAAAATTCTCCAAAACTGGCAAGAATTTTTGCCTAAATTCTGGCAGCTGGTTCCGCCTTCTGAAGCTGATAGTCCAGAAGCCGATCCTCAAAAAGAGACGACTGAGTTCAGTTTAGTAACTAGTACTCATTAAGAAACAAGAAAGATCCCCGACTTATTTAATAAGTCGGGGATCTTTTGTTTATAACTTGAATGAAATCAATTTTAGGATTACTGTTTAGCACCGGAGCCAAAAAATATAATTTTAGTTTTGAGCCAATTATTATTGGCCAATAACTCAATAATTAACAATTGTTACTTTTTGTTAGCAAGCAACTTGATTTCTGTATCTTGCATTTCTAAAAGTTCTGGAACAGTTACAAACCGATAGCCTTGCTTTCTAAAGTTACTAATAATTTGTGGTAAAGCTTGCACAGTTCTAGAACGGTTCCCACCACCATCATGCATTAGCACAATGCCACCTGGTCTTGAATCTTTAATTACATTATCAATTAACTTTGGTACAGCTGGCAGTTTATAGTCTATGGAGTCAGCTGACCACATCACTACAGTATATTTTTGTCCTTTAGCATAATTAACTAGGCCATTGTGCATCATACCACCAGGAGGCCGAAACAGAGTTGTTTTCACACCTGTAACTTGATAAATTAAGTCTGTTGTGCGATCGATTTCAAAGGCAGCCGCCTGCTGATTAAAGTAGTGATACCAGTGATGCCAAGTATGGTTGGCAATGACATGACCTTGAGCTACAATCTCTTTTCCTAATTCTGGATAATTTTTCAGGTTTTGTCCAACAACAAAAAATGTCCCTTTAATATTATTTGATTTCAAAATATCTAGTACTTGCTTTGTAGTCTGAGGCCAAGGCCCATCATCAAAGGTGAGAGCAATGACTTTCTCTGCTTGAGTCAGCTTTGCCTCTTTAACTATCGTGCCTTGAAAACGTAAGGGTACGGGGTGGGAAAAACCTTTTACTTGTGCCTGTTGCTGCCAACTCATCAGCATTGCTCCTTTGAATTTCTCAATGCGCTGCTGAGTTCCTGTTTTTGCAGATAGATTGTTTACATTATTTACATTGATATTTGGTCTACTCTGAGCTTCCGAAGTATTTGGTCTGAGAAGCATCATAAAACCAAGACTAAAAACACCACCCAAGGCAAGCAACCCAATTAATATTCCTTCTGGCCAAAAAAACGGCTTATTATTTTCCACCTTATAGCTCCTTCACCGAGAAAACCATCCCACGTATATGACTGTATGTTCTAACACATAATTGTTTAGATATTTAAAAACCAATTGTTTTGTATAATTCCGAAAATTAAAATCGAGAATGCAAATTCTATAGCTTTCATCTCGACCCACTCATCAACAGCAAAGTCTGTATTTACTGATTCTAAGTACTAGCTCTCGGAAGGAGGATAATTTAGATAATTAACTACACTTCTAAATCCTCTTAATAGGAATTTTCAATTTACTGTTGTCTCTTACCCGACTGCTGGCTAGACCAGTACTATGCTTCCAGGTGGGATAACTTTGCAAATAAATAAGTGAGGTTAAGCAGTCAAGTATTTAATTCGCACTTTTTGTAAGGTAGACTTTTGATAGGAAAATTCTATACTGACAACTTAGTGAATTATTAATTAACGTACAAAACTACTTACAAACGCCAATAATTTTTGCCAAAAGCGCCTAATAAACTATTAGTTATAAAATTGATAAAATATATTTTACTGCTTAATGCCATTGCTTCCCTTTTAAGAAAAAGTTAAATTTTCAACTGAGAGAATCTAGCTTTGTAATTTCTACCAAAAAGATAGACGGAAATTAATTAAATATAGTTTCTCATTGCCAAGGGGCAGTTAGTCGTTAATCTAGATACTTTTTACTTATTTAGCAAAAATAATTCTATTGTTAGATTAACTCTATTTTTGATGCTGAAATTTTAGTCAAAATTGCTACTTATTTTTTCTGTTATTGTTTTGATTGATAATTCAACAGGCTCATACATTATTAATATTACAATTTAATATGCTTTGTTACCGTAAAATTACGTAACTTAATCGCATTTTTATTAACAATTTGTTAAAATCTTAATAGTCCGTCACAGAAGTATTAAAACATTAAACATTGCATTTGAATCAAATGTTTCTTGACTAATTACACTAAATTCAATTGTTTTTTGCTCATAACAGAAAAAACCGACTGGACTATATAGCTTTACAGTCGGGAAATAGCTTTTTTTAGCAGGAGGAAGCAAAGCTGAGAACTATCTAGTAATTTGCCTTATAATTACAGAAATTAGAATTAAAACTTTTAATTGTCTATCTAACAATCTTAATCTTCAGTTTATCTTCCCTGAAACAGGCCATAGTTGATTTTTGGCAGTTTTGTATAGCTTTGGTAGATGCAATAACTGTATTATTTAATCTATGTATTAATTGTGTTGAGAAACTCAGCTTGCTTATCAGTATACCTTTGAAGCCAAAATAATCAAGGTATTTGTTCCACTTCTTTAACTGGCTAAAAATTTATATGATTCCTCACGAAAGTGATGCAAAGCAAGAGCGTGCGTCGTTAAAAGTATGGCGTAGTTGGCAGGAAAATCTGATTTTAGTGGCGATCGCTTTATGTTTGGCACTCCTAATTCGGACTTTTATCGCCGAACCTCGTTACATACCTTCTGACTCGATGTTACCCACCTTACATACTGGCGATCGCTTGGTGGTAGAAAAAATCTCCTATCATTTTCACCCCCCTGTAACTGGCGACATTATCGTTTTTCAGCCACCCGCAGAACTACAACGTCGAGGATATCCTCAAGACCAAGCCTTCATCAAGCGAGTGATTGGCCAGCCTGGTGAGGTAATTAGCGTTGTTCGTGGCGAAGTCTATCTCAACGGCCAACGCTTAGCAGAAGACTACATTGCTGAACTAGCAAATCAGCCATTTCAACCAGTGAAAGTTCCAGAAGGCCAATTTTTTGTTATGGGAGATAACCGCAACGACAGTAACGACTCTCGTTATTGGGGCTTTTTACCGAGAAAAAATATCATTGGTCGAGCGACATTTCGCTTTTGGCCTTTAGATCGCATTGGGTTTATTTAATTAGTAAATAGTCAGTTGTTTGTGTTTAACAACTGACTATTTAGCAGAGTAACTAACAAATAACCTGTTAAAAACGAAGAAAATACATTAGCTGAGCGATGGCATCACCAGGTAGCTCTAATCGTCGTTGGAAATCAGCTAGGTTCTGAAAAGGGCCAGCAGATTGGCGATTTTGTACTACTGCTTGTGCTAAAGACAAATCGATAAAGGGAATTTTTGCTAAATTTTCAACTGTTGCTGTGTTCGGATTAACTAAATTTGTAGGAGAATCTAAAGATTGGTGGTCGTAATAACTAAAATTTAATAGAGGTTTTAATGGTTCGAGTCGCAGTACTGGCATAGCCAAGGCCGCAGCGATATCTTCAATACAGTAAAATTTCACACCCGAACGTGAAAGTTCCACAAGCGATCGCGCCTGGTGAATTGACAACCCTGGTAAGCGTAACCAATCATCTACAGTTGCTTGATTAGCATCAATGCAAATGCCTAATTGTGCAGCAATCTGAATTTCTTCCCCAGATTGCAAGCGATAGTAGGGATCGTTGAGCAACTTGGCACGGAGTTTTTGCAGCTTCAAATTGAAAGGTAGCCAATTGTTCATGATTGTCGCTAATATCAAGAAATTTGGTCTAACATTTGGCGGCGTTTTTGCTCAAATTCATATTCTGAAATTAGTCCATCTTGGCGTAGAGCATCGAGTTCGCGTAAAGCATCAGCAACTGCTCCTACTTGATTACTCACCCGCTGTGAATTTCTCAGAGCTGACTTACCGAGATTAAAATTGCGATCGAAAGCTTCTTCATCTTGGGCTAAATACCAAACTCCCTCGATCGCACTAGCTACCTTAGGGATAGGCGTCCACGAAAGCAAGACATACAAAATACCCCACAGGTGCTGTCCCAGATAAAATTTATGTAATCCGGAAATTGTCAGCGTGCCAGAAAAAGCTAGAACAGCGGCAACACTTCGGCTTTTGCGCTTAGTCAACATATTCTTAACAAATATACCAGTACCATAGTTCTTACAATCAAACAGCCATCAGCAATTCAAAATTTAAAATCAAGAAATATAATGATGGCAACCATCTTCAATATATTGCTAAATTTTTACTTAAAAAGTGGTCATATACAGCAGTTTGCAACCAAATGAGGTACACAACTAGAGAATTAAATATAAAAATTCTTTTTCTCCCTCCTGCCTCCTGCCCCCTGCCTCCTGCCTCAAAACCAATCAATTTGTACCTCATGCAAATGAAAACTGCTGTATA
>JAVRCH010000065.1:0-11952 GCA_034530795.1 Nostoc sp. DedQUE12a
TTTACAGCAGTTTGCAACTAAATGAGGTACAGAACCAAGGATTCACAAATCAAATTATTCTTCTGGCTCCAGCATAGCTGCCTTCTGCCTCCTGCCTCAAAACCAGTGACTTTGTACTTCATGCAAAAGAAAACTGCTGTAGGTAGTTTTGGGTAAATTTTATAGAGCGGTTCCAAGTTTTTGACTACCTCCTTGTTAATTTGGAAGAATTATTATGAAGTGGGCAGGTAGCTTAATTTTTGCTACGGTGCAAGTGAAAGAATAGCGTTGGATAATTGTGTTATGAGCGTTGTCACACCGAAGCGATTCACCATTGAAGAATATCATCAGTTAATTGAACTCGGATTTTTAAAGGAGGGCGATCGCATCGAATTAATACGGGGAGAATTGATTCAAATGGTAGCTAAGGGAACACCTCATACAGTCTGCGGCTCTATCCTTTGCCGCCAATTAGATCGACTTTTAGGCGATCGCGCAGTCATTCGTGGACAAGATCCAATTACCCTGCCAAATCAGAGTGAACCTGAGCCAGATGTTGCGATCGCACGAGGAAAAGATGAAGATTATTTAGCTCATCATCCCTATCCCGAAGATATTTTCTTGGTTGTCGAAATTTCTGACTCAACCCTAGATTACGACCAAACAAAGAAGTTAGAACTCTACGCAGAAGCCGGAATTGCTAACTATTGGATTGTTAATTTAAATGCTCGTCAATTAGAGAGTTACAGTCAACCTTATCAAAATGCTCAAGGTAAGTTTAATTATCTCAGTAAGCAAATCCATTTACCAGATGAGACAGTGGCAATTCCTGGGTTTGAAGATACCTTGTTGAATTTGACGAGGATTTTTCCTCAAGATGCGATCGCCTGATAAAATAATCTTCTATCGCAGGGGTTAATCCATTCACCGTTAGGCGTTCCTGCATTGCCTGTTCTCTGCTATATACCTATACACCAGCATTAATAACTTGGTTAACAGTCAGCTTCAGTTCGGGGAATGTAGGAATTTCGATAATTTGTTCTCCCCTGTAAACTGCTTCATCGTAAAAACCTTCAACTAAAGTGAGAACTGTTACGCGCTTATCTACTGCTTTGCCATTTTGGTCAAAGTCCAGAAAATCTACTAGTAGATAAACTGGGATGCCAACAATATTGTATTCTGCTCTTTTGGCTCGATGGTCGCGGCTTTCAGTTCCAGCACTCACGACTTCAACAACCAAAAGTGGGGGATCTTCATCAAGTTCAATGACGGCTTCTCTGTTTCTCAGACTTTTCCATTGTTCCAAAGGCAAAACTGTAACATCAGGAACTCTAGAAGTATCTCGCCTACCAACTTGAGGAACTCTAATGCCAATAGCAGCTTGACGCGCAACCCAATTTAGTCCCAGTCGCTCAATTTCTGTTGTAAAACCACGTTCTAAGAAGTGCATGATTTCGCCATGTCCGCCATGAACTTGAGACACTGGTATCAATTCTCCTCGTTCCAGTTCATAGCGCGTATCAGTGCCATCGTTATAAGTTAAATATTGTTCAAAGGTAACTATTTGTTTAGTTGTAGTCATGTTGCTACCTTCGTCTCTACTGAATATAGTTTAGGATTATTTGGAGTGCGATCGCACCAATTCATCTTGAGCCATAGACACCTACTAATTTGCAGCGAGGAAACTTTTTATCATCTTAACTATTTCTTGTTTTTCTTGAAACCCAGAACTATAGAACCCAGAATCATAATAACCGATCATAGATACCCTTTCTCCAGATTCTAAAATTAAGGTAACTCGAAACTCTGTGCCACCTTCATCATAATTCAAGCTTTCAAGTTTAACATTAACAATTTCATTCAACGAGTACAAAAAAACCGCTTTTCCCAATTTCCCAAACCATCTATAGCGATTGATAGTTAAACTATTTGATTCTTTATCAAAATTACAGTTTATAAATGAACCAGCACCTATAATGAGTAAACCTAATAGAAACCAAAATATGGTAATTACAATTGCACCATAAAATATTATGGTATCATCTTGCGTAACTATTAAACTTTTTTCTAAAGGTTGTGCTAAAAAATTTTTAATTTTTAATATTATTAACTCTGCTTTTTGAGGAAAATAATCACTGTAAGCAATTCGTCTAAATGGAATACTCTCTGTATTAGTTAATAACTTAACTTGATATTTATATATAACTTTTCCCTCTCGATCAGTTTTAGTTTGTTTTTCTAAACTAGTTCCAATTAAGTCATAAATTTCTTTTTGGTTTTGTTGATGACCAAAAAGATCAAATTCTCTTATTTTGCATATAATTATTGATGATTTTTGCTCAACACTAGAAGCTTGTAAATTTTGCGGAACCCGGTCACAATTAAGTTGTGTGACTGGTATAACCATAAAAATAGTAGATAAAGAAAAAATCCCTATTTGCCCAAAAAATAACCCAATAAATCGAAGCAACTTCGGTTGAGTAGTAAAGTTAAGTTTATTTTCCGTTAGCTCATGAATTTTTACATTTTTACCTTTTGACAAATCCCAAATTAAAATCAAATCGATAATGAATAATACATAACCTAATAAAAAAGGTTGATTTTCCATTTTTTGAGTTAAATATCTCTATTTTGAAACTCAACGCTGAGATTATCTACCTACAACCTAAACTATCTCGCGTTGACACACCTGTAACTGAATTTACGCCATCGGCTCTTTCACACAATAGCGACACTTGATAGCGGTCAATTAAAGCATCGCTAAAATCAGCGCCAGTGACATCAGCATCATAAAAGCGGCTGCGGGTTAAAGTTGCTTCTGTAAATATGGCATTTTTCAGGTTAGCACCATCCATAGTTGCGCGATCTACCAAAGCACCAGTCAGGTTCGCGCCTTCTAGATTTGCGTTTAATAAAACTCCCTTAGTCAGAATTGCGTTGGTTAAATTCGCTCCTTCAAAATTTGTCCCTCGCATTTCT
This sequence comes from Nostoc sp. DedQUE12a, assembly GCA_034530795.1. Lineage (GTDB taxonomy): Bacteria > Cyanobacteriota > Cyanobacteriia > Cyanobacteriales > Nostocaceae > Nostoc. The sequence continues at coordinate 2,959 of JAVRCH010000065.1, forward strand.
GCTGCAACAAAAGTTACGCCTGCCAAATCAGTATGGGAAAAGTCACGATTTTCTAAATTTATATTGTTGTAGTTGATTGTGTTTAGTTGAGCAAAAGCAGGTTTGGGATTAAGTACTATCCACATAACTGCTAGTATCAAAATTACAATCAAACCCAAAAAGCGGAATAAAATCTTTTTCATAACTTTAATTATTAGTCATTAGTTATATCTTACAAAGCAATGAGCGCCGGAAGCCGACGCTCATAACTTGCGGTTTATCATTTGTTCAATGACTAATGCCCAATGACTATTTCCAATCTTTCCCAATGCGAATTGTCAGGTCAGATTCTAAATCACCAATGGCCGCTACCTCGATTTGACCCAAACCTAAGATTTGTTGCAAATCAGCCCCAACTCGTCGGTTACCTTTTTGGACAACAATCTGAGTTTGACGTTGGGTATCTGGCCAATCAGGAATTTTGTAAATATTAGTAAAGCCTTTCTGTTTAAGATAAGCAATAACTTTTTCAGTTAATTGAGGTTGATTGGAAGCATTTTGAATAGCAATTTTGAGGTTAGGAACCCGGCGCATATCTGGCTTAAGACCAGGTACATTTACCCCAACATAATCATTCAGCAGGCTTTGTTGTCCGGTCATATTCAGCCAATAGCTATCAGGGTCTTTGCTAAAGCGGCTAAAGGTACCAGGCAAAACGGTCATTTGGAAGTTATCTCGATCTAAGTTCAGACCGAAATTCACCAACGCCATCATTTCTTCCATTTTCAGGTTGGTGTCAAAGTATTTTCGCATGAGGCGAGTTAATTGAGGCAACCTGGGTAAGAGGGTGGGACTATTGAGGCGTTGCAGCAGTGCTGCGATGAGTGCTTGCTGACGCTGCACCCTTGGCAAATCTCCCAAGCCTGGTTCGCGGAACCGGGCAAACTGTTCTGCTTGTTCGCCGTTGAGGGTTTGCCAGCCACTAACTAAATTAATCGACAGCTGGCTGCTGGAGTCCTTATATTCCATTGATTGGGGAACAAAGACTTCAACTCCACCTAATTGATCGACTAACTGGCGTAAACCGCTGGTAGAGATGCGAATATAGCGATCGATTGGGGCATTGTTTAAAGTACGGCTAACTACCCGTGCAGCCAAAACTGGGCCGCCTTGGGCATTGGCATCAGATACCTTAGTTAAACCCTTTTCTCCCTTTTCTGGGATCGCAATCATCGTATCTCTGGGGATGGAAAGTACCCGTACAGATTTTTCATTAGGGTTGAGCCGTACTAGCAGCATAGAGTCGCTTTTACCAGCAAAGCTTTCTGGCGAACCATCAACGGTACCGCTGACTGGTTCAATCCCCATAATTAGGATATTCATGGGTCGTGAAAGCTTGTACTGAGAAATTTTGCTCCATAGCTCGCCCGGTAGCGGGACTTTTTGCTCGTCCTTAGTACCAGTTCCTAAATCATCATCTGTTCGGTCTAAATTGCTCCATAAAGGAGTCCATAACGCTAACGTTGACACCAGCAGCCCAGATAAAATGATGCCGATAACAATCGTCATGAACCATAACAGCCATCGAGGCATGGTCAAGCCCAATCTCTCATAAAGCTGATTGGGAATTGCACCCACCGATTCAACAACGCTACGATTAGTATTTGCTGGCGCTTTGAGTTCGACCTCTTCTTGGGGGGCTGCTACTGATGGAAGTGTTGCTTGATTTTCCGGATCTTCAAGCTCCGGCTCCTGCACTTCATCTTCAAATACTACTTGCCCTGATGTGACCTGATTTTCCGACCATTCGACTTGTTTTATCACGATTATCTCCCCACTGAACCACTCCCTAAAAGTATGTTAATGCAAGCTACAAATATTGCCAGTGGAAAACCTCACTGTAAACTTGTAATGTTCTTCAGTAGACGTGTATGACAACATGAATACTTTATTGTTCCCTGTAATCCTTGCTGGTGGTAAAGGCGAACGTTTTTGGCCTTTAAGCCGGCGAAACCGACCCAAACAATTTTTAAGTCTTGATGGTAGCTCTAGAAGCTTATTACAAGCAACCGCCGATCGGTTGTTAAAACTTGCTGGCGGTGAGTCCAGCGCTGCGGGAGGGTTTCCCTCCGCAGGCGACTGGCGAACCCGAACGGGGTGGGATTCCTTGTGGGTAATCACTTCTAGTCAGATAGCCGAAGGGGTTAGACAACAATTACCCGATCTACCATCTGGAAACTTACTAATTGAGTCAGAAGGAAGAGACACCGCCGCCGCCGTTGCTTGGACAAGTTTAGAAATCAAACAACGTTATGGTGAAGACGCTGTTATTGGCTTTTTCCCTGCTGACCACTGGATTGCCGACCAACAGGCGTTTGCAGACACACTAAGTGCAGCTACGCAACTGGCGACGACCACAGAAGCCATCGTCACACTGGGGATCAAGCCTACTTTTCCATCAACCGGTTACGGTTACATTGAACAAGGTGAAAAAATAGGTAGCTTTAATGAGTTGCCAGCTTATCACGTCAACCGCTTTACTGAAAAGCCCAACCGTGAAATAGCAGAAACTTTTTTATCTACGGGACGTTTTAGCTGGAATAGTGGCATGTTCGTCTTCCGGGCAGGAGTTGTTCTCAAGGAACTACACACCCATGCTCCAGAAATCATTGAACCATTACAACAACAGGGGCCTAATGTTTATCCCCAGTTACCTAAGAAGAGTATAGACTATGCACTCATGGAAAAGACAAGTCTAGCATACGTTTTACCAGTTGACTTTGGTTGGGACGATTTAGGAGATTGGAATGCGATCGAACGCTTACTGAAAACAGAAGAGACTCCCAATGTAGAGCTTGCTACCCATGTAGGACTAGATACGCAGGGGGCAATTATTTATGCTTCAAATCCAGAGGATGTAGTTGTTACTATTGGTTTAGACGATGTGGTGATTGTGCGCGATCGCAACGTCACCCTTGTTGTTAAAAAAGAACGTACCCAGGAAATTAAGCAGATCTTGAAAATTCTCCAGAGCGATTCCCGATTCACCGACCTGCTGTAAAAGTTAAAACCCTTGGCAGAGGCTAAAAAGTCTATTTTCTCATTATAACTTGAATGTCGAAAAAGGGGAATTGGAAATTGGGCAAACAAAGCATGGGGAAAGGGGAAAAGGGGAAAGATAAAATTTATTCCTTTTCCCTTTAACCTTTAACCTTTTCCCCTGCCCCCTGCTTCCCCTGCCTCCCCTGCTCCCTCATCTCCCCACACTCCCCACATCTCAAAATGTTTCTAACTCAAACTGTTCCCCGGCAACGAGAAATTATTGAAGTCTTCCTTCGCAATGGCTGGGACTATATGCGAAGGTTACTAACTGGTGGTAAAGCTGATGAACCCCAGCTACCTACACCTGCGGTTTTAAAAAATATTCTGGTAGATTTAGGGCCAGTCTATGTCAAACTCGGTCAGCTTCTTTCCACCCGTCCAGATTTACTTGGCGCATCTTATATAGAAGAATTGTCAACCCTCCAAGATGAGGTACCGCCAGTTCCCTGGTCGGAGGTGGAAATACTCATTCGTAAAGAGCTAAAACGTCCACTGGCAGAAACGTTCAGCACAATCAATCCCGTGCCAGTAGCAGCGGGATCAATTGCTCAGACGCACAGAGCTACATTAGTAGACGGTCGAGAAGTCGCTCTCAAAGTGCAGCGTCCGGGGATCGATCTTACTATTGCCCAAGATATTGCTTTAATTCAAGGTATTGCTGATTTAGTAGCGCGTACTGATTTTGGGCAAACCTACGAAATCAAATCCATTGCGGAAGAATTTACCAAAGCCTTGGAAGCTGAGTTAGATTTTACACGAGAAGCAGGTTTTACTGACCAACTGCGACGTAACTTATCTAATAGTCGCTGGTACGATCCCAAACAAATAGTGGTTGCAGAGATTTATTGGGATTTGACCACAGAAAAATTGCTGGTGATGGAATGGTTGGACGGGGTACCGTTCCTGTCGGCAGATTTGAACAGCAACAACAATGGCAAAGACCCTGCTGTAGAGCGTAAAGAAATAACTACTTTATTATTTCGGGTATTTTTTCAGCAACTATATATAGATGGCTTTTTTCATGCAGATCCCCATCCAGGTAACTTGTTTTATCTCAAAGATGGTCGGGTTGCGCTTTTAGACTGTGGGATGGTGGGACGACTCGATCCCCGCACACAGCAGATATTAACAGAAATGTTGTTGGCGATCGTAGATTTAGATGCTCAAAGGTGCGCTCAGTTAACTTTGCAGCTCTCAGATTCTGGTCAGCCAGTAATTTTATCGCGGTTAGAAAATGATTATGACCGGATGCTGCGAAAATATCACAATGTCAGCCTAACGCAAATAAACTTCAGTCAGATAATTTATGAAGTTTTACAAGTTGCCCGCAACAATAAAATTAGATTACCTAGCAATATGGGATTGTATGCCAAAACCCTGGCGAATTTAGAGGGTGTAGCGCGGACATTCAACCCAGAGCTTAATTTTTTTGATGAAGTCAAGCCATTAATCACAGACTTGTTTCGTCGGCAGTTATTAGGGGATAATCCAGTGCGATCGCTCTTAAGAACAGCCTTAGATCTTAAAAGTCTGTCTTTGCAATCTCCCCGACAAATTGAACTGTTATTAGACCGAGTTACCTCCGAAACCCTACAGTGGAATTTATCACTGCGAGGCTTAGATGGTGTGCGGCGGACTATGGACGATGCTGCTAACCGATTATCTTTTAGCATTTTGGTGGGTTCGCTAATTATGGGAGCAGCAATTATTACTACCAGAGCGCAGACAACCCAGCTATCTTTTTTAAGTAGCGTTTTGTTTGCAGCCGCTAGTTTATTGGGCTTGTGGCTAATTATTAGTACACTGCGATCGGGACGTTTACGGTAAAATTGATGCTTTTGGATTGAATAATTCCCAATATGGGAACTTATAATTACTAAATCTGCATTTGATTATTTGGAACTACAGACAAACACAGATAAATTATCTGTGTTCATCTATGTTTGAGCTTCATCTGCATTGAAATGCCAACGAAAAAATAGCTAAGAGGTTGACTATAAAAGTCTTTTTTTATTTTGAATTTTGAATTTTTTTCTGTAGTTCTAAGATAAAAATATGTCAGTTATCATTGCCGAAAAGCTAAGCAAATCTTATCCTGTGGCGGTAAAAAATCCGGGTATTAAAGGCACGATCGCCCACTTTTTTCGCCGCACCTACCGTACAATTAAAGCAGTTCAGGATGTTTCCTTTGAAATTGCTCCTGGTGAAGTAGTGGGGTTTTTAGGGCCAAATGGTGCTGGTAAAACCACCACACTCAAAATGCTCACGGGGCTGATTCATCCTTCGAGTGGTACAGTCACAGTAGCCGGACAAGTCCCCTTTCGTCGCCAAGAAGCATTTTTGCAAAAAATTACTTTGGTGATGGGGCAAAAGCAACAGCTAATTTGGGATTTACCAGCGCTAGATTCTTTGAAAATTAATGCTGCTGTATACAACATCTCTGATAAAGAGTTTCAACGGCGGGTAGGAGAATTAACAGAGATGCTTTCCCTGGAAGGTAAACTTACCCAACCAGTGCGAAAGTTGTCTTTGGGTGAGCGAATGAAGGCGGAACTATTAGCAGCACTTTTGCACCGTCCCCACGTGTTGTTTCTAGATGAACCAACCCTGGGACTAGATGTGAATGCTCAAGCTGCGGTGCGCGATTTCTTGCGCGAGTACAATCAAATTTATCAAGCTACAGTGCTGTTAACAAGTCATTACATGGCTGACATTACAGCTTTGTGTCAACGGGTGCTGTTGATTCATGAAGGAAGCTTAATGTATGACGGTAGCTTAGATGGACTGTTAGAACGTTTCGCTCCTTACCGCGAAGTCGATATCGAGTTAGCCCAACCTCTAACAATACAAAAACTCATGACCTATGGTGATGTGCAACTCCTAGAAGGACGAACAGTGCGTTTTCTGGTGCCACGAGAGGAACTCACCCGCACTGTATCTAAAATTTTGGCAGATTTAGAGGTAATTGATTTAACAGTTACCGAACCGCCTATAGAACAGGTGATTGGGCAAGTTTTTCAGGCGGGAGTGGTGGAGTGCTGAGTTAGGAGTTAGGAGTTGTGAGTTAGGAGTTCTGAATTCTGAATTCTGAATAATTTTTGTTGTGGGAAGTAAATAGATGAAGCGAATAATCAGAAAAGCCTTAACTTTTCTCTCTGTATACTATGCCTATATGGTTGAATATCGAGCAGAACTACTTTTATGGGTTTTGGCTGGAACTTTACCTATTATCCTCATGGGTATTTGGATACAAGCAGCCCAGGGTGGGCGGTTTGGACTATCACCTGTGGATTTTGCCCGTTACTTCATTACCGTTTTTATTGTCAGGCAATTTACCGTGGCTTGGGTAATTTGGGATTTTGAAAGAGAGGTGGTAGAAGGCAAGCTTTCGCCGAGATTGCTACAACCAATCGACCCAGTATGGCATCATCTTGCGGGGCATATTTCTGAAAGATTTGCCCGTTTGAGCTTTGCTTTTTTATTAGTGGGATTATTTTTTATTCTTTATCCTCAAGCTTTTTGGTTACCAAGTTTAAGCCAGATTCTGTTGTTTATATTGGCGGTGGCGCTGGCTTTTACTTTGCGGTTTATAATTCAGTATACGTTTGCAATGCTGGCTTTTTGGACAGAACGGGCTAGCGCTTTAGAAAATTTCTGGTTGTTGTTTTATCTATTTTTATCTGGTTTGATAGCACCTTTAGAAGTTTTTCCAGAACCTGTACGGAAAATAGTGATGTTTACACCTTTTCCATATTTAGTTGATTTTCCTGCAAGTATTTTGGTGGGGCTACCTGCGGATGTATGGCGAGGATTTTTCTCAATGGTGGGTTGGATATTAATATTTTTGGGTGCGAATCGCTTGCTTTGGCGTGCGGGTTTGAAGCGCTATTCTGGGATGGGAGCTTAAGTACAGTAGAATTCAGAATCAAGAAATAGGAAATTGCGATCGCTACCTAAAAGTATCACTAAATTTATAGATTTAGTGTGGTGTTTTAGCGTTTATCTATCCGCTATAAATAACCATTAGACTTCTTGCAGGAGTCGGGGAAAGGGTAAAGGGAAAGGGGGAAAGGTTTGGTATTTTCCTTTCCCCTTTAACATGAGTCCCTTTTCCCACAAGAGTGCAAAAGTGTTTTTTGCAAGAGGTCTATTATAAATTACCTGGTATGGTCTTAAATTTCTCAGCCGATCCCAAAGAATAATCTTCTAATTTAAAATCAGCAAAAGGCTTTTTTTCTAACCTATTCCGTAAAGCTTCATCTAGAATTACGCTTGTTGATTCTTTTTTAACGCCAATAATTATAATACTTTTTTGATATGTAGTTAAATTTTGATGTGCTTGACAATCAGTTCGTTTAAATTGACCCAAATTTAATAAGCGATAGCGTTTGACGCTGGGTTGATTGATAAATATTTTTTTTACTAAAAGTTGTATTTGTAAGGAACGTTCTAAAGCTACACGTTGTTGAAATTCTATATTCCCTTTGCAAGAAGTTGTACCTACAGAAATAATTTCACTAGGGTCTTCCATTATATTCTGTATGCCTTCTTTTTCTAAGTTCAAGTTTAAAAGATTAAGGCTAATAATTTGGTCGTTATGTTGAATTTGAAAGTTACTCCCTACAACCCATTTATATTGTAGTGATAAAACAGCTATATTAAATTTGGCGATTCTTCCTTGACTATCTCTACCTTCTTGATAAGGAAAATAATCAATATTACCTTTTTTTTCGGGAAATTGACCATAATTTGGTATTAAAGAACTTTTTGATGTCTGCGTTGCTATTACTAATATACTAAGTAATGCTAAAACTACTAGTAGTGCTGCGAAAATCCGCAGTAGCGGCAATTTTTCCAAATGGTTATTTGTATTGGAAAAATTTGGATTTATTGGGAGCGATCGCTCGGTTTCAAAGTTATTAATATCGGGATTTGAAGGATTATTTTTTATTAGTTCATTTTCAATTTCTTCTAACCGATGTAAAATTTCCTGGGCATTGTTGGGACGTTTTTCTATATCTAGTGCTATCAGCCAATCAATTAAATTTAATAGTAAGGGTGAGATATCGATCGCATGATTTTTCCAGTGCAACAAATTGTGCTGGACATCATACATATCTAAGGGATGTTTTCCTGTTAGCAAAAACACAAAAGTGCGTCCCAAGGCAAAGAAATCTGATTGTGGCACTGCTTCACCATTCATTTGCTCTGGAGCACTGTAACCAGACGACATCAGTGCTGTCATTTTAGGGCTTTCGTCTGGGGAGTTTTTGACGATTTCATTGGCAGTGCCAAAATCAATGATTACTAATTGGCCATCGGGTTTAATCATGATGTTGGATGGCTTAATATCTCTATGCAAGTATTGTTTGTTATGGACTAAATCTAAAATTTCTGTTAACAGTTTTAACCAGGCGATCGCTTGTTTTTGGGAAATAGGTTGATTGTGCTGTTGGAACCACTCTTCTAAGTTGTAACCGTCGATTTTTTCCATTGCAATGCAATGCAAAACTAAACCGTTTCGAGTTTGATATTGGAAATAACTATCTTTCTTGGGAATACCGGGATGGTTTAGTTTCAAAAGGACAGTGAACTCATGCTGAAATAGTTCTACTGCTTCGGGGTTGCTTGATAAATCTTCTTTGAGTATCTTGAGGATTTTGGGGGTATTTTGTTCGTATGCCTCATAAACTTTACTAAAACCTGTTTTGTCACTCAACAGAGAATTCACCCGATAACGCCCTAGCAATTCCAGATGAGAACCACAACTTTGACAAAAACGGTTTTGATGATTATTTGGGTGATTTGGTTTAGGACAAACGGGATTAATACAAAGACTCATGACTGGGGGTGGGGAGTGGGGAGATGAGGGGCAGGGGAGGCAGGGGAGGCAGGGGAGGCAGGGGAGGCAGG
>JAVRCH010000066.1:0-78518 GCA_034530795.1 Nostoc sp. DedQUE12a
TAGACGCGGAGCGGCTTGCCGCAGGCTACCACAGAGGCACAGCGAAAAGTATGAGCGCCGGCTTCCGGCGATGCCTTCGGCAACGCGAAGCGCGAACATAACTTTTCAAGACAGAGGTCACAGAGGAATAAGAGTTTTAGAAGTGTTTTGCATAAGTCCTATAGGAAGGAGTTTCAGTCAACGAGAGAATCATGCTTTCGGCTTATCCCAAACTCAGGTTTGGTATTTTCCTTTCCCCTTTGATGCAACAAAGGTGCAGGACGATGCAACGAAGGTGCAGGACGATGCAACAAAGGTGCAGGGCGATGCAACAAAGGTGCAGGTCAAGAGACTTGCGTGTACAGGGTGGGCGTATTGCTTGCTAGAAATCAAGTTTATTTGATAGCAAACTCTCTGCGAATAGGTTTAGCATTATTTGTTTCTGGGGCAACAATTAACTCGTAGTTTCCGGGTGGAAAACCTCGATCGCCCGTGCTGATTGAATATGTAAAATAACCAACTTTACTATTTAACTGCTGTACATCGCTGGCAATTTCTTTCTTTTTGTTACTTACTTTACTCTGATTCGCTGGCTCGTTTTTTTGGTTACCTGTCAGTAAATAATTCCAGGTAAATTTCAGTCCAACATCTTTGGCAGCAGCATCTACATCCACTTTGGCAGCAATTGTTTTGATTCCAGAAGGAAATACAGAGGCATCATTTTGGCAACCACTATCTTTTTCCTTATTGCAAAGAATAATCTTAGCAACCTTTGTATTTGCCTGTTTCAGAGTTCCAGAATTGCGGCGTTCAGCTTCTGCCTGAGACTGCCAGACAGAAAATGCTTGATTTTTAATTAAATTACCTATTGTGACCTTGACTTCGTAAGCTCCTACTGGCAAATTTTTGGGAGCTAGTTCAAACTGGGCATTGCCATTTTGTAGTTTCAAGTTAGTTTGAATTTTGCTTACTACTTCTTCTTTTTTAGGTTCAGGAAAGTATTTTAGTTCGACTTCCACAGCACTATTTTCTGAAATATTTTTAGGAGTTGCTGTCAGATAGAGTTTCGATGTATTTTCTACAAAGTGAGTGAGGTTTTTGGGACAAACTCCCTGTTGCAAAGAAGTACAGAGACTGAATTTATCCAAGGTTTTCAGATGAGGGCTACCCAAATTGAAACCAATGAAAAAGAGAATAAAAAACACAACAAATCTAATGACTGGTGAGTTTAGCCCCGATGGTAGCTTTGCAGCGATCGCAGTCTGAAGCGGTGGTACTAGTATCAGGGCAGCGATGGCAATTATAATCGCCGACAGAATTTGATTACTCAGTAACATACTCAGACAAATCAAAGCTGCAAACCCTATAAGCAACCATTGAACCAGTGTTAGAACTAATTTCATCAGCATATTTAAATTAAAATTTCAGCCTGTGTAGACATAAAACTAACCCTACGGATGAAAACGTATACTTTGTGATTTCTGCGATGAAATCTTGTAATTGGCAGCCTGCGGCTGTGGGATCGCGTCTTCAGCACAAGGTCTAGTTTTAAGTTTTCCCTCAGCATTGGTTTTTCTAACAACTTGCTCGTAAGATCCAAAAGTAGCGATCGCTATAGCTGGTATTGGTTAAACAATCCCTTGACCCATACTGAGCGCAAGGGAAGCAGCCAGAGGGGTAGTTGAGTTTTTAACAACGTGATATTATTACCTCGCAATTGCCTTCAAAATTGCGTAGCTTGCTTCCCGCCTTGCGGGTATTGCGAATCGTTCGGTCAAATCTGGTAAAGAGTGCGGTATTGTTCCCATTGTTGAGCGAAAATCAATACTAAGTTTAAAGATATAAGGAGTGCAACTATGCCAACAATTCATTTGATAGATGGGGAAAAGGGAGGGGTAGGTAAGTCTATAGTCGCTAGAACAATGATTCAGTATTGCCTGGATAAGAATATGCCGTTTATACCAGTAGAAACGGATAGGTCAAATCCAGATGTAGCTGGGGTGTATAAGGGGATATGTCAGTATGCAGTTTTTACAGAAGATGAGAAGCAAGCTGACAAGGCGGATAAAATCTTTGAGATCGCAATGAATAAGACAGTGATAGCTAATCTAGCGGCACAATCTCATCGGGCAGTCAAGGAATGGATCGAGAAGAATCAGTTAATTGAACTGGGAGAATCACAAGGAGTATATTTTTGTAAGTGGTTTGTGTCAACAGGAGGGTATGACAGCTTAAATCTATTTAAGCAATCTGTAAATAGTTATGGTGGCAAAGTTCCTCATGTATTAGTAAGAAATTTAGGTCTATGCGATGACTGGGAACACGTAAATTCTGATGTGACAATCCAAGAGATAGTAAAAAAATATAATATTAAGGCTATAGATTTTCCCAAACTTGCATATAAAGAAAGAAATATTATCGACCAGCACAGATTAACATTTGCCGATGCAAGACAGTATAAAGAATTTGGCATAATCAGCAAACAAAGAGTAGTGAATTTCCTCAAGCTTGCCTATGCTGCTTTTGAAACTGTTGGTATATGGTATGAAGAAGTTAAATAATTCTAAGTAAAAGGCAGGAGGCAGAAGGCAGGAGGCAGGAGGCAAAAATTAGAAACTTTTTGTATTTGATGAATCAGTCCTGGTTGTACCTCACTTACTTGCAATCTGCTGTAAAAGCGAAACTATGACTGGTAATTGTGGACTCACGTTAGGTAAATATGCTCCTCTCCACAGAGGACACCAATTTGTGATTGAGACGGCCTTAGCAGAGATGGATGAAGTGCTAGCGATCGTTTATGATTGTCCAGAGGTAACTGCCATTCCTTTAACAGTTAGGGCTAACTGGCTGCGAAAACTTTACCCCACAATTGAAGTGATTGAGGCGTGGGATGGGCCAACAGAAATTGGTGATACATTTGAGATTAAGAAAAAGCACGAAGAATATATCCTTAAAAAATTAGAATCAAAAAGGATTACACATTTTTACTCTAGTGAATTTTATGGCGAACACGTAAGCCTTGCATTGGGAGCAGTTAATCGACTTGTAGATAGCGATCGCAAAACTTTCTCCGTCTCAGGAACGCAAGTCAGACAAGACCCTTATGCTTTTAGGGATTATTTACATCCTAATGTTTACCGCGATCTAATTACTAATGTTGTTTTTCTAGGCGCTCCCTCGACTGGTAAAACAACTATTGCATCCCAATTAGCAAAAGAATACAAAACTGTATGGATGCCAGAATATGGACGTGAATATTGGGAACAACATCAAATAGAAAGGCGACTTTCGCTCTCTCAACTTGTGGAGATTGCCAAAGGGCATTTAGAACGTGAAGAAACTTTACTGTTGCAAGCAAACCAATACTTGTTTACAGATACTAACGCACTAACAACATATCAATTTTCTTTGTACTATCACAAAACCGTTGCTTTGGAGTTAACGCAACTAGCACATCAAGCTGTATCCAGATATGATTTGGTATTCCTTTGTGATACAGATATACCTTATGATAATACTTGGGATCGTTCTGGAGAAGCAAATCGTAGTATATTTCAAAAACAAATTAAGAACGATCTAATTCTGAGAAAAATTCCTTTTTTTATTCTGCAAGGAGATTTAAATACACGCATGAATTTTGTGAAAAACGTATTATCTCATTATAAAAAATATCATAATTTATTAGATTTATTTCTCAGAGGTTGTTTGAAAAGTAGTTGAGTGTGATTTTAGCAAGAAAGGCAGAGGGCAGGAGGCAGAAGGCAGAAGGGAATTCTGATTCGGAGCCTCTGCCCTCGCATAGCTGCCTTCTTCACGAACTTATCGATCCCCCCTAACCCACACTAGGGCGCTCCAAGCGCACAGAGGTAGACTACAATACTGCTCGGGTTTTGCATTTTGAACTCGGAATTTGGTTTGGGGAAAAGGGTAAAGGGTAAAGGGTAAAGGTTTTTTATTTCCCCTTTTCCCCAAAACCCGGCAAGTATTAAGGTAGAGTAGAGAATTCTTACATTTGAGAAATTTTCTGCAACCTTTCTTCCATACCAACATTACCCTGTAAGCCACCTGTGTGTACCAGCAGCAAACTTTTGCCTTTACTAAAAAATCCCTGCTGCAATAAATCCATCACTCCATAAAACATTTTTGCAGTATATACGTAATCGAGAGGTACGCCGTGCGCTTCGCCAAATTCCTGGCTGAATCGTAGCAACTCCTGATTCACTTTTGCATAGCCGCCAAAGTGATAATCACACATTAATTCCCAAGAAGCAGGAAAACTATATGGAGTCGGTAAATCAGAGGCGAGGTAATTTGTCAAGAGATTTTCGATTTCTTCTCTCAGAAAAGCGCCATTTTTCAACACAGGAAAAGCGATCGCTTTTTGTCCTTGATGCAACGAAAGCGCAATCCCAGCCAGTGTTGTAGCGGTACCGCAGGCTAGGCAAATATAATCAAAGGCGTAGGTGTAGCCAGCCGTAGGCATCGCTTCACTAATTATCTCTGTACAACCACGCACGCCGTTTAAATTATTACCGCCTTCAGGAATGATAAACACCTCGCCAAAACGCTGTCGCAGATATTCATGTAGCGCTCCTGTGTTGCGTTGTCGATACATCTGGCGTGAGAGATATATAAGTTCCATACCCTGCTGCACAGCAAAACTCAGCGTTGGATTGGGCGGTAACTTTTCCTCCCCACGAATTACGCCAATGGTATGAAATCCCAAAAGATTACCTGCGGCGGCGGTTGCATAGATGTGATTGGAATAAGCACCACCAAAGGTAAGCAGCCTCGTGAAATTTTTCTGCTTCGCTTCCAAAAGATTATATTTCAACTTAAACCACTTATTCCCATTAACCCACGGGTGCATAACATCAAGACGTAGTACAGACAAATTAACACTAGCATCACTGGCAATTTTGCTGTTGATTTGTTGTACAAAAGGTGGGGTAAGTAATAAGGTCATCAGTCAAAATAATTGTTAATTATAGAAAATAGCAAAATCTGTGTAGAGACGTTGCATTGCAACGTCTCTACTGCAATTCAGTAACATCCGAATTACAAAATAGTATTCTGAGGTTAACTAGATTTGACCGCTGGTTTCAATTGTGTGGGTTGGCTGAGACTGCGGAAATAAAGGCCGCCTATGGTTATCCAAAAAAGCAGATAACCGACAGCTTGAACTAAATATAGTTTTTGGGTGTAGCCAAATAAGGTTTTGAGCAAAATACCCGGAAACTGGCGGTCAGGTAAGATGGTTGAGAAATCCCAAACTTGGGGGCCTAAAAGACAAGATGTATTTCCTTGTCCGCAAATACCCAAGACTTCAGGGTTGATTTGGCTAAAAGCGATCGCCGCGGCATCAACATGGCGTAGAACAGAAATTACCAACCCGGAGACAATCAGCAGTAGCAACACACCCATTACTTGGAAAAATCGGCTTAAATTAATCCGGATACTCCACTTAAACAGCAACATTCCAATGACAACAGCGATCGCTAATCCTCCTATTGCACCTAAAACTGGTGTCAAACCTTCTTGAAACTTAGCGACGATAAACAAAGCTGTTTCTAAGCCTTCGCGAAACACAGCAATAAAAATTAAGCTAAAAATTGCCCAACCTGCGCTATCAGTTCCGCCCAAAGCACTTTTGACAGAACCTTCAATCTCAGCTTTGAGAAATCGCGCTTGTCGTGTCATCCAAATTAGCATCCAACTGAGCATGGCGATCGCAATTACGCCTAATCCCACCTCAAAAAGTTGCTTGAAAACAGGCGCATAGAGCTGCTTAGATGTCTGCAATCCTTGTAGTCCTACATGAATTAGCAAACCAAATACAAAACTCGCTAAGATACCGATGAAAACTCCTAAGTAAACCCAACGCTGTAATTTTTGTTGTTGAGCTTGTTGTAAACACGCAAACACGATGCCGACAACTAAAGCGGCTTCAACGCCTTCTCTTAAAGTAATAAAAAAAGTTGGTAATGCAGCACTCCAATTCATAGGACGTTAATTAATAATTTCACTAACAGAGCTTTAGCGAGAGCTTTTGAGTATACTTGCTGAATTTTCAAGCAACGTCTCACAAGGTTCTGCCAAAGCTATGCTAACAGCGATCGCACTCAGAGCATTACCTGTTATCGTCGTAACGTGGAGCAAGACGTACACTTAAAGAATAATTTTCAGCATTATCAACTGTATAATTTTCGAGAAAAATATTAGGGGCAATATCACCACCAAAGGCAATGGGAGGAAGTAGGGGCGCAAGGCCTTGCGCCCCTCCCGCGTGGTCTATTTACCTGAAAATAGCTGTAAATCCTCAACCAGCCCTGTTAAAGTTTTTATGGTGTTAACTAACTAGCTACTGTAAATCCCTGTTTCTCAAACACTGTTTTGGCTTCATTACCTGATAAAAATTTTACAAAATTCTTACCAATAATCAAAGATATCAAACGCTCATTCCAGACCTTAAATAGACTTTACACAATGTCTTGAGTTTATTAGCTTGATATTTACCTATTTAGTAGGGAAATAACAGCAGAGAATTCTATACAATATAAAGCCTCATTATTTTAAAAAGAAATAAAAATTAATTTTGTTAAGGTTTGATTACCATAATATTTGGTACTTTACTCAATAAGTTGGTATTATCTTCAGTACATTGCACAGATACACTGAATTCATTTGGAAAAATGCAAACCTCTTCTGAGATTTGCAGCTAATTTTGGTTGTTGATTCATTAGTTTTTAATAACTCATATTGAAAACTAGCTATTTCGTGTCATGTGGTAAAGAGTTGAGAGGTGAACAATTTGAAGCTTTTATTTTTTCTAACAAAATTTCTTGCCAACTAGTTTCAAAACTAAGCATACAGCTTGTTTTAATTCTGAATTATGCTGTAACTTTTTCAATATTCCATAAGAAACGGAGAAATGTTTTATGCGTTTTAGCCGCAAAATACCCATTGCATCTTTAATACTATCAACCCTCGTTTTCTGGCAGCCTACTTTAGCAGATTCAAACAGTAGTCTTCCCAAGATTCGAGAACAAAAGATAGCATCTATTTGGAACAAAAATAAGTGTCCTGGAGGTATTTCACAAAGCTTTCGGCTGGATGGAGAACTCAATAATCCAATTACCTATCACTTGTACAAGCTGAAAAATTTGCGGAATACTTTAAAAAATCAAAATCCAGGATTAGTTACTGAAATTACTGTCAGTTTTCAAACTGGCTCAGGCCCAAGAACAGAAACATACTATGGAATTCCCCTATGGGAGTTGATTAATAATCCAAAAGCCGGAGGTGGCCTCAAGCCTGGAAATTCTGGAGTGAATCCTAAAAACTCTTTTCTACGGCAATATGTTTTAGTTGAAGCTACAGATTGTTATGGTGCAGTAGTGGCTATTGGAGAAATTCAACCCAACTTTGAAGGAAAAACAGTGCTAGTTGCCTTTGCAAAAAAAGGTAGTGATGGTAAAGTCGTATATTTAGGAGATGAAGGATTTGCTCGTTTAGTAGTTCCAGGTGACAAAGCTGGAGGTCGTTACGTTAGTAATGTGAGAAATATTATTGTATTATCTGCTCCTCCTTCTCCTTTGAAAGTAAAATAGGCAAGAGGCAATTAAATTGTGATAATTTATTTTTTGTAAGTTGAAATCATTGGTAAGAGACAAAATCCCTGAGTTATCAAAAACCCAAGGATCTGTAAATTGAAATTCTTACAAATCGAATTGGTATAGGACTTACACACAAGATATGCCCATCAATATTTATTGCCACAGATAAATGAGGACAAACAAAATAATCCAGATAACATCGACAAAGTGCCAAAACAATGAAGTTGCATTAACGCCAAAGTGGCCTGTGTCGTAATTACCAGGAATGAAAGAGCGTACTAAAATAATCAACTGCAAGAGAATACCAGTCAAAACGTGCAAACCGTGGAAACCTGTGAGCAAATAAAACGTGCCACCAAATACTCCTGAAGTGAAGCCAAAAGCGAGGCTATTCCATTCAATCGCCTGTCCAATTAAAAAGTAAGTTCCCATCGCCATTGTTGCTAAAAGAAACAGACGAAATTTCACTAAGTCATGGCGTTGAAGGGCGCGTTCTGCCAAGTAAATTACAAAGCTACTGGCAACAAGAACTACTGTGTTGATTGCGGGTTCTTTTACTTCTAGTCCAGAAACACCGACGGGTAGCCAGTTAGGAGTTGTTGTTTTGTAGATGATATATCCTGCGAAAAAACTTAGGAAAATTACGCTTTCAGAGAGTAGGAAGACAATGAAGCCAAACATTTTGTTGCCTTCTTCATCGTGGCTATGTTCTACCTCTGTGTGGTGTAATTCGTGGGAATTGATATAGCTGTCCATTGGTGGAGTTGGGTTTTTGAAAGGTGAATTTGAAACGCAAAGGGGCGCAAGGGGAAGCGCAGAGAGAAGTCGGAGCGGCGGCTTCCGCCGTAGACGCCCGAAGGGCGGCTTGCCGCAGGCATCTGAACTTCGGTGGTACGCGGAGGGTTTCTGCGCTTTCCTTGAGGTTATTCGGGGAGGTTTGCTGTTAAGGGTTCGGATTTGCCGTAGCCGTAGGGTTCGGAGACGATGATGGGGATTTCTTCAAAGTTTTCTACTGGGGGTGGGGAAGAAACTAACCACTCTAGTCCAATTGCCCGGTGCGGGTTATCGGGTGCTTTCTCGCCTTGCATCCAAGAAATCACCATGTTGAAAATGAAGGGCAAGGTGGATACTCCTAGCAGGAATGCACCGACACTAGCGATGAGGTTCCAGGATGTATATTCTGGGGCGTAGGAAGCAACTCGGCGTAACATTCCTTGCAATCCTAAGGGATGCATGGGCAAAAAGTTGAGGTTGGTGCCGATGAAGGTTAACCAGAAGTGTACTTTGCCCCAGCCTTCGTGGTACATTCGACCGGTCATTTTGGGAAACCAGTGGTAAATGGCAGCATACAAGCCCATTGTCACGGTGCCGTAGAGAACGTAGTGGAAGTGTCCGACTACAAAGTAGGTATTGTTAACGTGGACATCCACTGGCACGGAGGAAAGCATAATTCCTGTAATGCCGGCGAAGACAAACATCACTAGTCCGCCAAGGGCAAACAGCATTGGGGTCTTCAACCGTAATTTTCCGCCCCAAATTGTTGCCACCCAAGCAAAGACTTTAATTCCTGTAGGGACGGACACAAACATCGTTGTCAGCATGAAAATTAAGCGCATCCAACCTGGTGTACCGCTGACGTACATGTGGTGTACCCAAACGATACCGCTAACTACAGCAATCAAGATGGATGAAACAGCGACTACTTTGTAACCAAATAGAGGTTTACGAGAATAAACTGGGAAGATTTCCGAGAAAATGCCGAAGATGGGCAAAATTATCACGTAAACGGCGGGGTGGGAGTAGAACCAGAAGTAATGCTGGAACATAACTGGATTTCCGCCTCTGGCAGGGTCGAAAAAGGCGGTGCCTGCGGTGAGGTCGAGTAACAGCATTACTGCACCGGCTGTCAGTGCTGGTAGTCCAAAGAGTTGGATGATTTGGGCGCTAAATACTGCCCAGACAAACAAAGGCATCCGAAAGAAGCCCATTCCTGGTGCCCGCATCTTCACAATTGTGGTGACAAAGTTCACTGCCCCCATAATCGAAGACACACCGGATACTGCCACCGCCAGCAGCCAGAGGACTTGACCGTTGATTAAATTGCCGGTGGGATTCTGGAGACTCACCGGAGGATAAGCCCACCACCCTGCTTGGGCTGGGCCGCCAGGAATGAAGAAACTGCTCATCAAGAGAATCCCGACTACTGGCACCATCCAAAAAGCAACGGCGTTAAGGCGGGGAAATGCCATATCTCGCGCCCCAATCATCAAGGGTACTAGATAGTTGGCAAAACCAACGAGTGAGGGAAATGTCCACAAAAACAGCATCACGGTGCCGTGCATGGTAAACATGCCATTGTAGACTGTGCGATCGATTAAATCTGATTCGGGTGTCATCAGTTCTCCCCGAATCACCATTGCAAAGATACCACCGACGAGGAAGAAGATAAATGAGGTAACGAGATACTGAATACCGATAACTTTATGGTCAGTACTAAAACTGAAGTATCGCTTCCAGTCGCCTGGAGATTCATGGTGAGAACTTTCACCAACGATACTAATGCCGTCAATAGGAACATTAGTCATGAGTTACTTTCCTGTTAATAAATGCAGGGAGTGGGGAAGGGGAGGGGGGAAAGGGGAAGGGGGAAAGGGGAAAGGAAAAAAGGGAAAGAAGAGTTTGTTTGGTTTGTAGGGGGCGTTTTTCAACCAGGGGAATTGACTAGAGGAGGTGCGGCTGGGGGAACTGTAGCCCAACCAGTTTGGACTGATTGATTGGATGTTTGAGCGTACTCAGAAGCCGCCTGGTTTTTGGCTGGGGATGGCTTTTGGGTTGCGGCTTGGGAGAGCCATTGATGGTATTCTTCAGGAGATTCGACAATCACATTGGCCTGCATGGTTGCAAAATATGTGCCGCTGTATTGGGAATCGGTCAATCGGTATTGGCCGGGACGGACGGGAGTAAATTCAAAGTCAATATTGTGGTTGGGAATAATATCCTGTTTGAGGCGAAATGCAGGAATGTAAAAGCCGTGCAGAACATCTTCTGAGTTTAGCGCTAAACGCACGCGGCGATCGCTCGGTAAATGCAATTCAGTACTAGTAACATCTTTTTCTGGGTAATGGAAGACCCAAGCCCATTGTTTGGCTAGTACGTCAATCTTCTCGACGGGTTCAGCTAAAGCTGTATCTGGTGAATCTTTCGGTGCTGCATAAGCCGATTCCATTCCTAAGGGATTATGCAGGTGAACTAATTGGGAGGGGCCTTGAATTCCCATTTGCTCGTAGACTTGGTAGCTGTAACCCGCAATCCAAAATACTAACAAAATTGGGATTGCTGTCCAGACAACTTCTAAGGTGATATTACCTTCAATGGCGGGGCCGTCGGTAAAGTCATCTTTAACTGCGCGATGGAAGATTACAGAATACATTAAAGTACTCGTTACTCCCAAAAAGATGAAGCTACCAAGGGTTACTAAGAAACTAATCAAATTATCAATTAGTTGGGATTCGGCTGCTGCTTGTGGAGGAAGCCAAGAGTAAGCCTGTTTGCCGATCCACAGACTTGTAGCGGTAACTGCGATCGCGCCTGTAAGCAGCGTCAAAATATTTAAAATCTTCTGGATTTTCATGGTCAATAGTTATTGGTCATTGGTCATTAGTCATTAGTCATTAGTCAAAGGGCAAATAACTTATTTGAGTGTTTTGTTGAGGTCTTGGCTTAGTTGCAGTAGTCTATCTGCTGTGTTGTGGACGCCAAACTCGGTAGCCAGTTGCGCTCCTAGTGTGCCGTGGAGGAACATCAGAAACATGACAGCTACGCCTATGAGTAAATAACTCCATTGCACTTGTCTTGTTGTCTGTCTATATTCTTGTTTGCTCCAAACGAAGCGCTGCCATCCTCTCCAGATGGTCATGGCAACAATTACTGCTAATAAGAACACACCACCGACACCATGCCAAAGCATGGTTTCCATTGCCTGCAATCCCCAGGCACTTTTCACGTCAGCCGGTGGTGTTGCCAACAGCATTTCGTAAAAACCTGCTCCCACAGTGAAAAATGTAATGATGCTGGAAGCGAACATGTTGTACCAGCCAACTTCAAAGAAGTTGTCACGTTCGACGGTAATTCCCAAAAATTTGAAGACCCATTTTTGGAAGGGGAACAAAACACCGACGATATCGAAGGTGATACCGATGATGAATAAACCTAGTGTCAGATGGACTAAGTTGGGATGAATGGGAATCGTATAAGGTAGTCCGTTTGCGCCTAGTTGTCCGTTCAATTGGTCAATCAGTTCTGAGTTCATGGCAATAAACCATCCTTTACGGCTTCCACAACTGGTACTGTATGCAGTCCATACACCCAAACAAGTTGATCTCCCAGATATACCTGCAAGCCAACTATTAAAGTTAAAACTAGTCCAGCTCCCAGATAATAAATCGGTACTTTTTGCGGGTTACGGGTACGAATTACATAGCGCCAAGCTGTAATGGCGGCGATGATTCCCGAAAGTGACCAACCAATTAATGTATGCAAATTCAGCACTGATTTAGCTAGGCTGTAAGGTTGTGCTAAACCGGCTTCAAATTGACCAAAAATGATGGCAACAAAAATTGCGATCGTGGCGACAAACATATTCCACCAACTCACTTCAAACAGGCGAGTTTTGCCAGTGAAATAGCCAACTACATCACAGAAAAAGGAAAACAAGACCATCGCAATTACGAAGTGGACAACGATGGGGTGAATCGTATCTGGATACGGCAAATTATGGTCATTCAAAGATGTAAAATACTCAAGCATTGTGTTCTCCTGGACATATTTACCGCACTGGAACTAAACTTCAAACTTTTATGGACACTCACTAAGTTGTTGCCCATATAACTTACACATCTTTTGTTGTTGGCTGTTAACCTCTGACAGTTAACTCTCAACCATCAACTGTCAACAGCATAAGTGACTGTGCAAATTAAAAGGGTAACAGCTTAACATCACCACAAGTATCCATCTATAAATGACCGGAATCTGTTCAGCAGTTATTAGTTCTCAGGTAAGAATTCTCAAAAATCAGTCATCAGTAGCCAGAATGGTTGCAAAATCAATGCTTCTACCCCTGCTTGATTTTGTTCAAATTATCAAGTTTGGTTATCCAAACCTAATTAATTCACCAATTCTGAATTCTTCTCTTATCAGTCCCCCTTAAAACCTCGATCGCTGTTCGCTGATTTAATATTTGCGCGGTGCAATATGTTTAGTCATGTCTTAACTTTTGGTAGTCAAATCTGGTGAGTTTGCCTACAGACAATATTTTTACTGGAGATTCCTTCCCTCATGCCGACAATCTACAACAG
This sequence comes from Nostoc sp. DedQUE12a, assembly GCA_034530795.1. Taxonomy (GTDB): domain Bacteria; phylum Cyanobacteriota; class Cyanobacteriia; order Cyanobacteriales; family Nostocaceae; genus Nostoc. Next base: position 12,950 of record JAVRCH010000066.1, read on the forward strand.
CAATTGTTAATCTACCTAAACAAAGTCGCTGTTGTTTGTTGATTGGCTTAACCTATCTTTTAGCTTAAGTAAATTTTTATGAATTGTCAAAAAATAAAAAATAAAACTTTAAAAATTATTTAACTAGCAAGAAAAATAGTTTTTTTATGTATCTAAATTAGCATAATTAAAATATTATTAAACATAAATACAATACTTTTATGTAAACTATTTCACATTTACAAAATATTTATTTGTAAAGTAAATCACAAAAATATATAATCTTCAATAGTTGTGGGATTAATTAGGGAATGGGGGGATGAGGGAGACAAGGGAGACAAGGGAGACAAATGAATTCTGAATTCAAAATTCTTGCATTAAAGAATTTCTGCCTCCTGCCTCCAATGCCCTATGCCCTATGCCCTATAACCATATTCGGTGGGTATGAGGCCTAAATTAGTGGCATTTAAAATTGTAGTGATTGGTACTTCATTAGGTGGATTATCGGCATTGAAAATCATTCTCCAAAGGTTGCCAGCGGATTTTCCAGTACCGATCGCGATCGTGCAACACCGTCACAAAGAGTCGAACAACACACTCCGGCAACTATTACAAGAATCGATTTCCTTGCCAATTCGAGAAGTGGAAGACAAAGACGAAATACTACCAAGACATATCTACCTAGCTCCAGCAGATTATCATTTACTTGTTGAACTAGGTCACTTTGCTCTTTCCACTGATGAGCCTGTTTCATATGCCCGACCATCAATCGATGTGTTGTTTGAGTCGGCAGCCGATATCTATGGCGAACAAGTTATCGGTATAATATTGACAGGAGCCAACCACGATGGTATGGAAGGTTTAAAAAAAGTAAAAGCGCGGGGGGGAATCACTATTGTACAGGAACCCGCCACAGCAGAGAGCTGCATTATGCCAGAGGCAGCAATTTCAGCTGTTGCAGTAGACTGGATTTTGACACTAAGAGACATTGCTGACCAAATGGTCAAGCTTTGTTATTTATCACGGAAATGAACCCATGCAGATGGAACCCAAAGTAAACATCCTCCTGGTAGATGATAAGCTGGAAAATTTACTCGCACTAGAAGCAATCCTAGAAAAACTAGGTGAGAATCTGGTGAGAGCTACTTCTGGAGAAGAAGCTTTAAGGTGTCTGTTGCATCAGGATTTTGCAGTGATTTTGCTAGATGTGCAAATGCCAGGGATGGACGGCTTTGAAACTGCTACTTTGATTCGCAATCGGGGGCGATCGCGTCATACACCAATCATCTTTCTTACCGCCTTCAGCACCAGCGACCAAATGCTGTTTAAAGGCTATGCCTTGGGTGCAGTGGATTATTTACTCAAGCCCCTCGACCCGAATATCTTAACTTCAAAAGTCACAGTATTTGCAGAATTATTTAAGAAAACAGAAGCCGTCAAGCTACAAGCAGCCCAACTAGTAGCTGTTAATGCCGAACTCAGGCAAAGTGAAGAGAGATTTCGTTCCCTGAGTACCTGTTCGCCAGTTGGCATTTTTGAAATTGATACAGAAGGACGGTGTAGGTATACGAATCCGCGTTATCAAACAATTTGTGGTGTGAAAGCGGCACAGAGCGTAGAAAAGAGTTGGTTGGAATCTGTTCATCCTGAAGATAGAGAACGAGCAGTTAATAGCTGGGCTGCCTATATTAATGAAGGTCGCGACTACTCCGAAGAATTTCGTTTTCAAACTACTCATGGCAGCGTTCGTTGGGTTCAGGTTCGCTCATCACCGATGCTTTCCGGTCAAGGGGAATTACTGGGGTATGTAGGGACTCTCGAAGATATTACTGAACGCAAGCAAGCCGAAGAAGTCCGCGCTCAAGTAATTCGAGAACAAACAGCAAGACAGGAAGCTGAAGCGGCAAATCGCATGAAAGATGAATTTCTCGCCGTTCTCTCCCACGAACTCCGCACACCCCTAACTTCCATGCTTGGCTGGTCAAAAATCCTGCGTTCTAAGAAACTTGACGATAAAGCCACTTCCCGCGCCCTAGAGGCGATCGAACGCAACGCCACATCTCAGATGCAACTAATTGAGGATATCTTAGATGTATCAAGGATTATCCGCGGTCAGTTGCGATTAAATGTATGTGCTGTGAATCTGATCTCGGTGATGGAAGCAGCTTTAGAAGCAGTGCGTCCTTTAGCAGAAGCAAAAGCTATTCAATTAAATACTGTCTTGGATACTTCGGTTGGTTCAGTGTATGGCGATCCAGCCCGTTTACAGCAAGTTGTATGGAATCTATTAACCAACGCCATTAAGTTTACACCCAAAGGTGGTAAGGTAGAAGTCAGATTATCTACCTATTTTGGATATTCAATTAACGATAGCCCTGATTTAGCGAGTAATCAAGCTTATTTGGCATTGGAATCTAAAGATGAAAATTCCAATTCAAACACTGATGAAAGTAGCGATCCCAAATCTAAAAACGTTCGAGTTAGCGAAGCCGAAGCCCAAAATCCAAAATTCCAATACGCCCAAATTCAAGTAATCGATACAGGCATTGGCATCAGTCCAGAGTTTTTACCGAAAGTATTCGAGCGTTTCCGGCAGGCAGACAGTACCACAACACGATCGCACAATGGACTAGGACTAGGACTAGCCATCGTCCGTCACTTAGTGGAACTGCACAAGGGCACCATCTGTGCCGAAAGTCCAGGCACAGAACAGGGAGCAACTTTTACTGTCAGACTGCCATTGCTACAAGACAATCGGGGTAACAAAGGCAGTAGAGAAGTAGGAGAAATTTCCTCCCCTGGGGTTTCTACTCCCCTGGCGGGATTAAAGGTTTTAGTTGTAGATGATGAAACAGATACCCGTAATTTTCTCAGCTTTATGTTTGAGGACTATGGCGCAGTTGCCACTGCGGTGTCATCAGTGGATGAAGCCTTAGCAGTACTAGAACAAACCAAACCAGATATTTTGATTAGCGACATCGGCATGTCAGAGCAAGACGGTTATACGCTGATTCGTAAACTGCGTTCTTTAGAACCAGAAAAAGGTGGACGCATTCCCGCGATCGCTTTAACTGCATATACGCGAGAGGAAGACCGCTTACAAGCACTTGCAGCCGGATTTCAACAGCATCTACCGAAACCAATTGACCCCACTAAATTAATTGGTGTGGTTGTTAATGTGTTGAAACTACCTGTGGAAGTCCCCGTGAGTTAGTGGGGATTGGGGAGATGAGAGACACGGGGACGCGGGGACACGGGGACGTGGGTGGAGAATGACTAATGACTAATCAAGAAGAAGTTAGGGCGTGTTTTTTGAGATCGTCGGAGGAAAAGTATTCAAAAGGCAGATTATCTAGTATTATAGAGTTCTTTAAGTAACTAACTAGCTAAATTTACTAGAGGAATACTAGATGTACTCAAAACAACGCAATAACAAGACTTCGAGCAAATTAGCTGATGTGAGAGTAGGTGTAGACAAGGGTTCACTTCGTCTTCAGTTCTCTACCAGAGTCAGTCAGGACTTCTACGGCAAGCGTCAGGCTTATAAGGGGTTAGGTAGGAGCGATACGCCAGAGAATCAACAGTGGGCGGAAGGAATAGTTAGGAGAATACAAGCTGATATTGACCATCCAGACGGAGGACTGTTTGACCCTACCCTTGCTAAGTATCTGGATATCAAGCCGATGCTAGCTACAGTTACCCAGTTACCAACTGCAAAGACATTGCCCAAACTAAGGGAGCTATGGGAAGAGTTTGGAACATGGAAATTGAATACAGGACAGATAGAGGAAACAACTTATAGACGCTTTTACATAACAGCGTGTTTAAGCCTTCTATCACCTTATTTAGACAAAGCCTTAGATTCACAGACCGCTAATGAATTAATTAAAACTTTTCTAGCAAAACAGAAAGGTAAGAATGCTGTTAAAAAAATATTTGGTCTATTAAGTGAAATGTGTCAACGCGCTATTACGCAAAAACTATTAACTGAAGACTACTTTGCAGAAGTTAAAAAACACTACTCTCTACCAAAAAAATCAAAACAATTATCTGAGGTTGAAGACTATCGTTCTTATACAGTTGAGGAGCGAGATTTAATTATTAATCACACGAGAAATCATGAACGAACAGTAATTAATCAAATGGCTGATATAGTTGAGTTTCTGTTTCTCACTGGTTGTAGGCATGGAGAAGCTTTTGCATTGAAGTGGAAACACATTAAATTCGATACTGGATGGATAATTTTTAAAGAATCCTACGATACACTTACAAAGATTACAAAGGGAACAAAAACAGATGTTGATAGACTTTTCAAAATGCAAGGAATGAATAGGCTAATCAACTTACTCAACAGATTGTATGGCGATGGCAGAAACCCAGAAGATTTGGTATTTAAAAATAAAAACAATAAACAAATAGATTCAAGATTGCTTACCCGCTCTTGGTTATACAGCAAAGTAAAGATTAAAGAAAAAACTTACACATACCCAGGTGCGGTACTGGAGTTAGCCGAGCAAGGTAAACTCCGATATCTCAAGCCATACTCAACACGTCATACATTCATTAGCATTCAAGCTAATAACGGTGCTGACTTAAAACTATTAGCTGATAGTTGCGGTAACTCGGTAGATGTCATCATAGAACACTACCTAGACACAAACAGGAATGTCACACTAAAAGATATCTAGTTGGTAGCAACTAAAATAAGTAATCAATACTCTCTATTCGCTAGAGAGTATTTTTTTGTTAAAAATTATTGCTTTAGTGCTTTTATAGATTTAATCTAATTAGTGAATTAAATTACTGTTTTATCAATTTTAGTCAATACCATGAGCGAGAAAAACTGTAGGCACTGCAAACACTTTAGTGTAGAGAGCAAGGGCGAATACATAGTATTGGATTGTCCTCATAAATATCAATCCGCTAGAGAATTCGATGAAATGAACAATGACCCAAAAGGAACCGCAAAAGTTAGTCCTGTTGGGTTCTCTTGGGTATTTGCTGAGGGTATGTTTGAGTCTCTTGCAGAAGAATGTGAAACTTACGAAGACTCAGGAGTTTTTAATAAAAGTTATTACACAGATGGTATTGACTGGATTATGAAAATTAATCCTCATAAGCACGCTAGAGAGCAACAGCGAGAGATTGAACAATTTAAAGAGAGTAGAAGACAGCACTGGTTAACGTATCGACAACCACTTTAGGATAATGAAGAGAAGTGAATTGAGAGAATGAGAAAGATACCCTAAATAAGCTCCTTCTACCCATAGTTCTCTAAGCATTACCCAACAACTAATAAACCCTCTAAGAATCAACATCCTAGAGGGTTATTTTTTGTTATCTCACTATTAGCTATACAATCAATCCCATACAGGTGTTTGCAAACTAATAAAATACACCAACTGTTTAAAATCACAGGGCATAGGAGGGATGACTATGGCTGTAGGATATTCCCTTCTGATTAGCGGATAATATCTCTTTTCTACATCTACACTGTAGCCATTGTAATGACCGTAAATGCAATGAAGTACTGCATAAGCCATATCACGATCAGCGCATAGGTAATAGATATCAAAACGAGAACTTCCTACACCTGTGGGTATAGTTACTCGCCATAAATCGTACCTTGGTTCTGCAACTAAAGATTGAGCCATGATGTTTTTTCCTAATAAGTAAAAGCTCCTTAGTCTAAATATTTCTCGCTTATTCACCAAGTAATTCCATAACCTGTTCTAGCAGTGATTTAGCCTTGTATAGGTTAAGCAGCTTCTCTTGTTCCCATCTTGCAGGCGACTGCATTCTCTTGCCTTCCAGGGAGATTTTAATCAGTGCCGCTTGTTCATCCGTAGGTGAGTTTATTTCATCTAATGCCGCACCGATAGCTTGGAAGCTAGCAAACGATAACCTTCGTAATCCTTTCCCTTCTTGTAGCTGGTTAAGGGCGATTGCTGGGAATGCCATCAACGAGGTAATGTAGCTGACCTTGTAACCTGCATTCCCTGTTGGCTTGATGCCGTAACGGCGACATAAATTTTTCAACTCAGCAATGGTCTTTATTTCGAGTTCCGAACGTGTAAACATGGAATTACCATTTTTCAAAAGTGGTATCGGTGAGTATCTAGCCTGAGAAACTTGTTACTCACCGATTAAAGACTGTAAACCGATGGTTTCATCGATTTCAAGCCATATTTACGTTTCTAAACAATGCCCGACCGTAAAGGTAAACCTGAGAATTTTGGGAATCAACCAAGCAAAGATTTATCAGAACAATTAAGCTTTCGAGTTACCAAGGAAATGAAGGAAGAGGTAAGGTCACAAGACGACCCTGCACAGTTCTGTAGGGATGCTATCCAAAAAGCGTTGGATGAGAAGCAAGGGAAGTGATTGTCAGGTTTACTCTGTGACCAAAGTAGGCGTAGCTCTCATTGAACCAGTTGCTATGAGGCAAGGCAGTAAAAAGTTTTTTTCCTACAGGTTAACCTGTCTGAATATTATTTTCTTCTAGACCGTGTTTGTAGCGGTTCACATGGTCACTAAAAAGTGGGCGTTTTCAAAACTTGCCTCGTAAATCGCCATAAAGCCATCTGATTTTAGAATTGTGGTAGTAGGAAAGATAAACCATCTAGACATACCTTCCTGACCATCCTAGATAGCGTTAAGGGAATGCCTTGGTAAGCTCGTAGGTAATTTGACTTTTGCAGCACAATACCTCAGGGTAGCAAAACGCTTCTCTAGGATATTTTGGTGCAAGGTATACCTGTATGTGAGAAGTGACATATGGGAATGACATGTAAATATGTCATGTCTGTATGTCATCCACAGATGTCACTTTATTGATAAGGGTACTCAGTGCTAATACACAACGTCATCAAGTTCTCTTGACTCTATATCCTCATACCCTCCTAATCGAGAGATATCTAAGCTCATTCCATCCATCATTCTCCTTATATCCATTGCTAGTACCCTTGCCTTGTCATAGCGCGGATTTTTGGCAATATCCACTAGCTTTAGCTGTTCCTCCCATGCTGTGATTTCACCTTCTAACTCAATCAGAAAATAGTAGATATCAGTGATGTTGTCAGCAATAGACAATGGAACTTTAACGGCTTTCGTCTTCTCGCCGTACTTTCTTGGCTTACCCGCCCCGCTAGCGCGTTTACCAGCTTTGGGAACTCCTCTAGGCATATATTCAACATAGGTTGTTTTCTTGTTAGCATCCGTCAAACACTACGTTGTGGCGAGAACTCCTCTAAGCCTTGTGGTGTCTGACTTTTCTAATATAGTAACCAAATAAGATATTGTCAACTTTTGCGGTGACTAGCCTATTTTCAAAAGTGACACTCGTAGATGACATTTAAAGTGACATGTTTTGATGTCATTCCAGGATGTCACTTTGCAGATATATACCTGATACCTGTTAAACACGGAACAGGTTGACGAAGACTTTTTAACTATTTGGTTAAAAACCTTGTGTAGTAAACTTTTGAGAAATATTGCTGAAAGTATGCCTATTGAAGATTTTTAGGTGTCATAAAAATATGTCATCTGGAGTGACATCTAAAAATGTCATTAGCTGATAGCTATACAACTGAGTAAATTTTGCTTCGCAGTTTTTTTGATCACAAAACAACTTAATCCTTTACTGGGTAAAGATTTTAGCTTCGCAAAAAAAAATGAGCAACTTATCTATTTTCAACTTCGAGTCACACGAAATACGCTTTGTAGGCACTGCGGATAATCCTTGGTGGGTAGCGGCTGACGTTTGTAAAGTGTTGGATATTCGCAATAGCCGTGATGCGATTGCCAAACTTGATGACGACGAGAAGGGTGTAGCCATTACCGACACCCTTGGAGGTAAACAAGAAATGGTCACTATTAATGAATCAGGACTGTACTCTCTTGTTCTTACCAGTCGCAAACCACAAGCCAAGCGCTTTAAGAAGTGGCTAACGTCTGAGGTCATCCCAAGTATTCGCAAAACTGGCAGTTATGGCAGTAAACCACAGCAAGCTATTGTTAGCTACAGACTTGCAGAACTGCAATCGGCAGAATCCCTTGTGCGCGATAACATTGCTAGGCTTGAAGCTGAATTGAAGTTAGAGCGAGAGAGGCTACAAAACATGGGAATATAGGATAGAGAAGAATTTACGCTCTCACTGTTGAGCATTAGTTGAGCATCAATGCTGAGTAGCTATTTATACCCAAAATATAAAATTACTAGACAAAGAATTGCCTCAAAATAGCAGTACAGATGTACTAGCAAAGGGTAAATACTAGAAGATTAGTAGAAATTAGCGGATTAGAGATTGGAAGTATTGATTTCATGTTGTTTTAATACCTCGAAGGAGACTACTTCTAAAGCTCTAGGGTGAGTTGCTGAAAGGATTACTGGGGGAGCAACGCCGGCTTCGAGGGCTTCTTGCCAGCGAGAAGCACACAAACACCAGCGATCGCCAGCTTTCAGTCCAGGAAAATTATATTCAGGAGCAGGTGTACTCAGGTCATTACCACGCGATTTGGTAAACTCAAGAAACTCTTGTGTTAATTCGGCACATATAACGTGCGAGCCAAAATCTTGACCACCTGTACGACACAAGCCATCGCGGTAAAACCCAGTCATGGGGGAAGTGCAGCAAACTTCTAGTTCTCCACCGATTACGTTTGAATTCATTGCTTCACTTGCAGTAGTATCGTTTTGATTCTACCAAGTTCAGCTAATTTGTGAAGAGGAATTCAGAACTTAGTAGGAATGTTATCTATTGCCTCTTGCCACTAACTATTATTTAGTTCCATTAACGAAATTTTTTCGTTGTAATAAAGCCATCTTTCAAAATTCCTTTTACAGCGCGGCCATTCTTTATCTGTCATGGCAAACCAATCGGTATCTCTGTTTTTTCCACGCACAAACATATGTTGTCGGAAACGACCTTCATAAATGAATCCCATTCGTGCAGCGGTAGTCCGACTTGCATGGTTGAGAGAATCACATTTCCATTCAACTCTACGATAACAATGGCGATCGAAAAGATGCTGAAGTAATAAAAACTGTGATTCTGTATTGACTTTAGTTTTGTGGACTGCGGGAGTAAACCATACATGACCGATTTCAGCACGGCCGTGATTGTGAGCGATCGCTAGTAATGCTACAATCCCCACTGGAGTATTTGCTGAGTTTTCAAACACTGTCCAAGTCAGAGGATCGGATTTACCTGTTAGGTTTGTTTCCATCCAGTCTTTCATTGTCGAAAGGCTATCAAATGGCCCGTAAAATAAATAATTCCATACCGCTTCTTTTTCAGGACTCCCGTGTGAAGCTGCATATAAAGCATCTATATCTCTTTCTATAATTAAGGGATTAAGCGTGACAAATTGACCGTTGAGTTGAACAAAATCAGGTGGCTGCCAAGTTCGATTGTGCATGATTTTATAACTTTTTTCTACACAGATACAGCAGTTTTCTTTCGCATGAAGTACAAAGTCACTGGTTTTGAGGCAGGAGGCAGAAGGCAGCTATGCTGGAGGGAGAAGAATAATTTGATTTGTGAATCCTTGGTTCTTTACCTCATTTAGTTGCAAACTGCTGTAATACCAATTTACTAGTAGTTATTGTATTACTTTGATTTTGAAAATTTAGGTTTGATTTTCTGTGATCTGATGCTCAAAAAGATTAATGAATTGGTAATTTCTCCACAAGATTACGAAAGCTTGGAAGCAAATATCTTGATTAATCGAATGTATCAAGAGCTTACCTTGTTATACGGTGGTACGCCAGATGGGAAATTTCCCGCCCTTGACTTGAGTCAATCTGGATCTGTGTTTGTTATTGCTTGGATTCAAACTCAGGCGACCGCTTGCGGTGCAATTATTCCACTTGGCGAGGGAATCGGCGAAATTAAACGTCTGTTTGTGGAATCGGCTTGGCGTGGGCGAGGAGTGGCTAAGGCTGTTCTAGCTGATTTAGAAAGACGTGCTGAGATTTTTGGTTATCGCAAGTTACGTGTAGAAACAGGCATTTATCAACCGACGGCGATTCGGTTATATGAAACTGCGGGTTATCAACACATAGCACCTTATGGGCGTTACGTGGGTGATTCGCTGAGTGTTTGTTTTGAGAAAGAAATTGCTCAATGTTAACGTTTAATTCCTTTAAAACGTTCTTGTGCCGCCTGAAAAGCTTCTTGCATCACTGACTGAATTCTCTGAGGATCTGGTTTTTTACCTCCCATTAAATCGCCAAAGTAAACGCAGGCTGCTTCCCCTAACGCCCAGGTGTAGGCGGCTGCCCAAGATGCGGCGATCGCACTGCCAAAAACTGGTATAAATTTAACTAATTCCCGCCCGATTGCTTGTGCGAGGAAACCACCAGCAATGGCACTTACAACGCCCCCGGCTTGGGACGGCGTAAGTGTTTGCCCGTATAATTTTCCTAACAGGCTTACCATCGAAACTTGTAGTGCCGTTAGCACAGGCATTGTGGTAAATGGCAATGGCACAGCGGCTAGGGTTGCAGACATAATCGCAAAAGGCAAAATGTAACGCCGTGCTGTATCGCGGTAAAGGTTGCCAATTTGGTTACCAGCTTCTTCCCGATTTAATAGCTGATGAATTGCTTGGGCTTCTGCTTGTGGGAGTAGTTCTGCCAGGGCATCTCTCATGGCTTCCAAGCCATAAAATACTGGGTTGTAGCCATCTTCTTCTAAAGTAAAGTCAATGAGTACACAGCGATCGTACAGTCCAGCAAAAGTTTCTTGTATAAGAGTGAATGCACGGTTGACTTGGTGAAACTCTGGTGGATAAGCAGGATGATCGACAGTATCGGGGGGATAAACTTCGTGTAAGCACGTAACCGCTAACAAACACGGAATATCTGGATACTGCTGGCGCAGCTTTTGAGCAATTTGTCGTAGGGTATCAGTTGCAAAATCATTAATTTTGACGGTCAAAACTAAGATTCTGGCGGAACGAGTCTCCTGTTGCAAATCGCCAAGTAACTCTTGAATGATTGTTTGAGTATCCTGGCGAACATCACCCAATCCCACAGTATCAGTAAAAATCAGTAACGGCAGGTCATTAGAAGGATAGGCATAGCGCTGGGTGTGTTGGGTGTGAGGGCGAAATCCTTGACCGACAATTTCGGCAGTAACTCCCGTCAGTCCACGCACAATTGAGCTTTTTCCGGCTTGAGGTTTACCAATTAACAGGGCTTCTGTAGTTGGTAGTTCGGCTCGAACTTTCTCTAAAATCTCTGCAACTTGAGTTTCACTGACACTAAACCATTCAATAACCGTTTGTGCCACTTGTTCTACGGGTAAGAATTGCGTCAAACTTGTTGTTGCTTTGTTCCAGGCACCAACAACCCGATTTTTCCAGGGATTACCGACCGATTTGTTGGTTACACTATCGGTGAGTTCACTGAATTGCTGAGAGTCAGAATCGTGTTGCTCAGTCATTCCCATGAGAACGGTAGATAGAATTTAAATCCTGCTTATATTTATCCTAACGTTAAATTTGGTTCAGCTTGGGTTAATTTACAGTCAAAAAATCCTTGTTTACAAACAAGCACAGAGAAATCAGATTTTAAATATTCTCTAATGAGAGTAATAAAAGAGCGCTAACGTTATTAAGAATCAGCCTGTATTTTTTGTACAAAAATTAAAATTTTAAAACACGTGCTTTCAGCATTTTCCTCTAGGTTAAAAACTTTCAAAGCTAGTCCAGAAAAGACTTTGGGGTAACTTAAAATCTGGTGACAGCTTCCGTAACATCATCCCTAACCACGAATATGTAAATAAATATAAAGCTTATAGGAAAAGATAAATTGCATTTGTGTAGTTAAAAAAGCACACTATGTTAAATAATTTTTCTTTCTCAGTATATACTGACAAAATAATGGTAAAAAGAATTAACATTATTTTTTAAGTATAAATTTTAAAAATACTTACGCCTGTTAAAAAGATAAATTTTTTGTATTAGAAAGCTAGTCCACTAAATATAGCACTCCTAAATCATTCATGAGAAACAACCAAGGAAAAATGACCAATGACAAAGGACAGTCAACAGGAAAATTCTCACAAATCAAATGGGATTGCTATATATGTTGACAAAAACAAAAACTGGGTATTGAGTACATATAATGCTAATTATTTCTCAGGTGTTTTTGGTAAAGAGTTTAAGCTGTTTAATTTGAAATTAACAACTAATAATGATTGAAATACTTACCAGTAATTTGTTTGTTCTGGATAATAATGCAACAAACTAGCATAGTGGATGCCCAAGAACGATATTAGTTTATTAAGCGATCGAGGCAAAATGGCTGACCAAGAAATACCAGAGCAGATAGAGGTTCTTCTCAGATGTAACGAACAACTGCAATTTATCCAGGAAGTGATTCAAAGATCTGAAATTTCTAACTCATTACAGTTTGAACTCCAACAGCAAATTGACCGAATTAGGCAGCGACAACAAGACCCTAACTTATACTTAGCAGTGATTGGTGAGTTTTCTAGCGGCAAGAGTACCTTCATTAACGCACTGTTGAAAGACGACTTACTGAAAACCTCTGCTCTAGTTGCAACAGCAGCAGCCACGAAAATAACTCACGGTAATGGCCTCAAAGTAGAAGTACATTTTTCTGGCTCTCGTGCAGGTGTAGTCACAACTCAAGCTAATAGTGAAGTCGTGAATCTACCTTGGCTTCCTAGTTCTGAAGCGATACATATCAAACGATTTGTTCATATGATCAGCTCCGAGGAAGAAGTGGCTAAAGATGTTGTCGATATTACCATCGAGCATCCAGCCACCTTCCTAAATAATGGAATCATAATTATTGATACCCCTGGTACTAATGCCGAAAACCTGAAACATGGTGCTATTACACAAAGAGTAGTTCAGCAGGAAGCCGACTTGGCAATCATTATTGTGCCTGCAACGGTGCCTTTATCCCAGACCTTAGCTGACTTTCTCTCAAACTCCCTCAAACCATACCTGCATCGATGCATTTTTGTAGTTAGTCGCATGGATGCAATTAGGCCTCAACAACAGAGTGCGCTCTTACAAGATTTACGCTCCCGACTGGTTAACCAACTCGGTATTTCTCCACCTGTGCTGCATTCATGTTCAGCACAAGTAGCATTAGACATACTGACTGGAGAGGAACCTGTATCAGAACACTTAAAAGTTTGGCATGAGCGTTTCACCGCACTAGAAAAAATCATTATTGCTCGTCTGAGTCGAGAACGAACCTTGAGCATCGCTGAGAGCCTTCTGCGTCTTCTAGCTCAACTGTTTGAGCAGCTTGACATTCACTTGCGATCGCAATGGCAAAAGTATGAAAACCGTCAGGTGAAAATCAAGCAAGAAATGATTCCGAATTTACCTGAATTTACCGTAGAACAATATGCGATTTGTGAAAAGCAACTGAGAAACTCCATCTCTAGTTACCTAGCAAAAACAGCCAGTTGTGTAGATTCTCATCGAGAAAGCGCCAGCCAGAAAATACGTACTCAGTTATTTAGTGTCACCAGTGAGGATGCACTCAAACAGGTTCTTCAGTCTGAGGCCCAAAAGCTTCTGAAGGAGGATCAAGATCAGCTTCAGAAAGACTTACAACCTTTAACACAAAAGCTGGCCGAAGATGCGATCGTTGTAGGCAAAATTTTTGATCGGAAATTTGCCGAAGCATATCGTAGTCTCCAATCTATTGGAGGAAGAGTAGAAGCTACTAGTAATGCCAGCTACAACTTTCAAGTCAACTCCTCTAACGTTGCTGTTTCTGCTCAATCCCTAACTCAAAAGCTCGACAGCAGTGATGGTACAAAAATGGGTTTGGGAGCTGCGGCTGGTGCAGTAGTGGGTAGTGTCTTAATACCAGTTCCAGGTCTTGGGACTCTTGTAGGACTAGCAGTTGGATCATGGGCATCACGGTTTTTTATGCCCTCCCTAGATGAACGTAAACAAAAGCTTTGGGAACAGCTAACTCCAGGACTTAATTCCTATTTTGATACAGTCAAAACACAAACTCACAAAGCGGCGATGACTTACACTCAAAGCCTAGAAACTTCTCTCAAACAACGAATTGATTCTTACATCGAAAAGTACAGGACGCTCATTGAAGATATTCTACGCCAACACAAAATTGAATTGGCGCGTTTAACTCAATTGCAGGAATTAACTCAAACAGATCTGGCTGAGATAGAAAGGCGGCAGAAACGCTTAGCCGATCAACGTCAAAAGATAGCAGCAATTAATGTTTAACTTACCTGAAAAATACAGTTATGTTTGACGATATTTTTTCCACACTTCAGAAAACAACCTCTGACTTTCTGACAGATATTGAACAAGATAAATTTGAGAAGTTTGAGGAAAAATTGCTTCCCATTGGTCTGAAAACCGAAGTTCCAGAAAACGATATAAACATGAACGCAGATCCCACACAGAATATTTCTCAATTTGAAAATTCACATCCCCATTCAATGAATCATTCATCCGACCAAGATTTGAACACACCACAATCAAATAACTCTGCTATAGAGTTTGAGTCATTTGTTTCTGAAACATCAGGCGCTAATGAGGAAAGTAGCAATATTGCAAAAGAAGAACCATCTCAATTAATTTCATCTCAGACCTCCAAGAGCATCACCAATGTAGACGAACATATCGAATCCTGGATTGAGAGTTGTTTGAAGTTAGCTGAAACTATATCCTGTAGCGAAATAATTACAGCATTAACAGAACTCGATGTCCGATGGGAGTTTCCTGGTTTTCGGCTAGCTTTTGTTGGTGAATTTAGTCGCGGTAAAAGTACTTTAATTAACCGCTTGCTAGACCGGGATTTGCTTCCTATGGGAGCTAGGCCCACAACAGGCACTTTAATTTCAATAGTTGCAGGAGCCACAGAAAAGATGGAAGTTCGGACTCCTGAAGGATGGGTAGTTAGACCAATAGAGGAATCATCTTGGAATGATTTGCTAGCTAGTGAAGAAGCTAAAGATAACCAAAAACAATTAACTCAAGTTCGTTTGACTTTAGATCATCCTTGGCTACGAACTATTGATGTCGAATTAATAGACACACCAGGAGCGGGAGATTTGAACAGTAGTCGTACTGCTCTACTTTGTGACCTACTAAGTCAGTGTGATGCTGCTGTCATTTTAGTGAGTGCAACACTGCCTTTTAGTATCACAGAAGCCACTTTCTTAGAACAGGAAGTAATGGGTCGCCATATTCCTAATGTCCTCGTAGCTGTTTCAAAGCTTGATACAGTTGCTGAAAATGAGAAAGTTGAATTACTTGAGGTGATTCGTGAACGTGTCATGGAGGTTTCAAAGAAAGTTCCAATTATTCCCATACATCCGTTAAATGATGATGTATCTGAGGTTGATACACTGGCAAGAGTCAGAACCCAAATTGAATCAATGGTAGAGAAAGGAGAACGTAGAATCTGGCGCAGTAGAAAAGTAGCAGGACAGTTAGTGGATTATCTCAATCAGATGGTTGATCTGAGTCAAGCAGCAATTAAGTCTGTTCAGATGAGTACTTTAGAAAAAGAACAGGCTCTGCGTCAGGCACAACAAGAAAGAGAAAATACAGAGCTTTATTGGGAAGATATTCGCTTAAATTTAGATCAGCGTCGGCTGCAACATGTCCAAACATTAAGACAAAAAGTTC
Source organism: Nostoc sp. DedQUE12a (assembly GCA_034530795.1). Taxonomy (GTDB): domain Bacteria; phylum Cyanobacteriota; class Cyanobacteriia; order Cyanobacteriales; family Nostocaceae; genus Nostoc. The sequence goes on from JAVRCH010000066.1 coordinate 28,595, forward strand.
TGCAAGCAAAACAGGAATTAATTGAAATTTACTCTTTTGAATTAAAGAAAGCCAAAGACCTAAAAAATTGGTGGGAGCGGGATTTACCTTTTGAACTACGACGTGAACTGCTAACTCTTGGAAACCAATTAAGTCAAGAAATTCTCAATGAACTTTCTCATGATTTTGAATGGATGCAGAATCAAGTTGCTCAAAATTTTTCTAGACAATTTGTTCGCAATTTTTCAAATTCGTCATCGACTTTGAACGTCGATGTGAATTTGAGTCAATTAGAACTGACAGATATACGCCATTACGCCCTGCTCACAGGACTAGCCAGCAGTGCAACTACAATCTGTGGCTTTATTTTTGGAGGGCCTGCCGGAGCAGTAATCAGCACTGTAGCGTGGGTTCTCAGCGATCAGTTCATTAATGATAAAACAGATGAACAAAGACGACGTTTGTCAGAAGAATTAATACTCAATATCGAGCGAATAACTGATGATTACAGTAATCGCTTATCGGAGCGTCTGAGAGAACTTTACAACCAATTGATAGAAGAGATGAGAAAGGAGCAAAAAATTTGGCAATCTGCTTGGGAGTCAACTTTAAGAAAAAGTGCTGATACACAAGACATAACTCACTACACTCAGTTGCTTGAGCAAGCATCTGTTCTCAAGGAAGAAATCCATAGGGTTCTATCTCACTAAATTATTCATCAAGGAAGATTATGACTCAAGCTATTTATCAACAATACGAAGCATTTAAAGAAAAGCGCAATACTCTTGTATCTCTAATTCGTGAACTTCAGGGAGTACTACATGCTTTAGATATGACTGACTCAGAAAATACAGTCAAGCAATTAGAGAGTTTAGTTAAGTCAGACAGTTTTAAGGTGCTGGTAATTGGTGAATTTAAGCGTGGTAAGAGTACTTTTATCAATGCTATGCTCGGCGATGAAATTTTACCAGCTTATGCTAGACCTTGTACTGCCATTATCAACGAAGTCAAATGGGGAGAACCACGACGAGTTTTACTTCATCACGCAAAGACAGAAGATAGTCAAAATTTGCCGCCTCAAGAAGTTTCAGTAGATCAACTTGAGGAGTACGTTGTGATTCAAGATGGTGTTAGTGAAGTGCATGGAAATCGTTACGATAGAGTGGAACTTTTTTGGCCATTAAAGCTTTGTGAAAATGGAGTAGAAATTATTGATTCTCCAGGGTTGAATGAGCATGACATTCGTCAAAAAGTCACTATGGACTATTTGTCTCGTGTTGATGCTATTTTGTTCGTACTCTCTTGTGAAGCATTAGCTTCCAAGTCAGAATTAGATGTCATTGACAATATCCTCAAACCCACAGGACATGAAGATATTTTCTTCATCTGTAACCGCTTTAACATGATTCGAGCTAAGGAACGGGAAGATGTTAAGCAATATGGTATTTCTCGGTTAGCTCCTAGAACTAAACGTGGTTCGGAACGAGTCTTTTTCATCAGTGCCCTTGATGCTTTAGAAGGGCGGATTGATAATGACGAAGAACGAATTACAAAGTCTGGGATGTTGCAAGTTGAGCAAGAATTAGAAAAGTTTTTAGCTAACGAAAGGGGAAAAATTAAAATCCTTCGTCCTGCACGGGAAGTGCAAGCTGCCATTTATGCAGCACGACGAACTATCCCTGAACGAGATTCTATGTTGAAGACTGATTTGAAGACTTTGGAAGCAAGACTTGAAGGTGCTAGAGAGCCTTTACATCGTCTAAAAGCAGAACAAGACCAAATAGTCAGACGTATTAGTAATTTTTGTGATGATATCAGAATGACTGTGAGTACAGAGGGATGCAGTTTCTACCGCAGCTTGCCGGAGAAAGTTAATGAATGGATTAAAAAACTCGAAACTAAAACTTCTGTCAACTTGATGTCTTTGGAGGGTGCAAAACCACAAGTCGAAAGATTGGTTCAAGAAGTCGTTACTTACCTTTCTAGTAAAGTTGAAGCTGAATTTGTGGAATGGCAACGTGACAAACTACAACCAATTGTTAGTCAACGTTTAGAAAGTCTTTTCCAGGAATTAGATGAGCGAGCAGAGAGTTTTATCGACAAAATTGATGGTATAAAGTTTGAGGTTTCAGGTGGCTCTGTAACTACGGATGATGTAGGGCCTCGACAGGTTGGTGCCTTGGAACGTGTATTATCTGCTGCTGGGGGGTTAGTTCTGGGAGGTGTTTTCTTGGGCGGGGGTATGGCTGCTATAGGTGCTACCCTTGGCTATCAGGAAATGCTCAAGAGTATTATTCCACAATTAGCTCTTGGTATCGGAACAGTTCTTTTGGTGGGACTAAATCCTTGGGTTTTAATTCCGATTATGGCTGGAGGAGGTGTAGTTCAAACGTTCATAACCTCTAACGCTACTACTAATAAAGTTAAGGAAGAGGTAAGTAAAAGGTTTGCTGCTTCGCTTCGTGATTCGGCTCAACAGCGTGGTAATGAAGTGGCTGATGCAGTTGTAGTCAAATTACGTGAGATTCAGGAAGCTGTAAATCAAGGACTAGGAAAAGAAATTCAGAGTGTTAGCGATCAGGTCAATTCAATTGTCTCTGAGAAGCAGAAGGGTCAAGTAAATGTCGATCAAAAGCTGCGAGAACTAGATTCTCTCAGAAGAGAAATAGATGTAATTGACAGTGAGTTAGATACTCTGATTGTTGAAATTGCAATGCCTAGTTAGTGTAGCCAGCAAATTGTATTAACGAAAAATTAGTTTCAATTAATTAAATTAGGAGTGAGCTTTATGCAAGCAATTATTTGGCTGATTCTCTGGGCAGCTATGGGTTTTGTTTGTATGCAAATTGCTGAAAAGAAAGGTAGAAATTCAATACTTTGGCTTGTAGTCGGATTTTTCTTGGGAATTTTGGGAGTTTTGATTGTAGCTCTGTTACCTCATGCTTGAATGACAAGCAAAACTATTTAGGTATTGAGCCAAAATGCCGATCTGGACGATCTTTATCAAGAAGTAAAAAATAGACTTCTTGCAGAAGTCGGGGAAAGGGGAAAGGGAAAGGGGTAAAGGTTTGGTATTTTCCTTTCCCCTTTAACATGAGTCCCTTTTCCCGCCTCTTGCAAAAAACACTTTTGCAAGAGGTCTAATAAAGTTGTCAGCACTTAATCCTTAAGAATGGTGCGTTATGTCTATGGCTAACGCACCCTACTGGCTACTAGAATTTTGAATTTTATTTTAAAGTAGAACTTTGGTTTTATCGATGAAATTAGCTTGAGTTTTAGGATAGTATGTTTGTTTTAAAACTGGCATTTCTAGCCAGCATGTCCGACAAAAATAGTAAATTTCCTGACGCCGGATATGGCGCAAAAGCTGATGAGAACAGCATGGACAATTATTCATTGCTTTTTCAATTTATGAAAAGGTTTTTAAAAAAAATGTTTAGATAAATTAATAAATTGTTTATCTAACTATTTAAATAATTATGGTTTTGCTAAATAATATCTTCTGTAAAAACACTTAAAATAAACAAAGGATTTTGGAAAAATCAAAATTTCAAGTACATTTACTTAAGTAAATCTTACGCAGGTTAATTTTCCTATCAAATATATACCTTTAATATATTAGCTAGGGACAGTGTTTTAGAAGGTTACTTAGTATCAGATTGAGTCATCAAACCAACGATCGCCTCGACTAATTCATCTGGATCTATTGGTTTGGGGATATGCAGTTGAAATCCTGCTTCTAGTGCTTGCTGTTGATTGATTTCCCCAGCATAAGCCGTGAGAGCGATCGCTGGTACGTGTCCACCTTCTTGAGGCGATCGCTTTCTCACTTCACGCATCAGCATATAACCATCTGTTTTTGGCATTCCAATATCACTGATCAAAACATCCGGTATCGACTCAGACAGTGCTTGTAATGCTTCTTGTGCTGATGCAACTGCGGTTACTTCTACACCGTAATCTTGCAGAATAAAGGTTACTAAATCACGAATATCAGGTTCATCATCCACCACCAAAATTTGAGTGTCACTGGGAAATGGGGTATCAGGGTCAGAAATAAAAGACTCATCTTCCTCATACCCAAGCTGTTCATTTGTGACTAAAAGCGGTAACTTGGTGGTGAAAGTTGGATTAAATTCTTCTCCAAGACTTTCTGCTTGAACCTTTTCACTGTAAATTAAATTAACATTTAGCATCTGACGTACCGTTTATAACTAAACAATACCGACTTGAACAGTAGGCATCCGCTAGTGTGATGAGTATCGATTTTTCAGATAAAAAATACAATCTATCAAAAGGCACAGAAACAACTTAAAATTACAAATTGTGAAATATTGCTAGGTTATTGATTCTTGTTGATGGTTATATGCTTTTTCAGCAACGGTCTTTGAAAAATTTCAGCCAAAAGATATATAGCAATTTTATTTAATTTGTGAGACAGGCAACCCTCGGATTCCGAATTTTAGATTTATGAATTATGAATTATGAATTATGAATTATTTGGTCACCTGGTAAACGCCCTAAACCGCATGAAACCTGCACCAAAAAGCAATCCTACAATCTGACCCCAGTAAATAATACCAGATTGATTTACACCAACGGGGGGAATATTTAAACTACCAACACCATAAAACTGTTGAATAAACCACCATGGTATATATAAAAATGCTGGAATTTCCAGGGGTATATACACAATTATTAAAGGCAAAACTGAGTATATTTTCGCTTGAGGGAACTTGATGATATAGATTCCTAAAACAGCTGCGATCGCCCCATTCGCACCAATCAATGGTACTCTCAAACTCGGTTCAGCTAAAATTTGTGCCACCCCCGTCACAACGCCAGCCGCTAAGTAAAATCCTAGATAGCGCTTATGTCCGAGAACATTTTCTACAGTCTTACCAAAAACCCATAAAAATAGCAGATTCCCCAATATTTGACTAAAACTTCCATGCAAAAATATGCTAAAAATTAGCGATAATATACGCCAAACTACAACTATCCAAGCAGCAAAGTTCAAAGAAATAGCATTTGTAATTGCTCCACTAATCTGGGCAGGAATCAATCCCCAACTATTGATAAAATAGCCCAATTCATCGCTAAATTCTAGTTTAAGTTCCCATAAAAACACGGCAATATTAATGGCAATTAGCCAATAATTAATTATCGGCTTATTCCAACAACGAACATTATCACTAATAGGAATCATCGATTTGTCATTTGTTATTGGTCATTAGTCATTAGTTATTTCTCCTGCTGCCTCCCTATCTCCCCATCTCCCCACCCCCCACTCCTCCTTAACCTGTGGCAAAATCGAAATCAGATTGCACTTATACTAGGCAAACGAGATGTTGGGAAACACACTTGTTGGAAGATACCAAATTATTAGTAACTTGGGAGGTGGGGGTTTTGGTGAAACTTTTGTTGCTTATGATACTCAATTACCTGGTTCGCCTCAATGTGTGGTCAAGAAACTCAAGCCCCAAGCAGATGACCCAGTAACTTTGGAAACGGCGAGGCGTTTATTTGATACAGAAGCTCAAGTTCTGTACAAATTAGGCACTCACGATCGCATTCCCCAACTTTTAGCTTATTTTGAAGAAAACGCCGAATTTTATCTCGTACAGGAATTAATTGAAGGTCATGACCTGAGTGAAGAATTAATTCCAGGGAAAACCTGGAGTCAAGACCAAGTGATTTCACTTCTACAAGAAATTTTGACAATCTTAGAATTTGTCCATCAACAGAATGTAATTCACCGTGATGTGAATCCCCGAAATATTCTCAGACGGGATATTGATGGCAAGTTAATCTTAATTGATTTTGGTGCAGTTAAACAAATTGCTACCCAAATTATTACTCCCCAAGCTTCAACTCAATGTACCGTTGCTATCGGTACACCTGGATATATTCCTGGCGAACAAGCTCATGGTACACCAAAATTAAGCAGTGATATCTATGCTACAGGGATAATTGCTATTCAAGCCCTGACTGGATTATCTTCTGAAGAAATAGTCAAAGATCCCGATACTAATGAAATTGTCTGGCAGGATAAAACCACGGTAACGCCAGAATTTGCTCAATTTTTAGATAGAATGGTGCGCTATGATTTTCGACAACGCTACCCTTCGGCAACGGTAGCATTAAAAGCCCTGCAAGAATTAACACAACCCCCGGCTGAAACAATAGCATTAACTCCTATTTCGCCACCAAATAAGATAAAAAAACCGCAACCAAAAAAAGGTTTATTCGGTAAGTTTGTATTAGCAATCTTTTTGTTTGGGGTGACTGGAATAGCATCAATATTGATTTTAAACCACGTTAATTCTAAGAATGCCATAGAATTATCTAAACAAGGAAATACACTTTTTGATTTGCAACGTTATCAAGAAGCGTTAGCAGTATATGAAAAGGCAGTTAATATTAGACCAGATTACGCTCAAGCATGGAATGGCCGAGGGAAAACGCTTTCGCAATTGAAAAAATATAAAGATGCTTTAGCAGCATACGACAAAGCAATTCAAATCAAGCCAGATTATTTAGAAGCTTGGGTTGGACGAGGTTTGGCATTTGACAATTTACAACGATATCAAGAAGCGATCGCTTCTTTCAACAAAGCCTTAGAATTAAATAGTCAAAATCCCCAAGTATGGAATGCCAAAGGAGACGCTTTAGGTAATTTAAGACAATATGACCAGGCAATTGAATCTTATCAAAAAGCACTGGAATTGAAAGCAGATGATTTTGAATCTTGGTACAAAAAAGGATTAGCCTTACAAAATCTCAAACGATACAGTGAGGCGATCGCTGCTTATGAAAAGGCTGTTGAATTCAAACCAGATTACGTCTCAGCTTGGTACAATTGGGGGAATGCTTTGGTAAATTTACAACGCTATAAAGATGCGTTTACAGCTTATGATAAAGCAGTACAATACAAGCCAAATTTTTATCAAGCTTGGTTGTCTAGAGGTAATACCCTCATGAATTTACAACGTTACCCAGAAGCAATTGAATCTTTTAACCAAGTAATTAAATATAACCCCAGCAACTATCAAGCATGGTATAATCTAGGCTGGTCAATGCATCAAACCCAACGTTATGATGCTGCAATAGAATCTTATAATAAAGCAGCAAATTTTAAGAAAAACGATTATCAACTTTGGTATAACTTGGGGAATTCACAATATATTTTGCAAAAATATGAAGACGCGATCGCATCTTATGATAAAGCAGTTCGCTATAAACCAGACCATTACGAAAGCTGGTATAGTAAAGGCAATGCTCTATTCAATTTGCAACGGTATCAAGATGCGATCGTTTCTTACAATCGAGCAATAAAATATAAGCCTGATTACCACCAAGCAATAAACGCCCGCGACCAAGCCCAAATTCAATTGCAAAGCCAAAAATCAAAGCCTCTAATTGTGCCAATTCTCCCAAATCCTAATTCCACTAATCCGCCAAAGACAACACCCTAACTAATACTGCTCGGGTTTTGCATTTTGAACTCGGAATTTGGTTTGGGGTAAAGGGTAAAGGGTAAAGGGTAAAGGTTTTTTCTTTCCTCTTTTCCCCAAAACCCGACAAGTATTGACACGTTAACAAATCTTTAAAAATTCAAAATTAAAGACATTTTCAGTTGGGGATTTAAACTCCAACTGAAAATAGACTAAGTGTAGACTTTCTTATTTAAATGCTCTCTACGTGCAGCGTCTTGTTGAGAGCATTAGAGGTTGTTTGAAAAGTCTAATTTATTACTTGCCTTGGCACAGGTGCGGCTACAGGAGACTTTACCCGCCTACGCGGGTTCAAAAACCTTAATTTTCCGTTAGTCCACGGAGGTAGACTTCTCTGCGAGACGCTACGCGAACGTTTGTGTAATAGCGAATTCTATTCGCGTAAAACTTTTCAAACATCCTCTTAGAGTATAGGTTAAAATGCCATCGTTTCCCGATGGGAAATAAATTCAAACATTCTTCTTTATTAAAACTTTATACCTTTGTAGGTAGACTATTCTAAATTTTGAATTTTGACTCCTTATTTATTAATTATTCTACCAAAAGCTGTGAGCATTAGTAATTTATTGGGCAATCTAAAGATAACTAGAACTTCTGCTTACCAAATTATGCAATCAAGGAGCTAGCTCTTGAGCCAAGAAAACTCTAACCTATCAACATTTGATAGAGGAAATTATTTCTCGCGAAATTTATTGATTCGATTTATTCTGGGCGGTACTACTGTTGTAGTCAGTATCTCTGCTTATTTTAGCTATCAAGCTGCTAGAAATCTGATGCTCAAAGATTTGAGACAGAGTGCTTTTTTAGAAGTACAGAGAGGGGTTGCTGAAATTGAGGAGTGGTTACACCTTCGTCAAGCGGAGGTACAAACCCTAGCGAATACTTCAACTGTACGCTCCTTAAACTGGTCTGTGGCAGAGCCATATTTAAAGGCAGAAGTCAAGCGAATCGATGAATTTTTCTTGTTCCAAATAGCTACCCCAGATGGTTCATATTCCAATACAAAAGTTGGTCGAGCAAATAAAAATATTCGGGATCGAGACTACTTTCAAAAAGCAATTGCGGGAAAGAACAATATTTCCGATCCTTTCATTAGCCGTTCTACAGGAATTCCTTTAATTGCGATCGCCGCTCCGATTTGGTCAAATTCTCCTAGCAATGATTTACCAATTGGGGCTTTCCAAGGCAATGTCAGAGTCGATCGCATTGCAGAGGTTGTCAACTCGCTGCATTACGGCACAAACAGCTATGCTTTTGCCCTCAATTCCCAAGGAGAAGCGATTGTCCATCCTGACTCGGCATTAATGTCAACCGTAGAAAAACCTGCACTCAGTTTGCTGAAAATTGGCGATCGCAATTTAAATGCGATCGCCAAAAAAATGGTAAACAAACAACAGGGAATTAAGTTGATGGAAATTGACGGCACTCAAAAGTATCTAGCTTATCTGCCGTTGAAACAAGCTAATTGGTCTGTGGCTTTGGTGATTCCTCGCCAAAATATCGAATCTCGATTGCAATTGCTGGATTTAATTGCCTTAATTCTTGGCGGGCTAACATTCACCTTGATTACTGTTTTGTGGCAGGTACAAGCATTTGAACAAGCTCAACTCAAAAAGTCCAAAGCGGCGGCTGATACAGCCAACCATGCTAAAAGCGAATTTTTAGCCAACATGAGTCATGAACTGCGAACGCCCTTGAATGGGATTCTTGGTTGTGCCCAAATTTTGCTGCGTTCCCCAGCTTTATCCGAGCAACAGCAATATCACGTCAGTATTATTGAACAATGCGGCTCTCATCTGCTGACTTTAATTAATGACATTTTGGATCTCTCCAAAATTGAAGCCAAAAAGTTAGAACTACATCTCGAAGATGTGTATTTTACCTCTTTTCTCCAAGGAATTGTTGAAATCTGCCACATCCGAGCAAAACAAAAAGGCATTTTGTTTGTCTATGAACCTGCGATTAATTTACCTACAGCAGTTCATGTTGATGTCAAAAGATTGCGTCAGGTACTATTGAATCTGCTGGGAAATGCGATTAAATTTACAGATGAAGGTCAGGTAACTTTCAATATTGAAGTCATCGATCGCCCTCCCAGCGATGGGCAAACAGTGAAACATCGCCTTCGCTGTACTATAAAAGACACGGGAATTGGTATAATTCCCACACAATTGAGCCAAATTTTCTTGCCATTTGAACAAGTAGGCCAGAAAAAGCGCCAGTCCGAAGGTACGGGTTTAGGTTTAGCGATTACTCGACAGTTAGTGCAGATGATGGGTAGCGAGATCCATGTTAAAAGTGAGATTGGTCAGGGAAGTAGCTTCTGGTTTGAATTGGAGATTTTTGAAGCGACCGACTGGGTAAAGTCTGCGATAACTGCATCAGATAAACAAATCATTGGCTTTGAGGGTAGCCCCTACACTATCCTGATGGTTGACGATCGCTGGGAGAATCGCACAGTGATTACAAACTTACTGCAACCATTAGGTTTTAATGTAGTTGATGCTAGCAACGGTCAAGAAGGTTTAGAAAAAGCGATCGCCCTCAAGCCAGACTTAATTATCACAGATTTGCTAATGCCAGAAATGGATGGGTTTGAATTAATTCAACACCTGCGTCAAACTCCAGAAATTCAAGATGTCAAAATTATCGTCTCTTCCGCGAGTGTTTTTGAAAGCGACCAACATCGCAGCCTGCAAGCTGGAGGTAACAAGTTCCTCAGCAAACCCGTACAAGCAGATGAATTATTCCAGCAATTAGAAAGCCTCTTAAATTTGGTATGGATTTACAAGCAGTCTCAGCCTGAAGAAGTAGAACCCAAACAAGCAAAGACAGCAAATAGCCAATCTACTCAATTAATTCCTCCTTCCCCCGAAGTGTTGCAGGAATTAGTCACCCTAGCCATTAAAGGTAACTTCAATGCCATTGTCAAGCGGGCCGATCGACTTGAGGAAACAGACACAAACTTTACGCTATTTGCTAGCGAATTACGGCAACTAGCAAGGCAATTTGATGAAGATTTAATCCTCAGTTTCTTGACTCAATATGCAGTGGAGACAGTATGACAACGACTATTGGAGACCAGACAAATTCCATCGATTACATTCCTTCCAAAGGAATTGTTTTAGTCGTTGACGATAACCCTGCCAATTTACAAGTTTTATCCAGCTTTTTGGATCGGTCTAGCTTTGAAGTTTGGGCAGCACGTAGTGGTGAGAAAGCCCTTGGGCGATTAGAAAATGATGATTTACCCGATTTAATCTTGCTGGATGTGATGATGCCCGGTATAGATGGTTTTGAAACCTGTAAACGCTTAAAAAGTAATCCTCGCGTCCAAGATATTCCAGTTATTTTTATGACAGCCCTCTCGGAAACTGCTGATAAAGTCAAAGGTTTGCAATTGGGTGCTGTAGATTACATTACCAAACCTTTTCAATATGAAGAGGTCTTGGTGCGGATTGAAAATCACCTCAAGCTGAGAAATTTGACAAAAACCATAATCGCTAAAAATCAGGAATTACAACAGACTCAAACTCAACTGATTCAAGCAGAAAAAGTAGCAGCTTTAGGCCAACTGACAGCTGGAATTGCTCATGAAGTTAATAATCCCATAAATTTTATAGCTGGCAACTTAAATTTTGTGGAAAAGTATGTACAGGAGATAGTTAGTTTATTGCATCTCTATCAAAAATATCTGCCCGATCCCCCAAATGAAATTCAAACCGCAATTCAAAAAAGCGATCTCAGTTTTTTGTTAGATGATTTATTTAAAACGATCCAATCCATGCAAGTCGGCACAGCCCGCGTTACAGAAATTGTTTCATCTTTAAACAACTTCTCTCGATCCAGAGAAGCTGGTAAAAAACTAGCTAACTTGCATGAAGGAATAGAAAGTACGCTACTGATTCTCGGACACAGGTTTAAAGCAAACGCTCATCGTCCAGCCATCCAAATAATCAAAGAATATGGAAATTTGCCTCTTATAGAGTGTTTACCTGGCGAAATTAATCAGGTTATTATGAATTTAATTTCTAATGCGATCGATGCTATTGAAGAAACACATAAAAATAAAAGCTTTAAAGAAATTTCTCTACATCCTGGTAGAATTAAAATCAAAACAGAAGTAATTTCAGAGCAAGTTATTTTAAGAATTGCCGATAATGGCCCAGGTATAAATAAAGCAGACCAAACAAAAATATTCGATGCCTTTTACACAACAAAACCCGTCGGTAAAGGAACAGGGCTTGGTCTATCTATTGCTTACCAAATTGTGGTAAATAATCATCAAGGCAAGCTCACATATAATTCCAACTCAGGTGAAGGGATAGAGTTTATCATTCAACTACCCATCCGATAAGGGATTTCCAGTTAAAAAAATATCCTATCCCTACGGGATGCTCCGCGGAGTCACCGGATATTAACCTCTTGCAGGTAATTTACTCCTTGAAGATATTTAATTTTAGTATCGGAGTTTTTAGGGACGAATGAATTTATTCTTTTTCCAGAAGCTACTTTTTGATGTTCAACCAGTACGCGTTGCTTTCGAGTATATTCATTTAATTTTACTTGAGCTTCAGCATAAACTAAAGCATCACTAGGAATATTTTTTAGTAACTTGACAGCACTATCAAAATTACCAAGAGATGCTTGCTTATAAGCTTTATTTAAAAAGTAAGCTGCTCTGATTTGCCGCTTGCGATTATATTCAGCTAACTTGTCTTGAACTATAGCACCAGCAGAACTTTCTTTAGGAATTTGGCGCAAATATTTTAACGCTGTTGAAAAATCTTTTATCCTGGCACTTTCGTAAGCTTTAGCTAATAAATCTTCGGTTTGTCCTTCAATATGTATATAGGCTTTTTGAATTAATTTATCTGTTTTATTTCGCCAATATAAAATATCTGGAACTTGACGAGCCGCATCAATAACATCTGACCATTTACTTTCATAAGAAGCTGCTAAAGCTAATTGATATTGTTGTGCAGCGACTTGCCATTGCTCTTGCCATTCTTCAATTGTGGCTTGAGCTTCTGGATAAATATTGCTGTGGGAGGGAATTGATTTAATTAGTGCGATCGCTTCTTGCAAATCCCCTGCTTGATATTCTTTTTTTGCTTGAGATAAAGTCTCTGTTTCTGAGTATGCAGGTGAAGTATTAACTAAAGAATATACGCCAACTCCCATCAACAAAGAATTAGCCGCTAGCCCGACTTTCATTCCTGTGAATAACGGCGATAATTTTCCAGAAACAGGATTCTGGGATTTATCATCTTCAATATTTGGTGTTAATATTTGTCTTGGCTGAGGTTCCCAGATCATTTGTTTGAGAACCCGGAGAACTTCACTCGCAGACTGAAAACGTTTTTGGTAATCGTAGCGGATCATTTGGCTGAGAACGGCAGCTAAATAATCATTAACTGGCGTATTTGGAGAACGCCAAATAATCTCATTAGTATAAGGATCGGCTTTTAATTGTAGTGGTTCTAGCCCTGTTAAAGCTTGGATAGCAATCATTCCCAAAGCATAAATATCGCTATTGGGCTGTGTTTCGCCAATAAATTGTTCTGGTGGTATGTACCCCAACGAAGTCACAGGAATTCTATGGATAGGCAATTCTGCACCTATACCAAAATCAATCGATTGAATTGAGCCAAAATCAATTAAAACTAACTTGCCATCAGCAGCACGTCTAATTAAATTTTCTGGTTTGATATCGCAATGAATAACACCTTGAGAGTGAACAAATTCTAGAATACCTAAGACATCAAATAAAAATTCTACAACTTCCCTTTCACTCCACACAGACCCCCACTCTTGATTAATGGGTAATTCCGCAGTGAGGGCATGTCCTTCAATATACTCTTGCACCAAATAAAATCGTTTGTTTTCTTCAAAGCAGGCGATGAATTCAGGAATTTGCTGATGGCTTCCTAAAAGCTTGAGAGTTTCAGTTTCAGTTAAAAACAATAGCCTCAGTGTGTCTAAGTAGTTAGATTCAAAACTGCTAGCTTTGATCTGTTTAACTACGCATTTGGCATTGTCTGGGTAATCTACATCTAGGGCAATGTATGTTTGTCCAAATACCCCTGCACCCAGGCTTTGGACAATTTGGTAACGCCCTTGTAATAATTTACCAATTATGTGGTGGATCATGACCTGGTTACTCAGTGAGTCATTTTATTTAGTTTTTCTGACATTACCTCCTAATTTCCGGAAAACATAAGAGATTAAGCTCATCATGTTCACTGTTGACGGTATTGCGGCGGTGAGGGAGAGATCCCCAACCCTTGTATAATACAGTACAATTCAGACGTTCATTATCGAGGAAGGCAGGAGGCAGAGGGCAGGAGGCAGGAGGAAAACTGCTCTCTACCTCCTGCCGCGACCGTTCGCACAGCGTCTCGTAGAGAAGGGAGCAAGGGTGTAAGAAAGAGCCGTTAGACGGCGCTTACAATTGGGAGGGGTCCTGAATCCTCTCCCAATTGTTCCTCCTGCCTCCTGCCTCCTGCCTCCTGCCTCCTTCAAGACTCGACAGCCTTACGACCAGTTTTCAAAGCAGTTTTTAGAAGAGTTACTTTCCCCTTTGGGAGACGTAGAGGTAAATAAAGAAATCACTGACGAAGTTCGCCAAGTAGATGTGCTATTTTCCCAGACAGCAACATCTTCTCAACAAGTGGAATCACTAGGATTGCTAGGAAGGATAGCTACTAGTACTAGTACGGTGTTGCTAGAACCATTTCGCAATCAGCCTAGCAAGACAGAAGTCCGCAACTGTCTTTTAAAATTGCTTTATGCCATCGCACATTCTCAACGTGAAGCCAAGCGCGAGAAAACCAGTTTACCGGAACCTAATTTAGCGCGATTGTGGATTTTGGCTCCGAGTGCTTCAGATAATTTGCTTAACAGTTTTGCAGCTAAACTAGAGCTAGAAACCTGGACTAATGGTGTTTATTTGCTGCCAGAATCTTTGAGGACGGCAATAGTAGCGATTAACGAACTACCTATAACTAATGATACATTGTGGTTAAGGATTTTAGGCAAAGGTGAAACACAACGCCAAGCTGTTAGTGAATTATTGGCACTCCCAGAAAACAACCTTTTACGAGAAAATACTCTCAAACTGATTACTAATTGGCGGATAATTCTAGTTCAACAACAAAATTTAACGGACGAAGACCAGGAACTAATTATGAATTTGTCGCAAGCTTATCAACAATGGGAACAAACCACAGTACAGCAAGGGATACAGCAAGGGATACAGCAGGAACGACGCCAACTTCTGGAAAATCTGTTTAAATTCAGATTTGGTTCTGTGGATGAAAACTTTGCAAAAGTCATCGATAGTTTATTGCAGTTACCAGCAGATGAATTTGCTAGAGTTTTACTGGAATTACCTAATTTATCCCGTGAAGAACTGTTAGGAAGACTTGATTCGGAATGATAAATAAATACAGCAGAATTGAGAATCCAGAAGTATAAAGTGACTGAAAGCTGGGGACTGGGTTTGAAATCTGCTGGATGGCGATCGCCACATTTTACCTTTCATTAAAGATAGCTTTACTTTTAATTAAACAAAAACGATTTTATAGTTATCATCAGCGATATAGCGAAGATAATACTATCTAAAACTATGGTAATATCTTGAATATATCCGATAAAATATAGTAACAACCAAATCAGAGCATAGTACATCTAAATTTTGGAATTCACAATTGCTCTGAAAATTTCTATATAATATTGTCAAAGTAGTTTTCAAGATTCAGCTTTCCGATCTGGTATCGTAATATTTAAATCAGGGAAAAACTTATGTATCGATTCCAGATCAGTGCATCTACCCAAACTGGTGAATTTATCGGTATTGTAGGTTCTACTGTGGAGTTGGGGCTGTGGAATATCAAAAAATGTGTCCCTCTGCGTACAAGCCCGGATCGCTATCCTTTATGGTGGACAGATACAGAAATCAACTTTGCGCCGTCTTGGGAATCAGGCGATAGTCAGACAGTTGAATATAAGTATGTGCGTATCGACTCCAACGGTAGCGTCCGCTGGGAAGCCTTGGGTTTCAATCGGTGGCTACCAATTGACCCTGAAAATCAGTCTAAAACAATTGTTGTGGATGATGGCGCATTCGGTTATTTGCAGCCTTATCCCTTTGGATATTTTATTGAAGAACCTGCTGTCACGATGCCCCCAAAGGAAGAGTCCCAGCAGCTGAAAATCGTGGTTATCGGCAGTTCTGTTGCCTTAGGCTATAAAGCTTGGCTCTTAAGAGGTTGGACTTGGCTATTAGCACAGGCTTTGCAGGAAAAATATGGACATGAACTCGCGAACGTGTCCGAAGCCGGGGCCAATGTCACCAGAACAATCAATCGATTTGCCTCAGTCGTCACACCAGAAAAACCAGATATCGTAATTATTGCTTTGTCTTTGGGTAACGAAGGGTTAGCCTACTGCCTTCCCCACGAACGCCGGGCAATCCAGCGGCGGTTTGAAAGTGGTTTACAGCAGCTGGTGAAAATGACGCGGAACATCGGCGCACGTCCAATTCTTGGCGGAGTTTATCCTCATAACGATTATTCGCCGGAACATCACTGGCTCTTAAAGGACACACACAACCGAATGGTGAATTGGGGCGTTCCTGTACTCGATTGGTTGGCAGCATTGGATAATGGCCAGGGACGGTGGAAAGATGGGATATCCTTCGATCCGGCTCATCCCAACACCGTCGGTCACCGCCTGATGTATGAGGCCATTAACCTAGACTTGTTTGCCATCGACAAAAGCGAATTGGCAAAAGAAAAACAACGTTTCCAGCAGCCAAATGAAGTCATCGTCTACCTTGACAATGCAGGGTTTTATGTCTCTAGCTGTATTGAAGAGAAGCGTTTGCGGATCGTCAATCCATCACAATACACCTACACCATAGCTCCCTATTGGCAACAACTCCAAACTGCACTGAAAAACAAGGCAGCATTGTTCCCCGGTATCTACATTGCCAAGTCTGCCCAACCAGAGACACTGCCGTTCTTTGCTGTCCAAGAAGATAGAGCGATCGCCACCACAGTAGACATCCCCCCTGGTGCAGATTTAGAATACAGCGCCGCCTTCAATCTGTTTTCGCCCAATAACTCAAATCTCTTATTTTATGACGGGCATTTGGGAATTTTACAAGCCGACGAGAGCCACCTCTGGGTAATTAACGAATCAGACAACGAATACAACATCCATCCCATGTGGCAGGAGATTCGCCTAGCACTCAAAGCTGTGCCCCCAGGTGTCTATGAAGATCCACTGCATCCCGACATTCCCTTCCGTACCATGATGATTGGCAACAAGGGGCTGGAAAGCCGAGTGAAAGCACCACCAAAGTCAGCGGTGCTGTTCCAATATAAATGTAAATTATCAGATATTAGTCGAGTGGCGATTTTGCCATTGGGCGATCGCTGTGCCGTCAGAATGATGCTGTATAAAATGGAGTATGACGGCCCCGCCTTTCCCTTTGATTTAACGCGTACCACCAAGATTGCAGACATCGCGGATATTATCGAAAACCGTTTTTATGACATGTGGAATCCTGCCTTTTTGCATTACAACCCAGATGAACGCAGAATCTACCACAGTAAATGGACAGGTTTATCCTTTGCCCATGAAGTCGAGGACACAGACGACCCTGTAAACGATATGTCTCCCGTCCACGAACGGATGCGCCTTCGCTACAGCGCACGCTCAGAAAGGTTTTGGTACACAATAAAAAACTGCGATAAAGTAATTTTCGTCCGCACAGGCATTGCCGATCGCGGTGGTGCGATAGATTTAGTCAACAAGTTACAAAAAAATTCCCACGGAAAGCCATTTCACCTGCTGCTGCTTTCTCCCCAATCCTCGGACGAATTTTTAGACCTTCCCCATGTGTTGCATTACAACGTAGAATTTAATCCCGATCGCATGTATGACGATTTAGGACACTGGATGTACTGCACACAGGTAATGCGGGGAATTTTGCAATCTCTTGGTATTTCCAGCAAAAACCTTTTTTGGTGTCCGCCAAATCCTCCCAAGGATGAGGTAAAAGGGTGAGAAACAAAGTCAGACAATTTTCGATTTTCGATTTTGGATTGACCCCAACCAGGATTTGTGCATGTCCCTTGAGGTTGCGATCTACTAAAAAAATCATGGCTGGGACTGATGCCGTGTCTTAGATGCCTGAAGTTTTTCACAGCCGGCTTCCAGACCAGGCGGTGGTGGCAGGGTTTCAATTCGCGCTACGCGATCGCGATTTTGTTCTTCAACTCAATGTAGGATTATCCCATCTACAGAACAATATTTTCACCTCGCTCAGTGAAGCGAACCTCTTTAATCTTCCATCCCGCATTACTTGTGAGAGTTTTGCGGAGACTACCAAACAAAGCAAACTGTTCGCAACTAGAAAGAGAAGCTATTTGCCGCTTAGACTCAGGAGATAAACGCAAATCAACTGTAGCAACGCCATTTTTGACGTTAACACGATACCCAGACAAGCTAAAATCACTTGTATCTCGTTTTTCTATGATTTTACCCACTGCATTTGTAACTGGTTCATCAGCTGGTACTGAAACCTTTTCTGGGATTAATTCTTGACATTGAACGTCACTAGTGTAGATTGTGACATCTGTAGTTTTACTATTAGCAGCTTTAGAAGTTGATGAAGAAGGTGTATTTTCTCCAGCAGATTCTTGATTAGGAGATTTTTCTCTCAACTGAGCAACACTAGGAATTTGGGTAGAAGTCCGAGATGATGGGCTGTTTGTCGGTGTTGTAATAGGTTCTGGAGATAATGTGGTGTTTGGTGTTGTGGTAGGGGATGGTGTTTGGCTGTCAATATTATTAGCGGTGGGGTTAGAATTACAGCTGCTCAGTCCAAGAACAATTGTTACAGCGATCGCGCGTAAAAGATATCTCTTAGTTGTCTTCATAATTTTGCTCAAATGTTACATTCCTGCTATCAACTTCAATATTGGTGGTATCAATTCCGTATAGATTTGTCAATTTTGAGCCAGTCTCTAAAGTGTCAACCTGGTATCTGTTAAGCAGCAATTATGTTTCAAAGAACGACGTTTATCCCACTAACCAGATTCTCAAAATTCTTAAGAAATCAGGGTTCTGAAACTTGCTATCTGATTGCTACAAAAGCATATAAAGGCTAAAATTTCATCTTTCTCAAGGATCGACTTGTTAGCATCTAAATGAAGTTAAGTAGAATCCAAGAAGCTTAGACCGATGGATATTATTCTTAAGATTGATGCAAATTAAGTACATTTTGGTGATAATTACACAAAATAAACCAAATTTTAATACTTTTAAGGCAAAAAAATGAATAGAGGCTCTCAACAAAAAACATTGAGAAGGCAAAATACAATTCTTGCTGCCAAACATTTTTTAGCAGAAATGGCTAAAGATGCTAGTTCAGAAGAATTAAGATTTATTGCTGATAATGTGAGTGAGATTGCACTATTTTGGCATTTAATTGAAAATCCAGAAGAGATTTCTTCGTTGGAGTTGAAAATATAGTCGTCGAAGCATTAGCTTGGAAAGAAGGAGTGGGGAAGGGGGTAGAGATGAAGATATTTTCATGCTCCTGAATTCTGCTATATAGCAGTTGAAGCATAGTTTACGACTTGCGATCGCAGTTCTTATTCATCACGAGCATGAGCGATCGCATCAAATAAAGATTGTAAAGAAATCACCATAATCTTAACTGCTAAGTGTACTCGTTCGAGGACTAGGCATGGCCTGAATACAGACATTATTCTACCTACATAACAATTGGAAGAATAAACATGTCCCAACACACACACAGCAATATACTTGTCGATACTCAGTGGATCTTTGAACACTTGAATCACCCGAATATCCGTTTGATTCAAGCAGAGATGAATCCAGAAATATATACCAGTGGACACATTCCCGGCGCTGTCTTTTGGAATATTACTACTGATATTCTACTACCTGATTATCGCATTAATTTTGACCCAATTGCATGGCAAAAACTTTTAGAGAATTCTGGTATTACAAATAAGACTACTGTTATTACTTATGGTGATTTTGCTGCAACAGGCGGTTTGTTATTTTGGCTTTTCAAAGTCTTCGGTCACAATGATGTGCGCGTTCTCAACGGTGGTTACCAAAAATGGCTGTCGGAAGACCGTCCAGTAGAAGTAAACTCACAAATTATGACACCAACTGAATATCAAGTGCAAACTCCTGATCCAAACTTGCGAGCATTTTTTCATGAAGTACACGAATCTATTGGCAAAGCAGATACCGTTTTAATTGATGTTCGTACACCTCAAGAATACAGTGGCGAACTGTTTTTTATGCAGCCACCTCAAGGAACGGAACGTGCAGGCCATATTCCTGGTGCAGTTTCTGTATATTATGAGTTAGCTCTCAATGAAGATGGAACTTTTAAATCAGTTGAAGAATTGCAGGCACTTTATAGCAGTAAAAATATCACTTCTGATAAAGAAATAATTACTTATTGTGCCGTTGGCGGGCGTTCAGCGCATACTTGGTTCGTCTTAAAATATTTACTTGGTTATTCAAAAGTCCGAAACTATGATGGCTCATGGAATGAATGGAGTCGAATTGCTAATATAGCTATTGAATAGTTATTAACAGACAGCAGAATTCAGAATGGGCTACGCCCCGCTGAGGTAACAGAATTAGAATAGGTTCTGTGCCATGCTACCAAACCTCAGATGCGATTCCGAACTGATTGATTCTGAATTTTGAATTATTTCCCAACAAGAATAAATTACATTTATATGTAGTATAAGAATTATGAATTATAAAAGTTCTAATTACAAACTATCTTAAGAATTTTTCTTTAGTCACGAACGTTGTTTACTAGAGATTATTGGGAAATATAGGAATGAAGCTAACTTCAGATCACTAGCTGGCAAATAACAACAAGACTATGGTTTGTAATCTGATTTCTGTAGATAAAGATACCTACGAATTGCTGCAACAAGAATTAATAGAGCTGCGTCAGGTAGTTGCCAGTTTAGAAGGTGCTAAGTCTTCAAATCTTCTCAAGTCTAGCCAACAGCAGATGGATTTGTTTATTGAATATATCCCTGCTGCGATCGCCATATTCGATCGGCAAATGCGTTATGTCCTAACGAGTCGGCGTTGGCGGGAAGATTATAATCTGAGCGATCGAGACATTATCGGTCGCTCTCATTGTGAAATCTTTGCAGATATTCCCTCGTATTGGCAGGAAATTCATCAACGTTGTTTGGCGGGAACTATTGGTGCTGAAGAAAATATTTTCCCCCTTGGAGAGGAGACAATCCACTGGGTGAAATGGCAAATAAATCCTTGGTATGACAAAGACTCCGATGAAATTGGCGGTATCATCATCTTCTCTGAAGTCATTACTGCTCATAAACAGCTAGAAGAAACTGCAATATGCGATCGTCAACAAGCCGCAGCTCAACTACAAGAAAAAGAGCAGTTCTTACGCGGTATTTATGATGGTGTCACTCAACCAATATTCGTAATTGACGTTGTAGATAGCTATGACTTGCGTTATGCTGGCTGGAATTCAGCAACAGAAAAGATAACAGGAATTAGCAACGCAGAGGTCATTGGTAAAACTTTAGAATATGTGCATGGTACTCTTAAAGGTCTAGAAGTACGTCAGCGATTTCAAATCTGCATAGAAACTGGTATTAGTATCAAATATGAAGAATGCCTGACTTTTCAAGGTCAAGAAACTTGGTGGCTAACTACAATTAATCCTTTAAAAAATAGCGCAGGTCAAGTTTATCGACTGGTGGGAACAGCATTAAATATTACAGAACGCAAACGAACTGAAGAAGCACTCCAAGCTAGCCAGCACTTCATTCAACGCATTGCAGACTCTTCTCCTAATATTCTCTACATCTTCGATTTAGAGCAACAGCGTAATGTTTACGCTAATCAAGAAATTGGTAAACTTCTTGGCTATTCTAATCAACAAATTCAACAGATGGGAACACAAATTCTACCCACAATTACTCATCCAGATGATTGGCAAAAAGTTGTAACTCACTTACAAAATTTTACTAAAGCCAAGGATGGTGAGATTTATGAGTTTGAATTTAGGGTGAGGCAAGCAAATGGTGAATGGTGCTGGCTATACACGAGAGAAACAGTGTTCAGCCGTGATGCTGATGGCAAAATAAATCAAATTCTTGGTGTTTCAACTGATATCACCGAGCGCAAACAAGCCGAAATGCAATTACAACAACAAGCGCAAAATTTGGAAAACACCCTGCGCGAACTGCAACGTACCCAAAGCCAACTTATCCAAAGTGAGAAAATGTCTTCACTTGGAAATATGGTTGCGGGTGTTGCCCATGAAATTAACAATCCGGTCAATTTTATTCACGGTAATCTGATTCCAGCCAGCGAATACACCCAAGACTTATTGCGTCTAGTAGAACTTTATCAACAACATTTTCCCTATCCTCCAGTAGAAATCCAAGCAGAAATCATAGCTATTGACCTTGATTTTCTCAAAGAAGACATTGTGAAACTCTTCCAGTCTATGACTGTGGGAACTCAAAGAATTCGTGAAATCGTTCTCTCGTTGCGGAACTTTTCTCGTCTTGATGAAGCTGAATTTAAAGATGTAGATATTCATGAAGGTATCGATAGTACTTTGATGATTCTGCACAATCGCTTAAAAGCAAAACCCAATCATCCAGAAATTGCTGTAATTAAAGAGTATGGTAAGCTTCCTCTAATTGAATGTTATCCCGGTCAATTAAATCAAGTATTTATGAATCTTCTATCTAATGCAATTGATTCCTTGGAACAATCATTTTCTGGAGAACAAGGACAAATTCGCATTTGCACCGAAGTTTGTAATAGCAAATGGGCAATAATCCGAATTATAGATAATGGTTTGGGAATTTCCCAAGAAATACTTCCCAAACTTTTCGACCCTTTCTTTACTACTAAAGATGTTGGAAAAGGTACAGGACTGGGGCTATCCATCAGTTACCAAATTGTGGTAAACAAACATGGTGGAAGTTTATCTTGTAACTCAATACTTGGGCAAGGAGCAGAATTTGTAATTAAAATTCCCATCACTCAGTCATAAAATAAGAGCTGAATTTAGAATTTATAATAAGTCAGCGATCGCTGGCTTATTTAAGAAGTTGGGGAGATTGGCGATCGCCAATGATTCAGATTTGCTATAGTTGGGTTAACTTTAGAGGCAAGGAAGTAATGTTACTTGAACTCAAGCAACTAATTGTACCTGTTGGCCATCAGTTGTTGATTAAAGATATATCCTGGCCAGAATACAAAAATATTTTGGTAGAATTGGGAGAAAATCGCAGTTCTCGGATATCTTACAGTCAAGGAGTGCTGGAAATAATGGCTCCATTACCAGAGCATGAGGTAGGCAAAAAAATTATTGGCAATTTAGTAGAAATCTTATTAGAAGAACTTGATATTGAATTCTGGAGTTTGGGGTCTACAACTTTTGACCAAGAAAAAATGGATGCTGGGGTAGAACCGGATGATTGCTTTTACATCGAAAACGAAGCAGCTGTTAGAGGTAAAGATAGAATTGATTTAACAGTTGACCCGCCTCCAGATTTAGCAATCGAAATTGATATTACTTCTCGCACTCGTTTTAATAATTATCAACTCTTAGGAGTTTCAGAATTATGGCGATGGAATGGGAAAGAATTAGAAATTAATATTTTGATTAATGGAAAATATATAAAATCTAATCATAGCCGTATTTTTCCTAGTTTACCTATTGTTGAAGTGATTCCTGAATATTTTAATAAGAGTAAAACTGATGGAAGGAATGCAGCTATGAAAGCGTTTCGGTCTTGGTTGAGAAAGCAAATATAATTTATTTACGCAAAAACGCGTATTTTGCTTCTCGGTTGCTGCGGTTGGTAATGCTACCCTGTAAATTTACCGTTACAACTTCAATTTGAAAGCTTTGCAGCGATAAGCCAGGTTTATTAGCCAAACCTGAGTTCTGTTTTGCAGAATTACATGGAAATAACATAATATATTAATGTAATAAAAATTACTAATAATAATACACAGTTAAACTGCGTTAGCACGGTTATAATATCGGCTGACTTGTTTTTAATCCCAGTACGTCAGAGTGTTTTTTGGACTGGTTGAGGTGGCTATAAATGCTTCAACAACCAGCCAATATTAACTCTAGTGGCTTGGTTTTAAATGCTAACTTTCTTCTAAAAGACGAATGACTAAAAGACGAAAATTTTTAAAAGGACTAGCAGCACTTTCTAGCTTGCCTTTAACGAGTTGCGGTTGGAGGCTAGCCCAAGTACGTGCTAATTCTACTACTTCTGGTCGAAGTGACCAACTTTATATTTATACTTGGACGCAATATACTGACAAACAATTACTAAAAACTTTTAGTACTCAAACTGGCATGAAAGTGCTGGCGGATGTGTATGATTCTAACGATGTGATGCTGGCTAAGTTACAAGCTGGAGGCGGTAGCGCTTACAGCATTATCTACCCATCTGATTATATGGTGCAGAAGATGGTAGATAAAGGTTTATTAATAGAAATCAATCACGATCGCCTAATTGGTCTAGAAAATTTATTTCCCCGCTTTTCTAATCCTATATATGACCCTAATAACCGTTATAGTATTCCTTTTAATTGGGGCACAACAGGCTTTATTTATAATTCTGAAAAACTCCAAGATACTCCCGAAGATTGGGATTATCTTTGGCAAAACCAAGACAAACTTAATAAGCGGATGACTTTGCTCAATGATGTGCGAGAAGTCATGGGTGCAGTATTGCGGATGTTAGGTTATTCTTATAACTCTAAAAACGAATTAGAAATCAAACAAGCTTATGATAAATTGAAAGTGCTGAAACCTGCGATCGCTGCTTTTGATACAGATGCTTGGCAAAATCAAATTCTCGGAGGAGATTTAATTTTAGCAATGTGTTATTCAGCAGATGCGGTGAAAATCTCTAAAGAAAATCCTAAATTCAAATATGTGATTCCCCGCAGCGGTTCTTCATTATGGACAGACACTATTGTAATTCCTAAAACAGCCCCCAATTTAGCTGGAGCCTATGCTTGGATTAATATGATTTTGCAACCAGAAGTAGCAGCCCAAATCAGTCAACGTCTAAATATTTCTACGCCTAATAGCGCTGGATTCGAGCAATTGCCAAAACGAATACAAAACAATTATAATTTGTTTCCCCCAGAGTCACTTTTAGCAAATTGCCAACGGATCAGTCCTGTAGGAGAATTTGAAGAAGTTTACGAACGCTACTGGACTCAATTAACTAGTAGTTAAATAGAGTTGGGAGTTAAGAGTTAGGAGTTAAAAGTGATAAATATTGAAAAAAATGATATTCCAAAAATAGAAGAATTGCACCGTCCGCGAGGGAGTTGGCTGCAACCTCTAGTATTACTTGCACCTTCAGGAATTTGGTTATTACTTTTGTTGGTGCTGCCAAGTTTGATAATTTTCGAGTTAAGTTTGGTTGCAGACATTCGACCAGGAGATGTGGTTAATCCCAATGGGTTGAAAAACTACATCCGAATATTTGACCCTCTTTACTTACAAGTAATCCTGCGATCGCTATTTTTAGCTTTTGGCACTACAACCATTTGTTTAATTTTAGGCTTCCCTGTGGCCTATTGGATTGCTGTGGTTGCACCGAAGCGGTGGCAAAATTTGCTGATATTAGGCTTTGTTTTGCCTTTGTGGACTTCTTCGTTATTGCGTTCCTATGCTTGGATTACAATTCTTCGTCCTAGTGGTTTATTGAATAGTGTATTAAGCTATTTCAGCTTGCCTACTTTGGAATTGCTGAATACAAGTACGGCTGTATTAATTGGTATGAGTTACAGCCTATTACCTTATATGGTTTTAATTTTATATGCCTCTTTAGAAAAGCTAGATAAGCGTTTGTTAGAAGCAGCAGCAGATTTAGGCGCAAATCCTGTGGAAGGTTTTTTCAAAGTAACTATACCTCAAATTTTGCCAGGAATTGCAGCTGGTTCGATGCTTGTATTCATCACAGGCTTGGGAGATTTTACAGACCCAGAATTACTTGGTGGTGCTTCTAGTATGACAGCAGCACGATTAGTTTATAATCAGTTTTTGGGAGCGACTCAAAATTGGGGATTTGGTTCAGCTTTGAGTATGACATTAATTTTAATTGTGAGTATTGCGATCGCTCTTTTAATTAAGTTTGGTGAAGCTACACCTAAACGTTAAACTTTTCATCATTCACCTATAATAAGGGCATCGAACGCCAGCGAGACAAAGGTTATGCTTTCACCCGATCTCAAAAATGCGTTACCAACTACTGACGAACTTCCCTGTTCAGACGATACACCAGTGGATAACGAAGACCAAAATTTTTTGCCCAACATTTTACTTTTCTTGCTCAACTCCATTTGGGCAAATCGTATGGATTGGTACTTTGGGGTAGATATGGGAGTCTATCACACCACAGGAGTACATCCTAGAGTTCCTGTAGTCCCAGATGCTTTTTTGAGCCTGGGAGTAGAACGGAAAAAAGGTGGTAAGTCTCGCAAAAGTTACGCTGTTTGGGAAGAAAATTGGGTAGTTCCAATACTGACATTAGAAATGGTATCTCACACCCCAGGAGGTGAATACGACGAAAAGCTAGATATATATAAAAAACTCGGTGTATTGTACTACGTAATTTACAACCCTGAGTTTTGGCGGCGCGACCAACATCAACCATTTGAAGTGTATAAGTTGATAGATGGAAGCTACCAACTACAAATAGGCGAACCTTATTTCATGCCAGAAATTAGCTTAGGTATTGGGCGACACCAAGCTATAATTGCCGGAATACAACAAGAGTTTTTATCTTGGTATGATGAGCGAGGAAATCGGTATTTGACAGACGCAGAACAAGCGCAACAAGAAAGAATAAGGGCTGAACAAGAACGAATAAGGGCTGAACAGTTAGCCGAGTATTTACGTTCTCTAGGTGTAGATCCAAATAATCTACCTGGTAATTAAGGCGATCGCGTTTCAAGGACTGATACACTTGATAGCTAGACAATGCTTGTCACCACAATCTGGTATCACTTAACTTCACTTCCTACTAAGAACTTCCTGATAGCTCCCAATTAAAATCAGATTAATTTAATGTGCAACCATAAGTACATGATTCAAATCATCTGTGGTGCTGTTAATTAAATTTTTAATTTTTGAGAGAAACTCATGCTCTAAATAAGGCTTAGTCAAGTAACCATTTGCACCCAACTCTTTGGCTAGCTGGCGATGCTTTTCAGCGCTGCGAGAAGTCAGAATCACTACAGGAATTTTAGCAAAATTTGGGTGTTGACGTAAATTACTCAAAAATTCAAAACCGTTCATTCTTGGCATCTCTAAATCGGAGATAACAACTTGAATTTCTGGATGTAACTGTAACTTTTCTAAAGCTTCTACACCATTTTGAGCTTGTATTACTTGATAGCCAGATTTTTGCAAAGTCAAAGAAATAGTTTGGCGCAGACTAATGGCATCATCTACTACTAAGATAACTTTTGGTGTTGGATTATTGGAGTCTAGAGAATAGCTAGATTGGGTTTCTATAGTATCAGTATCTTGTAATGGTGTAGAAGAAAAAGTTTGTGTTGATGATATTGGCAAAGATTTTTTGTTTGCAGAAGAGGCTGTTGGTAAGCCGATGATGTCAAGTGTTGTTTGTTGGATATCGCCTGACTCTAGCAGCAATGAAGCATCAATCACTAAAATGAGGTTACCATTAGCTAAGCTACTACAACCATAAATATATTTTGGTGGAGCGATCGCATTTCCTAAAGGTCTGATTACTAGTTCTTGTTCGCCAATTATTTGGTCAACTTCTAAAGCAAACAGCCCTTGGTTTCTCCGCAGCAAAAGCACTGGATTTTTATTTATATTTGGATCGTGATTATTTGATGTGTTGTATGAAGTAGGACTATTAAATAATGAACCATGATAAGAAAGCAACTCTGAAAGTTGACGCAGGCTGACCATCGTCTCATCTTCGTCTACATTCCAATGCAAAACTTTTTTACCTTCGATTTCTTTGATCTGCTCATCAGTAGGAATCAATATTTTTTCGATCCTGTCCAAAAGCAAGGCATAAACAATACCTCTAGCTTGAACTAGCATAAGTTTTTCAGTAGTCATAGAAAAAGGAATTTTGAGTATAAATGTTGTTCCTTGGTTGGGTAAAGATTCAACTGAAACTGAACCATTGAGTACGTTCATCTGAGTATGTACAATATCTAAACCCATACCGCGTCCAGAGATTTCACTAACTTTATTAGCAGTGGAAAATCCTGGCGAAAATATCAAATCTAAAAGTTCAGGTTCCGTTAGATTATCAGCATAGCTTTTAGCTTTGCTTTCAGTTTGGATGTGATAAAGTTCAACAGCTTTTCTGCGAATGCTTTCTAGATTTAATCCCTGTCCATCATCCCGAATTTCGATAACAGTTTGGCTACCTTGATGATAGGCGCAGATTTCAATTAAACCTCGTTCTGGTTTGCCCAACTCCCGGCGAATGTGTGGAGGTTCAATACCGTGGTCAAAAGCATTACGCACTAAGTGTAACAAAGGATCGTAGAGTTTTTCAGCGATCGCTTTATCAACTAGTACTTCTGTTCCACAAAGTTTTAATTCTACAAGCTTGGCATAAACATTCCCCAACTTATTCACCATGTGGGGGAAACGATTCAAGATATTGCCCAAAGGCAACATTCGTGCTTCTACTAAATTATCTATAATATTTAGAGTTAAATTTTCTTTACTACCACTGATTTGAGCAGCTTGAGTTACAAGCAAATCAAGAGACTCTGTGGTTTCTTGGAGTTGTAGTGTCTCTTCTATTGCTTCATGCAATGTCATCTGAAATTCTGTATATACATCCATTTCTAGAGAGTCAAACTTAACCGCAAAATTTGGTGTTTGTTGCGAACCAAAATTTTGCATTTGTAATGGTAAATCGCGTAATTCATTTAAAATTGTTTGCTGTTTAGCGAGTCGCTGCATTAATCGTTCAATTATTTCTTGAATTTGTTCATCTTGCAAAGCCCGCCTTTTTTGGGAAATCAGCAATTCTCCTGCTAAATAATTCAGGTTTTGTAATTTATCTGTGTCTACTCGAATAAAAGAAGGTTGACGAGAATTTTTATTTTGCGAATATTGCGATTTCTCTTCTATTTCGTGGTTAATTAATTGAGATGCATCACTAATAGTTTCAATAATTGCTTGTGGACTATCTATCTGTTTCAAAGAATCCACAGTTTCGGTAGCCACAACTTCAGCAGTAAAGTTTTGGTCAGCTTCTTCTCCCCATATTACTTCTAGAAGATTATCGCTAGTTTCAGGAGATGCAGGTTTAGATACTTCTTTAAGAACTAGCAGACTTTGTAACTTGGGACTATCAAGCCAATTTTTTTCTTTGCTCGTTACTGGGGGATAGTTTTTATATTTTTTTGCTAATTTATAAATCTTGTTTTGCAAAATTTTGACTACAAGGAGGTAATTGTCAGATTTATAAATATAATATTGAAATTTAGCAACAGCGAACAAAATGATTAAAATTATACCATTACGATAAATACAAAGACTTTGGCTATCGTCTTCCTCTTGGAGAAAATCTAGAAATTTTGCCAGCCAATTTTCAAGATAATTGAGCAGATGTTTTTTCGGTAAATTCGGAACTAGTAAAGCCAAACTAAGTTCTGAATTGGGAATTTCCATCTGTTGATTAAACCAGCCAAAAATGTAGCGAATAACTTTTAAATAAAACTTAGCAGTTGTTGGTTTTACAGATTCATCTTTATTGTTATCTGATGTAGTTAAAAACTGATAAAATTGTTCTTCATTAAAGATAATTGTCTCAAAATCAGAATTATTTTCTAATTCTTCATAGCCTTGATTATTTGCGACTTTTGTGAGTTTTTGCAACCTGAGAGAAGCTTGTCCACCAGAAGTGCGATCGCCTGCTAGTACCAATTTTTGTGCTTCTTGCAAATCTGCAAGGGCGATTTCTGCAATTTGCTGCACCTGTGTCGGGTTTGCTTGCAGTGCTGACATAATTATTTGAGAAATTTCACCTAATCCAGGTAAATTTAGAGATTCTGCTAAACCAAGAAATACCTCAGCTTGAGATTGTAAAAATTCAATAAATTCGGCATTGCTTGGTGGATTGTTAATAGCTTCGGCAATAGTATTTAGACGTTGCTGTACTCCCACTTCAAAAACAGACTGTACAATATCAAATCCCAACTCTTCAGAAGTAGGAATATGAGTCTCAGCACCAAACGCATCACCCAATTTTTCTTGCAGCTGTGCAAAAACTGAACTTGAGCGTTGGAGTAGTTCTTCATCATTAACAGTACTTCCTATTAGCTCAGTATTTAATGCTATGCTCAGACATTCATAAGCTTGTATTATAAGCGTTTGTAATTCATCATCAATGACTACCTTTGGATTATATAAAGCCTTAAATACATCTTCTAAAAAATGGGCAATCATCTTAATTACTTCTAGCCCAACATTAGCGGCACCACCTTTGAGTGTGTGGGTAGCCCGCATTAAATTATGAATTTTAGCAGTACTATAACCTTCAGATAAGCTAAATAATTCTTGTTCAATAATCTGAACTAATTCCGGGGCTTCTGCTAGAAAATAAATGTATCCTTGTTCGCGAATTGAAGTGTCGGTAATCATAATGAGAGAGTTAGGAGTTAGGAGTTAGGAGTTGGGAGTTGGGAGTTGGGAGTTGGGAGTTGGGAGTTAGGAGTTGGGAGTTGGGAGTTGGGAGTTGGGAGTTAGGAGTTAGGAGTTAGGAGTTAGGAGTGGGGAGTTAGGAGTTAGGAGTTAGGAGTTGAGAGTTACTCCATTAATTGAATCCTCAGTTGTTTTGACTATTGAACTCAAAATCGGAATGATTTCATCTGCATACATTAGTTCATTCGTTAAATCAATATTTACTAGATTGGATTTTTGTAGTAAACGTAGCCAATATTTTGTTTCCCTAGCTTCTTTGTATGCAATATACATTTTCGCTAAAAAATCCTTTCTACTCTGACCGCCGCTAGCCTCTTCAACATTTGCACCAATACTTGTTGCACTTCGTAGTAACTGCTTAGAAAACACATATTCTTGCTGCTCTTGCAGTTGAATATATAGGTCAATAATTTTCAAAGCAAATTCAAAACTTTTCCATTGAATAATACTTTCTGCCAATTTTACTCCTATTTTATTACTTACAAGTCAAAATGAAATCTGGACAAAATATTTCAAAGTTCTAGTATGATATCAAGTGCTTTGCCCCTATAATTCCTAAATTCTAATTCCTAACTCATAACTCCTAATTCTTAACTCCTAACTTTTTATCAGCTGACTTTGAATTTACTTGCAGTAGTTAATAACTCTTGCGCCATTCCTGATAATTCTTGAAAGACAGTAGCAATTTCTTGAGATTCTGCAAAAGTTTTATTGGCAATCTCGGCAACATCTTGCATTGATGCAGTTACTGTTACAGATTGGGTCATTTGTTGTTGAGTTGCTGCGGTAATTCCCTCGATTAACTGGCTAATTTCAGCAGTTGCAGAAACGATCGCATTTAAGTTTTGGCGAGTTTCACTTACTAGATTTGTGCCTTCCACTACCTGCTGAATACCAGTTTCCATCGCGACCGCAACTTCCCCAGTTTCTGTTTGAATCTCTTGGACTAATTTTTCAATTTCGATGGTTGCTGCTGCGGACTGGCGAGATAGAGAACGCACTTCATCAGCTACAACTGCGAAGCCTTTGCCATATTCACCTGCGCGGGTGGCTTCGATGGCTGCATTCAAAGCTAAAACGTTTGTCTGCGTGGCAAAATTACCAATCAAATTCACGACTTTGGAGATTTTTTGCGAAGATTCACTCAGACGTTTAATCTTTTTACTGGTTTGGGCAACGGTTTCACGAATTCCTTGAATGGCTTTGACGGTTAAATTCATCGCCGTATCGCCAGACTCTACAGTTTGATTGGCTTGTTGTACTGCAACTTGCACCAACTGGGCGTTGGCCACCACTGCTTGAGTAGAGTCCACCATCTGTTTAATGTCGCCTAAAGCTGCGGTAAGTTCTTCAGATTGATGTTGCGCTGAATTGGTTAGTTCCGCCAGTGAAGCATCGCTATTGCCGGAAGTTTGAGCAACTTTTTGGGCTGCTGCTTGTACCTGAAGAACTATTTGCCGTAGTGCTTGTAGGGTATTGTTGTAGGCATCTGCGATGGTGCCTAATTCATCTTCTGTAATCGGTGCGCGTACTGTTAAATCACCGTTGAGAGCTGGCCTGAGTGCTGTTAGAAGTTGAATCGATCTTTGTTGGAGTAATTCTTTAGCTGCTTTTTCCCGTTCAGCTGCTTGTGCTAATTTTTTGGACTGTGCTTGTAGCTGTTGCAAGTATTCAGTTTGTTGTAATGCTAGCCCGAACTGGCTGCCAATACGTGCTAACAAAGTGACTTCCGATTGTTCCCAATCACGAGTTGCAGAATTTTGATAAGCTGCTAGCAAGCCCCACAATTGCTCTCCTGCAAATACAGGAACAATGGCATAAGCTTTAACTTCAAACTGTTCTAAAATTTCAATATGGCAAGGCGAATGGCCTACTTTATAGATGTCATTGACGATAAAGTTTTCACCTTGGGCATATCGACCTCCTTGGGTTTCTTGTAAATGGGTATCTTCCCAAACAGTTTTGATGTCAGGGCCTACGAGTTTTACCCAATTATGACCCACTGATTCAGCTACAAATTCACCACTCCAGTTAGGTTGAAAGCGATAAACACCGACGCGATCGCATCTTAGCAATTGGCGCACTTCATGAGTAGCTATTTTAAATATTTCTTCTACTTCTAAAGATTGCCGAATGCGGTTGACTATCTTTGTAACTGATTTTTCTTGTTCGGCAAACTGAGTCAGTTGTTGAGATTTCACTCGCAGTTGTTCCATATATTCTGCTTGTGAGATTGCCACACCAAATTGCAAACCAATCTGAATTAAAAAGTTAACTTCCCAAGGTTGCCAATCACGAGAGCCGGAGTTTTGATAAGCTGCTAATAATCCCCACAACTTTTCTCCACAAAATACAGGAACAATCACATAAGCTTTAACTTCAAATTGCTCTAACATCTCAATATGGCAAGGAGAATGACCCACTTCATAGATGTCATGAGCAACAAAGCTTTCACCTCTGGTATATCGCCCTCCCTGGTTTTCTTGCATGTAGGTATCTGCCCAAATAGTTCTAATACCAGGCCCTACTAATTTTGTCCAAGCATTACCCACTGATTCGGCGACAAATTCACCACTCCAATCGGGATTAAAGCGAAAAACTACAACGCGATCGCATTTTAATAATTGCCGTACTTCTTGAGTAGTTGTTTTAAAAACGCTTTCTATATCTAAGGATTGTCGAATGCGGTTGACTGTCTTAGTTACGGTTTTTTCTTGTTCAATTATCTGAGAAAGTTGCTCGGATTTTGTCTGTACTTGTTCAATATATTCTCCTTGGGTAATAGCCACACCAAATTGCAAACCAATCTGAGTTAAAAAGCTTTCTTCCCAAGGTTGCCAATCACGAGGGCCGGAATTTTGATAAGCTGCTAACAAGCCCCATAATTTTTCCCCAGAAAATATGGGTGCAATGATGTAAGCCATCATTTGGAATTGCTCTAAAATATCAATGTGACATTGAGCGTGTCCCGTTTGATAAATGTCTTTAACTACAAAAGTTTCACCTTTGGCATAACGTCCTCCTTGGGTTTCTTGCAAGTGGGTATCTTCCCAAACCATATTAAAATCAGGGCCTACCATTTTTACCCAATTATTGCCCACTGATTCCGAAACAAACTCGCCACTCCAGTCAGGTTTAAAGCGATAAACACCGACGCGATCGCATTTTAATAATTGGCGGATTTCTTGAGTGGTTGCTTGGAAAAGTTTATCAACATTTGATATTCGCAGAATCTTATCAATGACTTTAGCTGCTGATTTCTTGGCTTGTGTTTGCTGTTGTAGTTCTTTTTCAAATTCAAAGTTATGCAATCTGTAGGTTAATTCTCTGGCAATTTGATAAAGTAAGCTAATTTCCCCTTCTTGCCATTGCCTGGGAGAGGAGCAATTATTTACTGCTAATAATCCCCAAACTTTACCTTCTACTAAAATTGGTAAAGTCAAACTAGCTTTGATTTGATATTTTTCTAGCAGTTGCTTTTGATGGGGCGTAAGTTGTATCTGGCTAGTATCATCAATAGCTACAGACTCCAAATAGTCTTGATTAGTATATAAACCAAAAACAATCCCAGGAATATTTTCCCCCAAAGTCGGCGTCCAACCTAGCGTTCGAGATTCTGCTAAGACATTACCTGATTCTAGGGAATTAAACTGATAAATTAAAGCGCGATCGCAGCCAATCTTTTCTCTAATTTGTGTTACAGTAATTTTAAGTAAAGTATTAAAATCCGTGGCTTGTCGCATATGAATCGCGATATCATGCAACTGTCGGCGCCAAGTTTTAAACTCTTGAGCGATCGCATTTAACAAAGAAATTTCATCGCTAGCAATATTGGCTACACTAGGGCTACCATTCTGATTTTCCACTTCAGGGATTAAACGCTCGTTCTCAGAGTTATTGTGATACAAAAATGCCATTGAACCTACCTCACAACTTGTTATGACTGATAATTAGATAATTGAAATTTAAAATCAATTTGGTATTTGCTTGCTAGGAAATTTTTAATTTTGAATTCCCCACATAGGAGCTTCGATAATCGTTGCTGCATCCAAATTAAACATCATATCCTTTGCATCATTAATAAAATAACCCTGCAAAAAAGGTGAAATTTTCGGATAAAATAATTCGGCGCTTGGAGCTTTGATTTGGTTAGTATCTAACCATTCAATATCGATAAGTTGTCTGACTAACAGCCCCAAATACTTACTTTCATTTTCTAAAACAATCGCCATCATTTTTGATAATAAATTTGAGCTTTGGGAAATTGGAGGATAACCTAACATTGCATCTAAATCTACTAACCAAAGCATCTCACCGCGCCAGTTATAGATACCCAAGACGCAACTTGGCATCTGAGGAACCCCACATATTTCTGGCAATGATACTTGTACGACTTCTGTGATGTGTTCTAAGGAAATTACGGCTGTATCCTTTACTCCCAAATTAAAACTTAAAAATTTTTTCTTGGTTTCCAAAGTTAGCAATCCTTTGTAATTGATATTTTTTATTCAGCCACTATTTCCACTTAGAGTTTAAGATTTTAAAGGCGATCAATTAAAAATAGTGACTTTAATATGCTGGGAATGGCAAAAATTAATTATTAATTAATCGTTTGAGAATTCCTAGTAATTCCTCTCGATCAACTGGCTTAGATAAATAGCCTTCAGCGCCCAACATATTACCCCAAATTTTATCTACATCACTATTTTTTGTAGAACAAAAAACCACAGGAATTTTGCTAGTATTGGGGTTATTTTTCAGTTCTCGGCAAATTTCAAAACCACTTTTCCCTGGCAAAATTACATCAAGAAATATTAAATCAGGCTTATTTTTATCGATTTTGTCTTGAGCTTCCTCGCTACTTGTGGCACTAATCACAGAATAACCTGCCTGTTGTAAGTAACGGCTGATTATTTCCATATCAGTTAAGCCATCTTCAACAACTAAAACAGTATTCATGGCAACTACCTATTAGATCTTTCTCAGAATGTAAATACAACTGAACTATGAAGCAAAACAATTTTGGATTTACTGCACATATTCTTAGGGCACAAGTAAAAGATTATAGATTTTTAATTCAATCCAAAATCTAAAACTGGCACTATCAAATGAGATGTACAAATCCTATAGTATTTGTGAACAAAGATAGGGAATTGACTAGATAGTGGCATATTAGCCTCTTTGCCGCAACCAATATTTCACAACTCAAATAGAATTGCTATAAATACAAAAACTGTATTTATCTAATTTTGATTCAAGCTTTATATATAAACCTCAGAAAAAGTACGTAACAAACATAATTTAATACTTTTTCTGGAAACATAAAATAATTTGATTCGTCAATAATTCGGAAATTAAAATTCACGTTATCTAGAACTAATACATGAATAACTTAGTGAAAGTCTCTATTAAATCTTTGATGCAGTAAAATACAGAATTATAAAATCAGACAGAGTTATAGTGATTCCCAGTTAAGTGAGGTACAGATAATAGTTTGAAACGCAGAGTGACGCGGAGTAAAGCGCAGAGGTACGCAGATATTTGTACCTCAGCAGACTAGGAAACGCTATAATATCTGGCTTTAGGATTTGACTTGTATACTTCATTAATTGGAAACCAGTTTTAATATAAATCTCTCTTATTCAACTCGCTAATCTTAATAGTAAGGCTTGATACCTTTTTTTTGTGAAGCTGCATATATTTACCCCCGGCTACGCCGTCCCCCCTTGGCAAGGGGGGACTACAGGGGGGTTTTGATTATGTGCGGCTTCATACAGAATTGGTATGAGCTAAAAATGATATGAATAGATAAAAAAATTAGATGCGGTTTTAAACCACACCTAATTATCTCTTTTAAATTCTGGATTCTGAGTTTTTATTCATCACCCCAGTAAGTTAATTACCACTGAGATCGGCAAGTCTATTGTTGGTAAAAATTTTTGTTATGGGTAGCCCTAACGTTCTAATGTCGAGAAATCAAATTTTTGAGTTAATTAAACAATCTGACGATTAATCATCAAGAAAAATTACTAACTTGCTGATTAAAAACCTCTACATTCGATTTATTTTTGTCAATGGATACACTCGATGTCGGTAAATATTTTCGTACTATACCCATTACCTTATCAGCCACTACAGGTTTAGTCAGAAAATCTGTAGAACCGACAACCTTGGCACGAACTCTATCTAAAAGACCATCGCTGCCTGTTAATATAATCACTGGCGTATTGGCGAAGGCAGATATTCGTCGCAACTGAGTACAGATTTCATAACCACTGGCGACTGGCATAATTAAATCCAAGAAAATCAAGTCTGGTTTGTCTTGAATCAGGGTTGGTAGAGCTTGTACTGCATCTTCAATTTTGACAAATCTTAGTCCGTTGGAAGTAATAATTTCCTCTAGCATTTTACAAACCTGCGGACTATCATCCACACAGGCTACAAGTGGAACATTTGGCTTCTTTGGTTGTGGGGTGACACCTTTATTGTTGACTTCACTCCTTACTAAAGGTAAGTCAGGTACTTCCACCAATTCAATAATTCCTTTAAGAATATAAGGAAGCAACGAACGGCTTAGCGGTAGTACACTTTGCTTCATTTTCACCGCTAAATCTCGCAGAGTAAATTTACCGTTGATTAAATTGACAAAGTTTTTGTAGACAGATGGACTCACTATTTGCTGGAGTTGTTCTGGTCGTCGCACAACAGGTGCTAAGTCAGGAGAAAAATTTGCTAAACCAGCTTCTGACCACATTTTCCACGAGTCTTGCATATGTTTGACAGACATTTCTGCACTCGTGAAATTTATTGGTGTTTCTAAAATAACCTCTTGGCTACGATTGCAAGTGATAGAAGCGAAATTTGCTTGCAAAGCTAGGTCAAATAATAATTCTGTTATGGTGTTTTCGGCAATAGACTGAATTTGTTCCCTCTGGATTTTCTGTTTTTTATGCAAGATTTCTATTAGGCGATAATCCCAGTAATCTATTGATACGTCTTGGGAGCGCAACTGTAATTTATCAACGTCAATCTGGGGGCAATTTTGAAGCATATTTCTACGCCAGCGCCGAAAGGGATGAGTTCCCCCTGTTGCCCAAACTATGCGTCCTAAGCGATAGTAAAAAGTCCATTGGCTGCCCTTTGAACTTTTAAGATTTAATTTACCATTGTATTGTAATTGAGTACATGTTTTAAATTCATTCACTAAGTTATTTGAAACCATCAATTCCGACTGGGCCATATTTTATTCCTTTTCTTAAAAAGCTAGCTCCTGAAAAACCCACACTAGCTATATAGTGGTCAGCAAATATGTTAATAAGTGCAAATATATTAATTACATAGCAGACTAAATCAAAATTATTAAAAATAAGATAAATAAGGAATATAGTAACAGTATTGGTAATAAATGATTTATTTAGCAGATGTTTACGATCGCCATACTTGGTTTTTCTGCTAATATTTCATTACTAAACTGAGTTGCTATAGCCTACATCACTAAAATTATTTCAGTATCGATAGTTCATTTTAATGATTGTCACACCAAAACATATCCGTACAAGTTCTGAATTATTGTTCAAAAAAATAGCAGTTTATATTCCAGATATTTTTCATATTGATTTTGATTATCAAGAGAAGATAATCATAAAAATTTACCAAAATCAACAAATATTAATATATTATCAATAGTCTACGATCGCTGTTAGTTTGTCGCTCATATTTGGCACTTATTCTAACAATTAGTATCCTAACAATTAGAAATAGCAATCCAAGGTTATGGAGTGGGCACTGCTTATGGTTTGCTCAAACCCTGATTTTCATTTTGTAAACAGTGCCCCCTGTCGGATTATTAAGAGTCTTGTTAGCTGCTACTATACAGCAGTTATCAGGCTTGGTTGTGGTTTTTGTGGCTGACAACGGCTGCTCTGAGATTACCTTGGTGTTGAGCAAGAAGCCGATCGCCCTCTTCTTTTTCTAAACCAGTCCAGTGCATTAATAGAGCTAGCTTTACCCACTTGCCACTACGTTCTAATAAAAAACCAGCAGCTTCCCGGCTTAAACCTGTGAGGTCTTGTAAGATTCGCAAAGCGCGATCGCGTAGCTTTTGATTTGTCACCGCCACATCCACCATGCGATTGCCGTAAACTTTACCCAGCTTGACCATCACTCCAGTGGAGAGGATATTTAAAGCTAATTTTGTGGCTGTACCAGCTTTGAGGCGAGTTGAACCAGCAACGATTTCTGGCCCTGTTAATAGGCGAATGTCAATATCGGCATCAAAGTAAACTTGTTCAGCTGGAACACAGGCGATAAAAATAGTTGCGGCTCCGCGCTGACGAGCTGCATTCAGGGCACCGTGGACGTATGGCGTTGTTCCACCGGCTGTGATGCCAACTACCACATCTAACTGTGTAATGTGGCGTCCTGCGATCGCAGTTTCACCATCTTCGATGCTGTCTTCTAAATCCTCAGAACTGCGTACCAGCGCACCAGCACCACCAGCGATAATTCCCTGTACCAACTCTGGAGGCGTACAAAAAGTGGGGGGACACTCCGCAGCATCTAATACCCCTAACCTACCACTTGTACCCGCACCAACATAAAATAAGCGTCCTCCTTGGTGCAAACGCTCTGCGGTGCGTTCAATGGCTTGTGCCAACTCAACTTTCGCCGCCGCCACTGCCGCCACTGCCTTTTGATCTTCGTTATTAAACAGCTCCACCAATTCCAGAGAACTCAGCTGGTCTAGGTTCAGACTGTTCGGATTTACTAGTTCGGTTAAAAGATGCCCGCGTTCCTGTAAGTTTGTCATTTGTCCCCTTGTTATTAGTCATTAGTCATTAGTCCAATGCCCAATGCCCAATTACAATAATCCTTCCAATTGGCGACGAATTTTGTCTAATTCTGAATTAGACAATTCCGGTTCTTCTGGTGGCTCCTGGTTGGAATCCAAGAAGTCCTCAGGAATATCATCTTTCTCGTCGGCATCTGGCTGCCAGTCGGTTTCTTCAACGTTCACTTCTGGCGGGGTGACAACTGAATTACTGTTTTCTGGGATGATTTCCCAGTCATATCCGGCACTTTCGCAAAATTGTTGGATTTCCTCAGCATCCATCGCCTCTGGTGTAGGTGTGGGGAAATCTTGAGCTTCCAGCATCAGGGCATAGCGCGTGGCGTCATCTTCTGACTCGAACATCAGAATTGTATTGTGATCGCCCTTCCGAACCGTGTGAATCCCCTCATTTTCGGTTCGAGCATTAAACATTAACACAAAAACACGCATAAATGTAATTATCTATGATTTTCAGATCTAGATCTATTTATATTAAAGTTCTAGGTTGTGCATCAGGGAAAGTCACACTTAGAATTTTCACTTTATTGAGATTTTCCTGAAAACGTCAACATCATTGAGCATAAGTATTGGATCGAGAAAATGCCGTAACTTAACCCATGAGGTCTTGGGGTCAGTTAACGTATGCTGGAAATGGCATACTGAATCAATGTGCCAGTTAATGCTTGTGCGTCCTCGCTGCATCCGGCAATTAATACAGTGAAAGGAAATGACTAAATCTCCCAATCAAGATCGTTACTCCCCTTCTCCAATTCGTCAGCGTCCGTGGTTGCTGGTGTTGAGTCGCGGTGGCATTGCTTTGGGGGGAATTTTGCTGATTGGAATTGTCGGTGGTATTTGGCGGTTGTGGATTTTTGTCCAAAAAGAGTTAACGCCTTTGGCACAACAAAGTCTCACTACAACACTCAACCGTCCAGTAGAACTGGGAAGAGTCACAGAATTTTCCTTGACGGGAGTGCAGTTTGGTGCTTCAGCAATCCCCGCCACACCCACAGATCCAGATCGCGCCACAGTCGAATCTGTGGAGGTGACTTTTGACCTCTTGCAGTTAATTTTTAACCGCCACCTCAAGCTAGATGTTACCTTAGTCAATCCAGATATTTACATCGAACAGGATAACCAAGGGCGCTGGGTTTCCACTGAAATCGTATCGTCGGGTGAAGGCGGCGTTATTAAAACGGATTTGGATAAACTGCGGTTTCGCAATGCCAAGTTGGGGTTAATGCCGCAGAAGAGGGGACAAGAGGACGCGGGGACGCGGGGACGCGGGGATGCAAAAGGCGACGCGGGGACACGGGGACGCGGGAACGCAAAAGAGGACGCGGGGACGCGGGGACGCGGGGACGCAAAGAGTTCTGTCACCGTGTCACCGCGTCTCCCTGTCCCCGCGTCTTCTTCATCTCCCGTATCATTTTCCGACCTGAGCGGCTCTGCTCAACTTTTAGCAAACAATCAGCTGATCCGGTTGGAAGTCAGGGGTCAAGCTGACAGTGGTGGCAGTATTTCCATCCAGGGAGATACTCGTTCTAAGGCATTAGCAGGAAATTTGCAGTTGCGAGTACAAGATTTCCTGGCTGCGGATATTACTCGCCTGATTGAGTTACCAGTGAATTTACAAGCGGGTCGAGTTAATGGTGACTTGTTGGTTCAGTTGACACCACAACAGCCGACTTTATTGTTTGGTAGTGCTGCTGTTGCAGGGGTAACGGTTGAATTGCCAAAAGTGCCGCAAGTTTTGAGCAATAGCCAAGGAAACCTCCGTTTCCAGGGAACCCAATTGCAGTTAGATAATGTTACTAGCAATTATGGCAAAATTCCCTTGGTGGCTAAGGGAACCATTGACACTCAAGCAGGCTTCAACTTGGCAGCGCGTGTAAATGCGGTGAGTTTAGCGAATGCTTTAAGTACTCTCAAGGTAAAACTACCTGTACCTGTAGCCGGACAAGTACAAGCAGATTTGCAGATTACTGGATCGGCTAAAGAGCCAATTCTCTCAGGCAAAGTTGCCACGATCCAAACTGCCAGGATTGACAAGCTCGATTTCAATAGTATTAGTAGTAAATTTCAGCTTGTTACTAGTTCGTCTTTAATTACTCTCAAAGATATTCAAGGATTTGCGAAAGTCGGCGGTCAGATTACAGGAACTGGCACAATTGCAATTGGTAAAAATCCGCGACTGGATTTGAATTTCGCAGCTAAGAACGTTCCAGGGGATGCGATCGCCAAAGTTTACGAAACAACGCCCAATTTCCAAATTGGTAATCTCTCCGCTACAGCCCAATTATTCGGCGCTGCTACCAATGTCCAAACTGTGGTACAATTCCAAGCGCCTAACGGAACTTATCCGGGAACTGGGGAAGTGGCGATCGCTCCCAATCGTACCGTCTCTTTCCGCAATGTCGCTTTAAATGTCGGTGGTGGTACAGTCCGGGCTACTGGTAGTTACGCCAATGAGCGTTGGCAAGCTGTTGCTGTGGCCTCTGGGGTGCAGGTGCAACGTTTTGTAGATACAAATCAACTGCAAAATGTCTCTTTGGCAGGGGCACAATTTAATGGCCGTCTCATCCTCTCAGGCAGCACAGCACCATTTGAAATTGCCACGATTCGCACTGAAGGTGCAGCAGTAAACATTGGTGGCGGTACAGTTGCAGTTTCTAATATCCAACTCCAAGACCAAAATTTCTCTGCTCAACTTGTAGCGAATAATGTGCGGCTGGGACAAATATTGAAACAGTCTCCCCCAGCTTTAAATAATCCTTTGGCAGGTACGTTCCAAATCGCAGGTAACACAGATAATTTCAGTCTAAAAACTCTCCGTGGCAGTGGTGAAGGTCGTCTCACAATTGGCGGTGGTACGGTTACAGCGAAAAATATTCAACTTGTTAATGGTTTATATCAGGCGCAAGTCCAGGCGAAGAATGTGCCAGTGCAGCAGTTAGCAGCAGTACCAAAGCAGTTTCAAGGCGCGTTAAGTGGTGAAGTGAATGTGGCGGGTTCTGTTGAGTCTTTCCAACCGCAAAGCATCCAAGCCAGCGGTCAAGCACGGATAAATGTTGGACGGGGAATAATTACAGCCTCTAATATCCAACTTGTTAATGGTGCATACCAAGCGCAAATCCAGGCGAAGAATGTACCTGTGCGCCAGTTAGCAGCAGTACCACCGCAGTTTCAAGGTGCGTTAAATGGTCAGTTCAACGTTGCGGGATTAGTTGATTCTTTTGAACCAAAAGCAATTCAAGCCAACGGCCAAGCACTAATAAATGTTGGCGGTGGAACGATCGCTGCTTCTAATATCCAAGTGGGTAATGGTGTATACCAAGCACGAGTTCAGGCAAACAACGTCCCGTTGCAGCAGTTAGCAGCAGTACCACCACAATTGCGAGGAACCTTAACTGGTCAAGTCAACGTTGCGGGGTCTGTTGAGTCCTTCCAACCGCAAACAATCCAAGCCGTTGGCCAGGGACAAATCAATGTTGCAGGGGGAACGATCGCAGCTTCTAATATTCAAGTGGCGAATGGTCGCTATCAAGGAATTATTGATGCTTCTGGTGTGGAATTAAGTCGGTTAAATCAACAATTGCGGGGTCGATTTGGCGGTAAGTTGCAATTAGCTGGTACACTAGCATCCTCTCAATTAGCTGATGTGCGTGCTGCTGGACAGGTGCAGTTATCCCAAGGTATTCCTGGCTTTGAGCGACCGTTGACAGCTGCGATCGCTTGGAATGGTGAAAGGCTGACCATTGAGCAAGCAACTGCCCCCGGTTTAAATGTTACTGGTAGCATATTAGCCAACGCCAAACAACCAGGGATACCGGAAATTACTGCTCTAAATCTGAATATCCAAGCAGAAAATTACGACTTAAAACAGTTACCCGTGAATCTTCCTAATCAGGTTGCGGTGGCGGGAAGAGTAGATTTTAACGGACAAGTCACTGGCAAGCTACCTCTGCCAAATGTAGTCGGACAAATTAATTTACGAGACTTTGTTGTTCAAGATATTGCTTTTGAGCCGCTGTTAACTGGAAATATCAACACAGCACAGGGACGCGGGTCGAGTTTGAATTTGGCAGGAAATCGCGATCGCCTTGCTTTCAATTTAGATGCCAATAATCGCCCTTCATCATTTTTAGTACAATGGCAAGAAGCATTGGCATCAGGTAATGTTCGAGGAAATGATTGGACGCTCAAAGTTGCCAACTTCCCCTTACAAATCTTGAATTTGGCGCCGCCAGCAATTACTCGTCTCGGTACTGGAAAAATAGCTGGATTGTTAACAGGGGATTTGCTTTTTAATCAAGAGACATTTGCAACAAATGGAAATTTAGCGATCGCCAACCCAGAAATTGGACGTTTAAAGGGCGATCGGTTAGCGGCTCAATTCCGTTACAGTAATGGTAACGCTACCCTAACTAGTAGCCAATTTATCAAAGGTAGCAGTATTTATGCTGCCGTTGGTACTTTTGCCCAAACGGCTCAAGGCCCCCAACTAAAAGGCAAACTCAATGTCAACCAAGGCAAAATCGAAGATGTTCTGGCTGTAGGGCAGGTCTTTGATTTACAGGATTTACAAGGTGGTTCAAACCAAAACTACGGCACAGCAGCGGATCTGGACACCAATCCCCAAGGCTGGGCAAATCAGCCTTTATTAAACCAACTCCAGCGATTTTCTGAAATTGAAGCCTTGGTAGCAGAAGAGGAACAACAACGACTTGATTCTAGTCCCATACCGGATTTAGCTGACTTGAAAGGCACTTTCAACGGGGAAGTAGCTCTAGATACAGCTGGCAGCAATGGATTGGCAGTGCAATTTAATTTGAATGGAGAAAACTTTGCCTGGGGTAAAAAGGAAGAACGCAGTCGTTATTATACTGCTGAAAAATTGATTGCCGAAGGCAACTTTGAAAACGGTGTTTTGAGTTTGCGACCTTTACGCATCGAATCTCAAAACAGGCTGATTGCCTTCACAGGTAACATTGGCGGTGATGAACAATCTGGTCAATTGCGGGTGAATAATTTTCCCGTACAAGTATTAAATAATTTTGTGAAATTGCCAGTTGGCATTACAGGTAATGTAAACGCTACAGCAGCTTTAGCAGGTAGTATCGCTAATCCCCAAGCCAGAGGGGAATTACAAATTACAGAAGGAACACTAAATCAGAACCCAATACAGTTAGCAACCGCAAGTTTCAGCTATGCCAATGGTCGCTTAAACTTT
This sequence comes from Nostoc sp. DedQUE12a, assembly GCA_034530795.1. Lineage (GTDB taxonomy): Bacteria > Cyanobacteriota > Cyanobacteriia > Cyanobacteriales > Nostocaceae > Nostoc. The sequence continues at coordinate 72,985 of JAVRCH010000066.1, forward strand.
GGTAGTACTGTTGCAGTTAGCGGGCCACAACCAGTGGATATTACTGGCAGCATACCTTATAAATTGCCTTTTGCAACGGTGGCACCAGACAGCGACCAAATCAGTTTGGATATGAAATTAGAAAACGAGGGATTAGCACTGTTAAACGCATTGACTAATCAAATAGTGTTTGAAAAAGGTGAAGGACAAGTAGACCTGAAGGTGCGCGGAACATTGCAACAACCAGAGGTAGATGGAATTGCCACTGTTAATGATGCTACTTTTTCAGCCCAAGCTTTGCCGGGTAAACTCAGAGGTGTTACAGGTAAAGTACTGTTTAATTTTGACCGCATCTTAGTAGAAAATCTTCAAGGTAGATTTAGCCGAGGAAAGGTAGAAGTTGGTGGAGAAATTCCCATCTTTAACAATGAAAAAGTGGCTATCAACAATCCTCTGACCATTAATCTCGAACAGCTAACACTTAATCTCAAAGGACTTTACCAAGGAGGTGCTAGCGGGAATTTGCAGATTACTGGTTCTGCCCTCAACCCCCTAATAGGCGGTAGAGTAGATTTGTTTGACGGTCAGGTGTTGCTGGCAGAATCTACCGACACCGATACATCTGCAAATGATAGTGGTCTTGGCTTATCATCCACAAAAGCCAATAAGCAGAATCAAACGAAAATTCCAGCTTTGCCCTCAGGCATTGCCAGATTTAATAATCTAGATTTAGAACTAGGTAAAAACGTTCAAATTACCCGTCCACCTATTCTTAGCTTCCGCGCTAGTGGTAATCTCATAGTCAACGGCTCAATCAATCAGCCCGTACCCGATGGTACTATCCGATTAGAAAAAGGTGGAGTGAATTTATTTACTACCCAATTTAACCTTGTTCGTGGCTATAAACACACTGCAACTTTTAGTCCTTCCCAACCCCGCGACCCAAACTTGGATATTCGGCTATTTGCTAAGGTACTAGACGTAACTCAAGGTAATGATTTCAGCCGAATAAACACCACAGGTTTATCAGCCTTAGAAAGTGTTCGAGTCGAAGCTACTATTAATGGTCTCGCCAGCAAACTAAATGAAAATCTAGAACTCACAAGCAGTCCGTCACGTAGCCAAACCGAAATTGTTGCTCTTTTAGGAGGTGGGTTTGTAGACACCCAAGGACGTGGCGACAGTACTTTGGGTTTAATTAACATCGCCGGTTCAGCTGTGTTTAACAATTTTCAGTCAGCTTTTAATCAGATTGGGAGTACCTTTGGTTTAAGCGAACTGCGGATATTTCCTACCATTATTTCTGAGAATCCTGAAGCGGGAAGAAGCAATTCAACTTTGGAATTAGCAGCCGAAGCCGGAGTTGATATTACTTCTAAGATATCCGTTTCTAGCATCAAAATTTTAACAACAAATGACCCCTTCCAATGGGGGGTTAATTATCGGATAAACGATGAATTTCGTGTCCGTGCTTCCACTAATTTAACCGATGATAGTCGCGCCGTAGTGGAGTATCAAACACGGTTTTAGTTTAATTATCGCCAGCCCGTATTAGATTGTGATATTATCACTACCTTGCTGACTAACTGTTAATCGCAAAATTGATAGCCCTAAAATTATCAAAAATAATACTAGCCCAATTGTGCAAGCATAACTAATTTCTAAATTATTGAATGCTTGTTCATACAGGTAGTAAACAATTGTTTTCGAGCTATTGAGTGGCCCCCCTTGGGTCATAATGTATACTTCTTCAAAGACTTTGGTGGCAGAAATAGCTGAAATTACAGCTACTAAAGCCAGATACGGCTTCATCAGAGGTATGGTAATATCCCAATGTTTCTTAATACCATCAGAGCCATCAATTGCTGCGGCTTCGTACACATCACCAGGAATTGATTGTAATCCAGCTAAATAAATTACCATGTAGTAGCCTAGTCCTTTCCACACAGTAACTGCCATAACGCTAGCAAGAGAAATTGGTACAATGCCAAAAAGTTTAGCTGAGCTAGTTAGCCAAGGAATACCTTCTGAAATCAGACCCAAAGCTTTAAACAACTGGTTGAGTAATCCATTTTCTGCATATAACCATTTCCAAGCTATACCCGCAACTACCATCGAAATTACTACTGGTGTGTAGTATGCACTTCTAAACCAATTCATCCCCCCCAGTTTTTGATTTACCAAAATTGCTAGCCCCAAGGGAGCAATTACCAAAATTGGTACTACACCCACAAGATATAAAAAAGTGTTTTCTAGCGTTTTCCAGAAAACTGGATCTTTCAAAAGCTTGAGAAAGTTGTTAAGACCTATCCATTGTGGCGGTTGGGCAATATCTTCGTAGCTGGTAAAGCTGAGGTAAAAAGCTTGCAGTGCAGGCCAAAAGACGGTTAACCCTAAAATAATCAAAGCAGGGAGTAAAAACAAATAAGGAGTTAGTCGCTGTTTGATTAACATCCAATTTTTAAGTGTCAATTGATTCATCAGAGATTTAATAGTTGTTTTTGCTTGGTGAGGATTAGTCAGAGGCAGTATTTGGAGATGTAAGTCGATTTAAACTTCAATATGTTAAGGGCATACGTTTGATTGTGCCACCAAAGCTAGCCCTAGACATCGCCAATCAATGATATAGTACACATTAAGTATCTATTAATAATACTCCAACCACATAAATAAGTAAGCAAGAATAGCTCACAATACTTGTCGGTTAAGGGGAAAAGGGGAAGGGGAAAGGGGGAAAGAAAAAACCTTTCCCCTTTACCCTTTACCCTTTTCCCCAAACCAAATTCTGAGTTCAAAATGCAAAACCCGAGCAGTATTGGAATAGCTCATAAATTCTTACTTAAACTTCAGGTTACATACAAAAAGTCCGCTTTCGCGGACTGTGGACATTGGATAAGGTTAAGTTGTCACCAAGAGTGTCTACAAGATGTTAGACTCAATATTCATTCTTTCTTAATTAACCTAAAAAATCAAGTTTTTCTGCTCACAATTTCAGACATTAATACAGGAATTATGTCTTTTTGGGAAATATCTGAAATTTAGGTGATAGGCATTTAAAATTGCGTATATATGACTGATATTTTATTTTTAAATTAGCTATATGTAATTCACAAAGGTTGTTTTATTATTGCTAATGATTGCATATATAAACCAATACGGTTCAGTTAAGGATTTTTTGTAGAACCATAGACCTGTAGAGACGTTGCCATTGCTAGTCTCTACATTGTTCGCAGGATAAAGGTTTTAGTCTTATCTGAACCGTATTGATATATAAACAGGCTCGTAAATCAAACGGATTTCTATAATATGGGCAATTTACAAGTTTCTCAGTGATTTTAACTGCATCTATCGTGAGAAATATTTTTTCAAAGGTGTTTATTTAGTAAAAATTGCTTTTACGATCTATTGAAAGATGCTATTTCTGATAAATATAAATTTTGAACAAATCATACAGATTAATAGCCATAAACTTCATTTAGTCTGAAAAATATTTTGTACCATTTTTTTGTCTGAACTCGCCGCTGCTTTATCTAACTCTGCAATTTCACCTGCATCTAATTGCCAACCCAACGCACCAATATTTTCCCTAGCTTGTTCTACCTTCTTTGCTCCAGGGATGGGAATGGTTCCTTTACAGATGCACCAGTTAATTGCTACCTGTGACATGGTTTTGTTTCTAGATTGCGCCACTTCTTGCAAACATGCTAAAAGCGACCGCACTCCTGGTAAAATCTGTCTAAACAGCAGACCTCGGATACCCTTAGGCAAAAAACCTCCAACAGAGTATTTTCCTGTCAACAGCCCCAAAGCCAGAGGACTGTAAGCAATCAATTTGATTCCCAACTCATCACAAACATCTTTCAGGTGGAGTTGAGTAACAGGATATGTAGACAAGAGAGAATATTGAACTTGCAAAGTACTAATGGGAACGCCTCGCTGAGCAAACTTTTTTTGTACTTGTTTGAGCCGTTTCGGGCCGTAATTGGATAGTCCTACTCCCTTAACCAACCCTTGTTGATAAACATCGGCCAGACCATCCAACAACTGCCCCTCTTGCCAAGGAGCATAGTTCGCTGTAGACCAATGCATTTGTACTAAATCAACATTTCTTCCCAGACGTTGAGCAGATGACTGGCAAGCCCTCACCATTGCCTGGCGCGTCCATCTCCAGGGGTAAGCAGCAAGTTTAGTCGCAATACAAATATTTTCTTGATTGGAACCTACATATTCTCGGTTGAATCGTCCCAATAGTAGCTCACTTCGACCATTCAATCTGCCAGTTCCGTAAGAATCACCCGTATCAAATAAAGTCACACCGTTGCTGACACAAAGGTTAAAGACGGCTTGCAACTGGTCATCCATGCTTTCGTTATATCCCCAAAGCAATTGGTTGCCCCAGGCCCAAGTCCCGCAGCCCATGTTTGGGAGAAAGAGTTTTTGGATCTGCATTTTTGCTGTCTGTAGATTGCCTTAATAATTATCAGGCAATTCATTGAAACTCGGCTAAAACACATCCCAACCTATTAACAAAGCGATCGCACCAACTTATAATCAATTGTGGAAACTTCTACGCTGTTTATGCTTAGCGATCGCTTTGCGTTTGCGCTTTTGCAGGGGCGTTTCAAAGTGGCGGTCTGATATCTGGAAAAATTCCTGCCTTAGACACTTCTCGCTTAAATCTACGTAACGCTGATTCGATCCCTTCATTTTCGCCCACAATTATTTGGGTCATAGTATATTCCTACTAACTTTGCTCAATTAGTGCGCTTGGTCAACGGCAACGCAAAAAAAGCAGACCCCTTGTCTGCCCTCAATACCTGAGAGTTAAATCCTTAGTTCGAGACCTTAATAGCGTCGAGAGTATCCACCACCACCACTATTGTTTCCTCGTCTACCACCAGAAGAACCGCCATCTGTCTTAGGTCTAGCTTTATTAACTTTTAAGCTCCGACCCATCCACTCAGCGTTATCGAGGGCTTCAATTGCTGCTGCTTCTTCGGCGTCTGATTCCATTTGTACAAAACCAAAACCTCTTACTCGACCTGTTTCTCGGTCGATAGGCAATTGAACCTCTTTTACAGTTCCATATTCTGAAAAGACTTGCCTGAGGTCATCTTCTCTGACCTCATAAGATAGATTACCGACATAAATTGACATAAAATGTCTCCAGAAGCATAGGAGTGTAGAGATTTATATCCGGAGATGTCTGTAATACAACTATATATAAAAACAAACTACGCAGCCGAATTCAATCTTCCTTTGACACTTTAACATAAATTCAAGGCGGAATATTCTTAAGCAACACAGGAAGTGGGGACTGGGGACTGGGGAATCGGGAGATGGGGAAGTGTGGGGAGTGTGGGGAGAGAGGGGAGAGAGGGGAGTGTGGGAAGAGAGGGGAGTGTGGGAAGAGAGGGGAGTGTGGGGAGATGGGGAAAAAGAGAATTTATGCTTCCCTTTCCTCCCACCCCTCCCACCCCTCCCACACCTCCCACACCTCCCACACCTCCCACACCTGCCACACTTCCTGCTTGCCCCATGCCCCATGCCCAATG
>JAVRCH010000067.1:0-30921 GCA_034530795.1 Nostoc sp. DedQUE12a
TACAGCAGTTTTCTTTTGCATGAAGTACAAAGTCACTGGTTTTGAGGCAGGAGGCAGAAGGCAGCTATGCTGGAGCCAGAAGAATAATTTGATTTGTGAATCCTTGGTTCTGTACCTCATTTAGTTGCAAACTGCTGTAAACAAAGTTCTTTGTTAAAAGAGCTTTTAAAACTGTTGGCAGAGGTATCTAAAATTTTAGATGCCCCTAAATTCAAGTGAAGTTGCCAAAAATAACTCATTCCAAATTCCTTGTTAGAGATTTTATAAAGTACAAATAATGTGGTTAAGTACGAGAGTAATTAAGTCTTTGAATGACTACGAATATAGAGAGTATACAAAAAATCTTGGTTTACCTGCTAGCTATGAAATTCGGAGTGTTGATTCTTGGTGTAATCCACACTTTAGTTATTCCCACAACTTTCGTCTAGATTCATTAGAGGAAGTTTGGGACTTGCTCGATTGGCTTCCAATTCCGGTATCTAGCGAGCAATATTATCTATTGTTTATAGATGCTAGCAAACACCAGATTCCAGAAAATCATCCGAGATTAAAGCTACTGGGATACGATTTATTGGATATTGAGGGCAAATCATCTTTGTGGAACTATCGACCTTGGACAGGAGTGTTAAAGCCCTTAATTCAAAAGGTGAATCGATATGGATTACTCACTTGGTCAGATGCTATAGCTGCTCAAGCTATTCTCCCCCAAGCTTGGCAAAATCACCCTCGTTCTGTTGTCAAGATTTGCGCTTTGTTTGAAGTCTTACCTTTAACGGACTTCCAAAAATTGAAGAAGAATCCAGAAGTTAAAATTCAGGGTAGGAGCAGGAGACGCCCCACCAAGGCTAAGAATCAATTAGTGGCGGGTTTGAATCCCCAACGAAGAGATTGACCTGCTTTGAAAATAGGGATTAGAGACGTTGCATTGCAACGTCTCTACAAGGATTTTGATGACAAAGACTGCCCTTTTTGCACTTTTGCAATAAATATTTTACTGAATTATAAATTCTGTATTCTACATTTTTATCGAGGAAGGCAGGAGGCAGAGGGCAGGAGGCAGGAGGAAAACTGCTCTCTACCTCCTGCCGCGACCGTTCGCGCAGCGTCTCGTAGAGAAGGGAGCAAGGGTGTAAGAAAGAGCCGTTAGACGGCGCTTACAATTGGGAGGGGTCTGAATCCTCTCCCAATTGTTCCTCCTGCCTCCTGCCTCCTGCCTCCTGCCTCCTGCCTCCTGCCTCCTGCCTCCTGCCTCCTTCAATCAATTCGGCGGTATTTCTAAAGCTATTTCACCGAGTAATCCCTTGCGAAAATCTGTTAAAAGCTGCCTTGCAGTTCGTTCGACATCACCTTTGTAACGATGCTCTGCTAAGGCGTGCAAATAAGCTTCTCCAGTTTCAGATATAGAATCGAGTTGGTAGCGGGACTCTAGCGGTTTTTTTGGTAATAGATCTGTGGCTACAGCTTCTAAATAGTTCAGTAAATCTACTAAAGCTGCTGCTACTAGCTGATTATCGTAAGATGCGTCACCGATATCATCACAAATTGCTAATTTCAATGCTGCGTCTTGGTCTTCTAACCTAGCAGGGATGACACCAGGAGCATCAAGCAATTCCAGATGTTCCGAAATTCGCACCCAGCGCAGTTGGCGAGTTACCCCAGGACGAGCAGCACTTTCTACTACTCGCCGTCCTAACAGACGGTTAATCAAAGCCGATTTACCGACATTGGGAAAACCAATCACCACAGCCCGCACTGGACGGGGTAACATGCCGCGATCGCTTCTTCTTTTATTGAGTTCTACTCCAGCGGCTTGGGCTGCCCGTGCCACTTCTGCTATACCTTTACCATGTTGAGCATTGGTAAAATAAGGCGTTTCTCCTTGACGTTTAAACCAATCTACCCACAGCGATCGCATTTGCGGCGTAATCATGTCTACCCGGTTGAGTATCAACACCCGTGTCTTACCCTCCACCCACTCAGCTATTTGAGGATGGTGAGTCGCTAAAGGAATCCGGGCATCTCGTACCTCAAACACTACGTCTACACGTTTTAGCTGTTCTTTGAGATTCTTCTCAGCTTTGGCAATGTGACCTGGATACCATTGAATCAGGTTTAATTTATAGTTTTGAGTTATAGACATAATTTTTGATTAACTATCAATTACTAATTATTTTCAATCAAAGGGAGTGGGGAGATGAAGGAGATGTAGCTTTAGCTTCCCGCAGGGTGGGAGATAAGGGGGACAAGGGAGACAAGGAGAATAACTCCTAACTCAGCACTCAACACTTCCTTTCGCTTCATGTAAAATCAAACGATTACCATCAGGGTCATAAGCATAAATTTCTCTGCCGTGAGAAGCAATGGAAATCTTTCCTGGTGGGGGATAGCCCAAAGCGGTTAAGTGGGCGATCGCATCTTCTAAGTTACTCACCTCTAAACATAAACTTATCTTACTTTTGCTGTAGACACAAAGCGGTGAGTCAAAAGACATCACTTCAAATTCCGATTCATTGGTATCCTTTGGTTTAAAAATACCTAATCGTATACTAGAGAAATGAAACTCAGCATAGACATTTGGGATCGAAGTCGCTGGCTTTTGCTTGAGCAATTTTGTATAGAAATTCACTAAATTTTCATAATTAACCGATGCTATGGTAACAAATGCATCAATACACCTAAAAATCATATTTATGTAATTTATTTGTTATGTTAACTTCATTCCCGCTGTCACTTTAAGGCTCCTGTTTCACTTTATAGCTTCTATTCTTTCCGAGCCAGTGTAAACATTAAACCGCTCACCACGCAAAAATCCAATTAAGGTAATTCCGAATTCTTTGGCCACAGACACCGCCAAACTACTGGGAGCAGAAACAGAACAGACGATGGGAACTCCAGCAATTGCAGATTTTTGCAAAATCTCAAAACTAGAGCGTCCGCTGACTAAGACAATATGATTATTTAAAGGTAACTCGTCACTGAGAAACGCAGAACCAATCAATTTATCTAAAGCATTGTGGCGCCCAACATCTTCGTGCAGATTTAACAATTGTCCTTGAGTATCAAAGGTGGCCGCAGCATGTAAACCTCCTGTTGCGGTGAAGATGCCTTGAGCAGCTCGCAGCCGATCTGGTAAGCTGTAGATAATTTCAGGTGTTAGTGTTAGATCGGTAACCATCGCTGAACATCCCCGCAAACGCAAAGCCTCAAGGCTTGCTTTACCACATACCCCACAAGCGCTACTAGTGTAGAAATGACGCTCCAAAGGCTGTAAGTCTGGAATTAACCCAGGCCGCAGTTCTACATTTACAATGTTATATCGCTGGTCGCCATCTACTGACTCGTCTACGCAATAACTAATTCGTTGGATATCTTCTCTACGGTTAACGACTCCTTCAGCATAGAGAAAACCAGCAGCTAGTTCAAAATCTGCGCCTGGTGTTCGCATGGTAACAGCTACAGTTTTTTGGAAGGGAGCGAGGCGAATTTCTAAAGGTTCTTCGGTGGTCAGATGATCCAAACGCGATCGCATTTTACCATTTTCCACAACCCAAACTCGCCCTTTGGTTTTGCTACCAGCTTGTCTATTCATTAGCTATCAAATTTCATACACCCTCAACTTTTATAAATTTTCGGGATTTATATTTAATTCTCGCAGTTTTGCTGCTAAGCGATCGGCACGTTGTTTTTCTTGTTCAACAGCTTCTTCCGGTGTAGGAATTAGTTGTCCTTGAGTTGTAAAGTAACGCAATTTGCTTTCATAAACACCCAAGTACAAACTTAGCTGTTGACTCCACAATAAACCTTGAGGGTTTGGTTCTATGGGCTGATAAGTACCACCAACTAAGATAAATCCAGCAAATTCTAAATTTTTGGGGTCAAACCAAAAGTATTCGGGTGTGCGGAAGATATCTTGATAAATTTGTTTTTTTAAGCCTTTATCAACTGCTGCTGTAGAATCAGAAAGTAGTTCTATAATTAAATTCGGATATTTACCATCTTCTTGCCAAACCACCCAACTATCACGGGGCTTACGTTCAGTATCCAACACCACAAAGAAATCCGGCCCCCGGAAATCTTCAGATTTACGCTGGCGAGGACTGTAATAAATGCTAAGATTCCCGGCAGCAAAAAAGTTGTTGTGGTCTCGCCACCACCAATCAAGGCATTTTATTAATAGCAACATTTGTTGCAAATGTAGATATGTTTCCAATGGCGGTTCGTTACTTTCTATATTTCCTGAAGGAAATATTACATCTTTGGCGACAGACATAGCTGCAAGTTTGGGGTGATATAAGTTTAGCGTAGCAGTAGAAGTTAAAGATGTTGTTAAAACCAGGAAATTTAAATTTTTTCTAACCAGGCGATCGCATTATAATCAGGAACACCTTCGAGCGATCGCTTACTTTTATCTAATAGAACATTTCCTTCCGGCCAATGTATTTGCAAGTTACCTGATTGAATTGGTGCAATGTAAATTAGGCAGGGCAACTCGCCTAACTCATTTTTCACAATTACTCGATCCCCATCCTTTAAACCCAACTTTGCCGCATCAGCAGCATTCATTAACACCGCCTCTCGTACTGCTCCGGTAATTGCATCTCTGGGTTCCTGCACCATACTATTAAACTGTTTCCCTCGGCGGGTTGCTACGAAAAAACAGCCCTCTGGTAATTCTCGCTGGCGTGGCAATAAAACTCCAAAGTGTGCTTTTCCATCAGGTGTTGGGAAGTTCCAACCAAAGCACAAATGCGAACCGCCATATTGAAACTGGTCGCCAGCTTGCTGCAAGTGTTGAATACCAGCATACTGTGGCACGACTTGGGCAATTTCTTGACGCATTGCAGATGTATCAGCAAAAACTAACTTGTCTGTTAAATCTGGCTTGACGCGCCTTGCCAATTCCAAAAACACTTCCCACTCTGGACGTGCTTCGCCAATGCGCGGCCCTGGAATTTCTGGACTGAAAATTACCCGGCGTTCGGTGTTAGTTTCTGTGACTCCCCCCGGTATTTCGTAGCGAGTTGTGGCAGGTAAAAGCACCACAGTATCAGCAGGTTCCACTAACATCTGGCTGGAGAGAACAATATCCATATGCACCCGCAGCGGTATTTGCTTGAGGGCACTTTCCACGTAATCTGGTTCTGGTAGTACTTCTAGAAAATTTCCCCCCACAGAGAACAACACATCTAATTGTCCTTGATGTGCGGCGTTAATCATTTCCGGAGCAATTAAACCTTTAGTTGCTGATACCTCAAAGCCCCAACGCTGACTTAATTGGGCAGCGTTTTCTGGGGTGATGGCTTTACCACCAGGAAATACCGTCGCATAACATCCCATCTCTGCACCACCCTGCACCCCAGAGTGACCGCGAATTGGCATTAAACCGCAACCTTCCCGACCGACAAAACCTTTGGTGAGGGCTAAGTTGATAATACTTCGGACATTATCTTCACCGCACTCATGCTGAGTAATGCCCATACTCCAAACAAATACTGCTTTGTTGGCTTCCCCAACCATTTTGGCAAAGGCGTACATTTCTTCGCGAGATGCCCCAGAAAGCCGTTCTAATTCTTCCCAAGATTGGCTTTCTAAAGATACTTTCAGTTCTGCAAAGCCGACTGTATGTAAATTAATAAATGACTCGTCTACCCAATTGTTAGCAATTATATGTTTTATTGTGCCATTTAAAAATGCTATGTCCCCGCCCATGTTAATTAAAAAGAAGTCTTCGGCAAACTTGGTACCGAAAAGGGCACTTTCAATAATTGAGGGCACCCAGTAACGCTCCATTCCTGGCTCACGGTAGGTGTTAATTACTACAATTTTAGTGCCAGCTTTTTTCGCATAATGCAGATATTTAACGGTAACAGGCTGATTATTGGCAACATTCGAGCCAATGAATACTAGCAAATCAGTACCAATCCAGTCTTTATAAGAACAAGTCGTAGCAGCTGCGCCAAGAGCAGCTTTTAACCCTGCTGTACTAGGAGAATGACAAATACGGGCAGCGTTATCTATATTATTGCTCCCCATTGCCCGCACAGCTTTTTGGCTAGCGTAGTAAGTTTCGTTAACGGTGCCACGACTGGTAACATAGAAGCTGAGGCGGTCTGGTGTGGTAGCCCGGATGCGAGTAGCAATTATCTCTAAAGCTTCATCCCAGCTAACACGACGAAAGCCTTTTTCATTGCGTTGACGAATCATTGGGTAAGGAAGTCTTCCCAAGTCGCGCAATTGGGCACTTTTTTGGTTTTGGAACTGCGAGACATCCTCTAGTAGCATGGGATCAAAAGCTGGCATTGTATTCATCCGCAACAGCCGCAACCGGACATTGCACAGATGAATGCCATCTAAAGTCCAATCTTTCATCCCGGTTGTTCCAAGAGCGCAACCATCGCAAACACCTTTATCTAGGATATTCCATGCATAGGGTAGTTGGTCACGAGAAAGCCAAATTGCCCGAAATACTTCCCAGTAGTTATTTGGGTACTGTTCCCCGATGCCGAAAGGCTTCCAACTTGCCCAGTGCTGGGGCGTCCAATTTCTCTTGGGTTTGGGCAACATGACACGCTCCCTATGACATGATATGGTCATTCTTCTACACTAGCGTTAAGTAGCATTTAAGTAGCATGATTTTTTAAAAATCCGGGCATTCGGCACTTACTATTTTTGGATGGCAGTAGTAAGTTAGCGGGACTTAAACAAAACTTAAGAGTGAAAAAGGGTATAATGCTGTTTCAGCATAGCTTTCAGGTTGAAAAAAGCTCATAAAAGAAAGCATCTTCGCAGCCATACCGCTATGCTTTGAAAGATGGTGTCAACGGTTTGATGATGTGTTGACTCATAAGGCTCCATATGTGGGGAGCGATCGCCCTTGGTCTGATATTCGCGATCTGACTGCATACCGCAAAACACAAGCTTTACAACCACAAATCGCCCAATCTCCACAGGTTCTTGTCCAAGCAACTTTCTGGCATCGCAATGCTCAAGTCAAAATTGAGTTAATTGCCGATAAATCTTCTTCTGCTATGCAACCATCACTAACCTGTGCTGTGATTTCTCCAAGTTCGTGATGTTATCAATCATACAATTTCGGGAATACTAACTTCAAATCAACCACAGGAAATGTTTGGGTATGAGAGTTTTACCCTTTCTATTAATATTAACAAGTGGGTTATTAACTCCGGGAATTTTATTACCGACAACCGCTCAGGTGGCATCAGATAGTACTACTAACACAATTGTCAACCAAAGTGGTAATAATTTTACTATTTTTAACGGTATTGAAAAAGGGAATAATTTATTTCACAGTTTTAGTAATTTTTCTGTGCCTACAGGTGGTTCAGCAACGTTTAATTTAGTGAATACACCAAATATTACAACTATATTTAGTCGAGTTACAGGTGGAAATGTTTCCCATATTGATGGATTGATTCGCACGGTAAATAATAGTAACCCAGTAAATTTGTTTTTAATGAATCCTGGGGGGATTATATTTGGACACAATGCCAAATTAGCTATTGGTGGGTCATTTGTAGCCACAACCGCGAATAGTATTAAGTTTGCCGATGGAGTTGAATTTAGTGCGACTAATCCCGGTGCGACACCCTTGTTAACGATGAGTGTGCCAACTGGACTGCAAATGGGACATACGCCTGGAATGATTACTGTCCAGAATACAGGACACCGCTTGATTGAGGGGAATGCTGCCCTGGGGATGGGAACAACTCCCAGCGGCTTGCAGGTTGTTCCAGGCCAAACCCTAGCACTCATAGGAGGAGACATTGCTTTAGATGGTGGCATTCTGAGCGCCCCCTCAGGTCACCTAGAACTCGGTAGCGCCACCGGAACAGTTAATCTTAGCACGGCAGGCTGGAATTTTGACTACAGCACTCAATCTCAGTACGGCGATATTCGGTTTTCGCGTCAAGCTCTTGCCAACGTCAGTGGTGCTACTGGGGGTTCGATTCACCTGCAAGGCAGAAATATTAGCGTCAATCAGGGTTCTGTGGTGTTGTCAACCAACCAGGGAAATCAAGGTTCTGGGGATATTACAGTCAATGCCAGCGAGTCCTTGTCTATGGGAGGGGTTGGCATTTATGGATTTACCCAAAACTTCTTGATGACAGATACCATCACGGGTGTTGGTGGTAATCTGGCGATCGCTGCATCACGAATACTAATCGAAGATGGAGGAAAAATTAGTAGTCGTACTTTTGGGTCTGGAAGGGCGGGAAATCTCTCAGTAGCGGCAGATTCAATTCAAATCTCTGGGTTTTCAGCCCTAAAACCCACGACAACCCGCAGCTGGATCGTTTCGGAAACAGCAGGTGCTGGAAGGGCAGGTGATGTTCAAGTTACGACGCGGCAATTAAAAATGGAAGAAGGTGGTTCGCTCTCAAGCCCCAGTTTCGGCACTGGAGCAACGGGAAATGTGATTGTCAACGCGTCTGAGTCCATTGAATTGACTGGAGAAACTCCCATCACTTTCGGTGCAAGCTTCCTTGGAACTATCAGCTTCAACCGAGGAAATGCAGGGAACGTCACCATCAATACGCCTAAACTGAATGTGCAGAATGCCGCAGGTGTCGGAACTACTACCCTTGGCCAGGGCAATGCCGGAACCCTGGGAATCAATGTTTGGGAGCAAATTAGTGTCAGTGGTGTGAGTGCTGCTTCGGGTAAACCGAGCCAGATTGGTGCCAGTGCGACGGTGTTACCTTTAGCCTTTCAGCAAGCATACGGACTACCGGCTCTGCCCACGGGCAATTCCGGTGACCTGATCGTTAATACTCCGCGCTTGCAGATTACAAATGGAGGGCAGGTGCGGGTCAACCACCAAGGGGTTGGTAATGCCGGAACCCTTTACATCAATGCGGATATGATTGCCCTCTCAAGCTCTGGAGAAATTTCGGCGACAACGAACTCGGGAACAGGAGGCGGAATTAATTTGCAATCCAATGCCATTATCTTGCGCTACGGTAGTAAGATTATCGCTACCGCTAGAGGTACAGGCGATGGTGGCAACATCACCATTGATTCCCCCATCATTGTGGGCTTAGAAAACAGCGACATTATCGCCAATGCCTTTCAAGGTAATGGCGGTAAAATCAACATCACCACCCAAGGCATCTTTGGACTCAAATACCGTAGCCAACTTACAACAGAAAACGACATCACTGCCAGTTCTGAATTTGGTGTTAACGGCACTGTAGATATTAATAATTTTGGAGTTGACCCCAGTTCTGGTTTAGTAGAACTACCCGTGAACTTAGTCGATTCATCAGAGCAAATTGCTACAGGTTGTTCTAATAATACTGACAGCAGTTTTGTGGCAACGGGAAGGGGTGGAATACCAGAAAATCCAACGCAGCAAGTGAGGAGCGATCGCACTTGGTCTGATATCCGCGATATCTCTGCATTTCGCAAAACTAGCAATGTAACCGCTCAAAGGCATACATTACCAGAGGTTGCGATCCAAGCTACCTCTTGGCATCGCAATCCTCAGGGAAAAATTGAATTAATAGCAGATAAATCTCCTACTCAAGCGCAACTACCATTAACCTGTGCTGCGGTTCCTAAAAGTTGATGATGTTATTAATTGTTACTAATAATGTCATTTAGGGAACTCTAACTTTATATCAGTTAAAGGAAGTTTTTGGTGATGAGAGTTGTACCCTTTGTATTTCTTTTGTGCTGCACTTTTTCGTAAATAGTTACTCCAAAAACTCTACAACCCTTGTAAACGAGTGCAATTACTTTACTACTAAACAAACTATTTATCAGTAACTACCTATGGCTTTCCAAATCAAAAAACGTCTTTGGCTATATATCAGTGTAAGTATTTTGAGCTTGTGTTTAGCAGTAACCATTACACCTGCTAAAGCATCTGTACAACTATCAATAAATTCTGCCCTGAATGTGCCAGTATCTACTTCCCAAACTCCCAATTGGTTAGAACAGGGAAGGAACCTCTACAATTCAGGACGCTTTGCCGAAGCAGTGACAGCTTGGCAAACCGCAGTACAAAAGTACGACGAGCGAGGCGATCGCATCAACGAAGCCCTAAGCTTGAGTTACCTCTCATTGGCACAACAGGAACTCAATCAGTGGCAAGCAGCTAGACAATCTATCGAAGAAAGTGTAAAAATTTTGCAAACGGCTAAACCCTCTGCCGATGCAATTATTTGGGGGCAAATACTGAATGCCCAAGCAAATTTAGAACTACGTATTGGGAAAGCTGAAACCGCCCTCGAAATTTGGCAACAAGCTCAAAAATATTATGACCAGGCAAGTGACAAAATAGGCAGCTTAGGAACTCAAATCAACCAGGCACAAGCTTTACAAAGTTTGGGATTTTACCGCCGCTCAAAACAACAACTAACGACGCTGACGCAAAAGCTGGCAGTGATGCCAGATTCGGAAATCAAAGTTAGTGGATTGCGATCGCTGGGTTTGGCTTTGCACGCCATCGGTGATAGCAAAAGCCAGGAAGTTTTAGAACAAAGTTTAGCCACAGCCAACAAAATTACTGCTAAAACTCAGTTAAGTTCTATTCTTTCAAGTCTAGGAAAAGTTGCCTCTGACTCACTCGACCCAGAAGCAGCATTAAATTACTTTGAAGATGCCCAAACAGCAGCTACAAACCCGAATGAAGCTTTACAAGCCCATTTAGCTCGTTTCAAATTGTTGGTGGATTACGACAAATTGGAATATGCCATTCCCCTCGCACCTCAATTACGACAACAGTTGTCAGAACTACCACCCAGTCATAGCTCCCTGAATGCAGCGATTAATTTTGTCGCAATCTTGAATCGCTTGGAAAACCCCGATCAAGTTTTACCAAGCAAAGATTTGGCACAACTGATGGTAGACACAGTTAAGTCTGCTCAAAAAATTCAGGATGAAACCGCCGAAGCCTATGCACTGCATGAGTGGGCACAACTCTACCGTCGCACAAAACAGTGGTCTCAGGCACAAGAACTAGCCCAGAAATCCCTCAATATTGCCCGTCAACTCCAAGCTGACGATCTGATTGCTCAATCAGCTTGGCTCTTAGGAAAATTGTATAAACAACAGAACAATCGGCAAGAAGCAATTACAGCCTACACCGAAGCAGTTAAGTCATTAAAAGCACTGCGAGGGGATATGGCTGGTGTTAACCCCGATGTTCAATTTTCCTTCCGCGAAAGTGTAGAACCTGTCTATCGGGAACTGGTGAGTTTACTTTTGGATGAGGAACCAACCCAGAATGCATTAATGCAAGCGCGGGAATTGATTGAGTCACTGCAAATCGCTGAACTTGATAACTTTTTCCGCGAAGCTTGTTTAGATAAAGCGCAGCAGATTGACCAAGTTGACCCCACAGCAACGGTGATTTATCCCATTATCCTTAGCGATCGCTTAGGAATAATTCTCTCTAAAGCTGGACAACCACTGCGTTACTATGTCACTCAAAAATCTCAAGCTGAAATTGAACAAACTCTAAATAATTTCCTAATTGCTCTCAACCCAGTCTCAGACTCAACAGTTCGCGAACAATTGTCCCAGCAGATTTATGACTGGCTGATTCGTCCAGCAGAAGTAGATGGAGCCTTCCAAGGCACTCAAACATTGGTATTTGTTTTGGATGGTCGGTTGCGGAATGTTCCAATGGCAGCCCTGTACGATGGTAATCAATATCTGATTGAGAAGTATGCTGTGGCGCTCTCACCAGGATTGCAACTGATGGCGACGCGATCGCTCTCTTCAAACCAGATTGATGCAATTGTCGGCGGTATCAGCCAATCTCGCCCTGGTTTTACTGCTTTGCCAGCTGTAGAATCAGAAGTCAAGCAAATCTCCCAGACAGTGCCATCTTCGATGTTGCTGAACCAAAAATTCACTAGTTTAGCCCTTGCCGATCGCGTCAAATCCGGTAGTGCCAATATTGTTCACCTAGCAACCCACGGACAGTTTAGCTCCCGCCTGGAAGATACCTTTTTACTTGCGTGGGATGGACGAGTTAATGTCAAGGAGTTGTCTGAACTCCTGAAAAATCGTAGTGGTAATTCATCAAAAGCGATCGAATTATTGGTACTGAGTGCCTGCGATACTGCAACTGGGGACGATCGCGCCGTTCTTGGACTAGCAGGCTTGGCTGTTAAATCCGGTGCCCGTTCCACCATCGCCACACTCTGGCCAGTCAAAGACCGAGCAGCCCAAATGCTCATGACTCGCTTCTATGACCAACTACGGCTACCCAAAATCACTAAAGCTGAAGCACTACGACAGGCACAAATTAACCTAATTCGCAAAACTGATTTCCGCGAACCGTTCTTTTGGTCTGCCTTTGTTTTAGTTGGAAACTGGTTGTAATTACGTGAAATTACTGTTTTGCAATGCACTAATAAAGCAGTTATTTTATGGAATTTCAGCCGAAATTAGTTTATAAATACTAGTATCCTTCCCTAATTTGACTAGTGTTTCCTAGTATTCAATGATTTTTTAGCACAGTGATTTTGATGTATTTTCTATCACTGTTTAATCAAATGAGGTCAAACACCATGAAACGTCGATATTTAATTAGTGCATTGAGTATCATTGCTCTAATTGCCAGCAGTACTTGGGCTAATGCCTATGCTGTAACATTTATCCCGCCGAGCCAAAATGCCGCTCCCCGACAGGCAACAGGAGGAGCGTCCCGTGGCAACCTTTTTACCCCAACCAAAGGGAATAGTGCGCCTAGACAGGCAACAGGAGGAGCGTCTCGTGGCAACCTCTTTACTCCCGATCAAAGCAACAGCGCTCCCCGTCAAGCAAGTGGGGGTGCTTCCCGCCTTGGTACTTACTACTTGAATCCATCGACTGTTGCAGCAGAAGGGCCCGCAGCGCTAATTGCACTTCTGCCCCAAAGCTTCTATGGGACAACGGTATCTGAACGTCCCACAATTTTGGTATACCTCCCTGCTTCTAATGCCGAAGAAGCTGTGTTTAGCCTCAAAGATGAAGCTGGCAATACACAATATCAAATGAGCATTCCCGTTGCGCTAAAAGCTGGAGTAATGGTAGTCAAATTACCAGCCGATGCACCTGCTTTAGC
The DNA here is from genome assembly GCA_034530795.1 of Nostoc sp. DedQUE12a. Lineage (GTDB taxonomy): Bacteria > Cyanobacteriota > Cyanobacteriia > Cyanobacteriales > Nostocaceae > Nostoc. Next base: position 13,082 of record JAVRCH010000067.1, read on the forward strand.
TGTTGGGAAAAACTACCAGTGGTTCCTAGCGCTGAAAGTGGACGGAACACTCAGCCCAAGTACGCCTTACGTTGATGGTTGGATTCAGCGCATTCAACCCACTGCTGAACTGGCAACAGCGATGCAGCATGAAGATGCTCTCAAACGTGCAGCAGCTTTCGGTAAAAACGGGGTGTGGTATGACTGTGTAGCAACAATGGCTGCTCTGCACACCGCCCAACCCAACAATGCAACTATCATCAAGCAATGGGAAGAACTTCTCTCCTCAGTTAGCTTAAAGGATATTGCAACAGTTCCCTTAGTAGCATCTAATTAGGAACTGGGGAGTGTGGGGAGTGTGGGGAGTGTGGGGAGTGTGGGGAGTGTGGGGAGTGTGGGGAGTGTGGGGGGTGTGGAGAGATGGGGAAAAAGAGAATTTATGCTTCCCTTTCCTCCTACCCCTCCGTCTCCTCCCACACCTCCCCATGCCCAATGCCCCATGCCCAATGCCCAATGCCCCAATTCCAAAAATGCTAATCAATATTATTTGAGCCTGTTGCCGAATTATGTGGGGTAAATTCCAAGCTTTCATCCAACGCTTTGGCAGTATTTTGATTATTACTCCCAGTGTTGCTCTGGCAGTTATTGTTGGGCAATCATTGGGACTTTTTAATTTGGCTGAGTGGAAACTTCGTGATGAATGGATGCGGCAGTCTACGTGCGAAGCACGTACCCTTGTTGGGTGTTCGCAAAATACCATAGCTGACGAAATCGTAATTGTCACAGTTGATGAACGCGATATCCAATCAGTCGGTAAATGGCCAATTCCAGACTGGTCACTAGCACAATTACTAGAAAAAATCCACGCGCAACAACCCCGCGCCATCGGCTTGGATCTCTATCGGGATTTACCGGAAGGCAACGGGTACGATCGCCTTGTAAAAATCTTCCGCAAAGCTGACAATTTGATTGGGGTTGAAAAAATTACTGGGGAGCGTGTCAATCCGCCACCAGAATTGAAAAAACTTGCTCGAGTAGGATTGGCAGATTTGGTGTTAGATGGCGATCGCCATGTCCGTCGTGCCTTACTGACAGCGGCAGATGCCAAAGAACAGGGAAAAATTAAAGCAGGGCTGGCAACTCTTGTAGCCCTCAAATATCTTGAAGCCGACAAGATAACATTAGAATCCGTTGACGAAAAGCAACAAAAGTTTCGATTGGGCAATCAAATCTTTGTGCCGCTACAAAATCAACAAGCAGGTTATTCCGATGTCGATCTAGGAGGGTATCAAATTCTGCTCAGCTGGCATGGTTCAGAAGCCGCCTTTCGCACAGTTGCGATGCGGGATGTGTTGGCAGGAAAAATTCCAGCAGACTTAATGCGCGATCGCATGGTGTTTGTTGGCTCAACTGCTGCCAGTACCAATGACTTCTTTAGCACACCTTTCAGTTCGTCCTTGATTTCTGCTCAAAAACCTACACCTGGTATTGTTATCCATGCCAATATTGCCCATCAACTGGTGCAAGGGGCAAAAACAGGTAAAGCAAACCTGCACGGCGTTTCTGGCATAGTTGTGTTAGTCTCCATTATCTTGTCGTCTCTGATGGGTTCTGGTGGTAGTTGGTGGTTAGCTAATGTGCGTACTAAATGGCAGATACCTGGGGGCAAAATTCTTTGGGCAACTGTAGGCGTCAGTGGCACATTTCTGGGTGGTGGCTACGGGATGTTTTTGTACGGTATTCTAATTCCGGTCACACCCGCCTTAACTGCATTTATCAGCAGTGTAATTGCCACAACCAATGCCTATAAACAGCAGAAGTTAGAAGAAGCAAATCGACAATTAGAAATTGCCAATGGTCAATTATTAGACTACTCTAAAACCCTGGAGTTCAAAGTTGAAGAGCGAACTCATGAACTTTTGGAGGCAAAACAAGCTGCTGATGCTGCTAACGAAGCAAAGAGCGAGTTTCTAGCCAATATGAGCCATGAGCTACGCACACCGCTCAATGGCATCCTTGGTTTTGCTCAGGTGCTAGAAGCATCAACAAACTTGACAGATAAAGACCTAAAAGGAGTCAGCATTATCTACCAGTGTGGGAGACATCTGTTGATGCTGATCGATGACATTCTCGACCTTTCAAAAATTGAAGCTCGTAAATTAGAATTGGTTCCGACTAATGTACATCTGTCCAGTTTCTTACATGGTGTCACCGAGATTTGCAGTATTCGAGCCGATCAAAAAGGAATTAGATTTAACGTCTCAATGGACGATCGCCTACCAGTTGTCATTCAAGTAGACGAAAAGCGTCTCCGGCAAGTGTTGATTAACTTACTAGGCAACGCTATTAAATTCACAGACAACGGTAGCGTGACGTTTAAAGTAGATGTACTGGAGACTGGGGACTGGGGACTGGGGCATGGGGGAGATGAGGGGGATGAGGGAGACAAGGGGACAAGGGGACAAGGAGACAAGGGGACAAGGGGGATAACTAATGCCCCATGCCCAATCACCAAGATTCGCTTCCAAATTGAAGATACAGGTATTGGGATGTCGCCAGACCAACTAGAAAAAATCTTTTTGGCATTTGAGCAAGTAGGTGATGCCGGGCGGAAATCTGAAGGTACTGGCTTGGGATTAGCAATCAGTCAAAGAATTGCGGCATTGATGGGCAGCCAAATTCAGGTGCAGAGTCACCTGGGTGAAGGAAGTCTATTTTGGCTGGATTTGGCAGTATCAATCCCAGTTTCCCATGACTGGCATATAGAAACCATCGCCTCAACTCACCAGAAAATCGTCGGTATTCGGGGTAGTGCGCCTCAAATTCTAATTGTTGATGATGATGACAACCACCGTTCCATGTTGACCAGCCTGCTACAAAAAATTGGCTGTGGTATTTTGCAAGCAAACGACGGCAAACATGGGCTACAAATGGCAACTGAACATCAACCGGATGCGATTGTGCTTGATTTAGCTATGCCCAATATGGATGGGTTTGAATTCATGGTTCACTTACAAGGAAATGCCCAAACTCGTTCTATCCCGATTATTGTTTCTACTGCCAGCGTATTAGAAGAAAATCGGCAACGGAGTTTAGAGGCAGGGGCAAGAGCATTCTTACCCAAACCCCTCCAAATTGATGAACTATTCAATGCGCTGCGTTCGGTACTAAAAGCTGACTGGATTTATACCGAATCCAAACCTCAGCAGTTATCTGCTAAGAATCAGCAAGTAGATAATAATGAATTGATTTTGCCGTCTAGGGATATTTTGCAACAACTCTATCATCTGGCAATGATGGGAGATATTCCAGCGATAGAGGGAATTATAGAAGAGCTAATCAAGCAAGACACTGGGTTAACTCCTTTCGCAACTGAGTTGAGCAAACTCACTGCTAATTTCCAAACGTCAAAAATCCGTAAGTTCCTCAAATCATTTGTAACAACGGAGTCACTTCCATGATCGCTGAATCTCTTTTGAAACCAATGCATATTTTGTTGGTGGACGATAATCCAAATAATCTGAAGGTGCTATCTGAAGCGATTCAGGGATGTGGTTGGAAAGCGCTCATGGCAACAGATGGAGAGTCGGCGATCGAACAGATAGAATACGCCCATCCCGATCTGATTCTCCTCGATATTATGATGCCAGGTCTAGATGGATTTGAAACTTGCCGCAGGCTTAAAGCCAATGCTGTTACTCAGAATATTCCGATCATTTTTATGACTGCTTTGTCCGATGCCACGGAGAAAGTGAAAGGATTGGAAATTGGTGCAGTTGATTACATTACCAAACCTTTTCAACAGGAAGAAGTCATTGCCCGATTAAAGTTACACTTGAAAATTTCCCATCTGACGCGGACATTGGAACAACGGGTGCAAGAACGCACCGCTGAATTAACCCAATCTCTACAACAGTTACAACAAACCCAACTGCAACTAATCCAGAGTGAGAAAATGTCTACTCTTGGACAACTTGTTGCAGGCATAGGTCATGAAATTAATAACCCAATTGGTTTTATTAGTGGAAATTGCTCTCATATTGAGGGATATGTGAACGATCTCCTTCGTTTGGTGAATTTACAACAGCAAAAGTTACCACATTCAGACCCAGAAATTGAAGAATTTGTTGAAGAAATTGACTTAGAGTATATGGCTGAGGATCTACCAAAGCTTCTTTTATCAATGCGCCAGGGAATTGGTCGTCTTAAGGACATTAGCCTCTCTCTAAGAACATTTGCTAGATCTGATATTTCATCTAAGGTAGAGTTTCAAGTTCACGAAGGAATCGATAGTACTTTAATGTTATTGAAACATCGGCTCAAAGACCAAGGAGACCGCCCTAAAATCGAGGTTGTCACACAATACAGCGAGCTACCTTCTATTACTTGCTATCCTGGACAGCTGAACCAGGTATTTATGAATATTATCGCTAATGCTATTGATGCATTTGACGATCTTCATCAAAACCGCTCAAATCGAGAAATAACCGCTTGGGATAACACGATCGCAATTACTACATCGGCCGATCGCCAGCAAAAAACCGTTACAATTTGCATCGAAGATAATGCTCTTGGTATGCCACCTGAGGTGCAAGCAAGAATTTTTGAGCCATCTTTTACAACTAAGCCCGTCGGTAAGGGAACTGGGCTAGGATTAGCTATCAGCTACCAAATTATTGTTGATAAACATAATGGACAAATTAACTGTTCGTCAATCTCTGGTCAGGGAACGAAGTTTATTATTACTCTGCCAATTTAGTCTTAAGTAAGTCGGTGAAAAACATAAGTAAGCAGAATATTTATAGTTGTTTTTTACACTAATGTTCTAAAAATAGGCTGAAAAGTTCTGCGATCCTTCTTTTCAACTGGCTTTGCCAACGCCGGGCATAACCATTGTTCCATAATCAGTTATTATTCGGATCTGTTTCCTTGTGTCAGTTCTAATGACAAATCTAATCGAACCTGATATTAGATGAATTGAACAAAAGATTTTTGTACGTTTATTCAAAATAAGATATGTAGAAAAAAGAATGGCTTGGAATTGGCGATCGCCCCTCAAATTCTCATCAAAAAACATCTTACAACAATCGAATTAAACTTTAACGGGAGTTAAAATACTGAGTTAATTATCATAAAAAGTAAAATTTACTACAATTTTTATCCTAAAGATACAGATGCAAAACTGAATCTTGATTAATCATTCAAAAATATGTATAGTTAACAAATACACACAATAAGTGGGAGACTTCAATTACCCCGTGGTTCGGCAACGAGAATTTGATAAGGACGAGGCTTTAACAATCATCATGGATTTGTTCTGGCAGCGTGGTTATGCCAACACTTCCATGAAAGACATTGTGCAAGCCACAGGAATCCAGCCTGGAAGCTTATATGCTGCCTTTGGCGACAAAGAAAAGTTATTTCATCAAGTATTCAAAAAATACACACAAGAATTCTTTCGGGCTTCCATGCCACGGCATTCTCCACCCTTGGAATGTATTCAACAATGGTTCGATCTATTGGCAAAAGCGATGATTAACGACTCGAAACATAAGGGTTGTTTGATTATTAACACAGCCATAGAGCGCGAATCCCATTCACCCAGCACGATCGCGATTATTGAAGATCGTTTAGACGAAATTGAATCATTCTTTCGGCTGAATCTTGCTCAAGCAATTGAGGACGGAGATTTGCCGAAATCATTCGCGATCGATGTGAATGCTAAAGCATTGCTGGGATTAGTTGTAGGTATGTTAGCTGTTGCACGAATCCGACGTGATGCTCCAACTCTTAACAGTATTGCAGCAGGAGCAAGGACACTGCTTCAGTCAAATTCATCCCGTTCCTAAAAGGGATAGAATTTAGCGTTGATTGTTGATGGTTGACAGGCATCAATTAACAGTCTAATAAGACTCTATTCATGCGATCCTTAGAGGGAATGGGTTTTCCCCACCCCCCTAAAGAGGATGAAATTTCACCTAACGGTTAACGTTCAACAGGAGCCAGTGCATTGGGCGGCCTCCTTGGCTTGTACCGCTAACGCAGAAGCCGTAGAGTAGCAACTGGCGTCCAACAGAGCCAGCAATGTCACAGCGTCATTGAGAAATTAATTTTAGGATTTGGTCTTGACAATCATTTTGTTTAGTTTTATCTTGAATGAGTGTTCAATTTGAATAAACGTTCAACAACACTGCTAACACCTCAGGAGTAAACCTTATGTCCAGCTTAGTTGTACACGGCTTTCCAGTCAGTCCTAATGTTCGTTCTGCTCGCATTGTCTTAATCGAAAAAGGAATTGACTACCGCTTCAACGAAATTGCGTTTGACTATCTGGGGACAGACGAATACGCCAAGCTCAACCCATTTCGGAAAATGCCTGTATTGGAACACGGAGATTTCGTTTTGTACGAAACTCCAGCCATTTTAGGTTACGTTGATGAAGCTTTCGATGGGCCATCCTTGCAGCCTGCCGATGCCAAAGCACGCGCTCAAGTGCGTAAATGGATTGGCATTGCCGCAAATTATTTGTATACAGTCGGTGTGATGCAATTGTTTTTGCAACGAATTATGAGTCCAATTATGGGTGGTATACCTGATGAAGTTGTTGTTGCAGAGTCAGCAAACACTACCAGTCACCATTTAGATGTCCTCGAAAAAGAGCTGGCAACATCATTTATTGTAGGTAATACATTAACCTTGGCTGATATTTTCGCTGGGTCAATGGTGTACTACGTCAATATGACCAAGGAAGGATCGGCACTGATTAAAGCTAGACCCAAAACAGCAGCGTGGTTAGACAATCTCAGCCAGCGGCAGAGTTTTCAGCAAACTCTAGCGGGACTGTTGGAAGGAAAGGCACAAAGTTAGATAGTTCAGATTGCTAGAGAAACGCAGATTTGAATGATGATAGGATTTTCAATCAATTCAGACCATCATCAACACCTCAGATAACATAGGTGGGCGCTCAATGATATGAGGGCATTGTCATTGCCGTGAGCAAACTTCCTAAACAATCAATTGGCTCTGATTAAATACCCTCATTGACTGAGTGTTCATTGAAAAATTTTTCCAGAAGAATATATTCCCCAGGAGGGTTCCAGCAATGCAGTTAGAAGGAAAGCATGTAGTTGTGGTTGGTGGTAGTCAGGGCATTGGTTATGAGACTGCCCGATTAGCAAAACAGTTAGGTGCAGAAGTGACAATTGCAGGTCGCTCATCAAGCAAATTAGAAGAAGCATCTGAGCGGCTAGGAAAGGTTTACACCGGTGTAGTAGACATCACCGATGAAGCAGCAGTAGAGCGTTTATTTAGCACAACAGGCCAGGTTGACCACGTTTACATTTCAGCTGGTAGCTTTGTTGGTGGTAAGATTCTCGATGGCTCTGTTGACCAATTTCGCCCTGCCATTGAAAGCCGTGTTTGGGGAAGCGTTTATGTCATTCGAGCAGCTGTGCCAAAAATGCTTGCTGGCGGCTCTATTACCCTTACCGGTGGATTATCCACAGATCGCCCAGTTCCCGGTGCTTGGCCAACTGCGGTAGCCACCGCTGCGGCTGAACAAATGTCCCGTGCTTTGGCGGTCGAATTAGCCCCGATTCGAGTCAATGCTGTTTCCCCTGGTTGGACTGATACTCCCATGTGGGATGGAATTTTTGGCCCAGCCAAGCAAGAAGCTTTTCAAGATGTTGCTTCTAAAATTCCCACTAAGCGGTTAGTAACACCTGAAGAAGTTGCCAGTGCCGTTATTTTTCTGATGACCAATCCCTCAATTACGGCCGAAGTCATTCATATCGATGGTGGTCATCGCTACGTGTAGGTATATAGGAAATGGGCAATAGGCAATAGGGAAAAGTGAAAGATTAATTGCCTCTTGCCTCTTGCCTTCACATATAAAGTATTTTTCCACGCAATCAAACCGGATACACAAATGCAGTATCGATTACTGGGACGAACGGGTTTATACGTCTCTGAAATCTGCCTTGGTACTATGACCTTCGGTGGTGCTGGCTTTTGGAAAGTTATCGGCGAGTTGGACATTGATGCAGCTACAGAACTCGTCAAAACTGCTTTCGATGGAGGCGTGAATTTTTTCGACACAGCTGATGTCTATTCAGAAGGGCAGTCTGAAGTTATTTTAGGAAAAGCACTTGTGGAGTTGGGGTTGCCTCGCGATGAAGTGGTGATTGCCACAAAAGTACGCGAGCGATTAGGAAATACCCCAAATCAAGTTGGGTTATCTCGCCATCATATTGTCAATGGAATCGATCGCAGCTTGAAACGCCTCCAAGTAGACTACATTGACGTTTACCAGGTTCATGGCTTCGATCCACTGACCCCAATTGAGGAAACTTTAAGTACTCTCGATGATGTAATCACCGCTGGTAAAGTCCGCTATATTGGATTGTGCAACTTTTCTGCTTGGCAGATTATGAAAGCATTAGCGATCGCAGATAAATATCACTGGCATCGCTTCGAGTCAGTACAAGCATACTATTCCCTAGCTGGTCGCGATTTAGAGCGCGAAATTATTCCCCTGGCTCAAGACCAACAGTTGAGCATTTTACCTTGGAGTCCTTTAGCGGGCGGTTTATTAAGTGGTAAATTTCAACGCGAGAAAGACAATCCCACAGGTGCAAGACGCACTACCTTTGACTTTCCTCCCGTTGATTTAGAAAGAACATACAAAATTATCGATGTTTTGCAGCCCATCGCCCAAAGCCACAATTGTTCCGTTGCTCGCATCTCCCTTGCATGGTTACTGAGCCGTAGCTATGTCACAAGTGTGATCATTGGTGCGAAATCTGTAGAGCAATTACGTGATAACCTGATAGCTGCTGAGTTAAAACTTACAGATGACGAACTTACTACGATTGATGAAGTCAGTCGTTTACCTGTGGAGTATCCCCAATGGATGCTGAATTACCAAGCTCAAGAGCGATCGCCTGGAGGAAGTCGTCCCCCTTCATGATTAATATCAATTTGAGAAAAGAATACGACAGATACACACGCCTAAACCCTTTTAATATCTGGCTTTCTTAATGCAAGAATTTTGAATTGATATAGCAATCCTATTTCATTTGTGAGAGCTAGAGTACATTTGTACGTTCTTGTTTCCTGTTGCCTATTCCCTACCTTCATGAGTGATTTTGCAACTCCTACACCGATTGCTATATAAGTCCTGTTTTCCATAAAGGAGTTTTGATATGGATCTACCTCAACTTTACGGTTGGGCATTTAGCAACTATGTTCGTGCTGTGCGAATTTTGTTACTAGAGAAGAAGGTTGATTACCATTTTGAGACAGTGACGTTTCAAGATTTGACAGTGGATGATTTTACTCGCCTGCATCCATTTCGCAGAGTCCCAGTATTAGTTCACGATCGCAAGATTATTTATGAGAGTCAGGCAATTTTGCACTACATTGATGAGTCATTCGACGGAAGCTCATTTCAACCCAAAACGCCTTTAGAGCGGGCACGAATGCACCAATGGATGAGTGTGACAGTCAGTTATATTCAACCAATCGCCATCGGACAAATTTTTGTGCAGCGTGTTTACATCCCTGAAAACGGCGGACAGGCTGATGAGGGAACAATTAAGCGTGCCGTAATTGCCATCGCCTCTCATCTTGATGTAGTAGAAACAGCACTTACCCAAGCTTATTTGGTTGGTGATTCCATCACTCTGGCAGATATTTTCATGGCACCTGTTCTTTTGTCAATGAAACTGGCCCCAGAGGGAGAACAACTAATTAACAGCCGTCCGCGGTTAAAAACTTGGCTAGAGCAGTTGGCAAAGCGCCCAAGCTTTGTTGAAACCGCTGTACCTGTCCCTAAGTTTGGACTGGAGTTAGTTGGTTAATGAAAGGCAATAGGCAATGGGCAATAGGCAAGACTGAACACTTAACATTCAACACTCACTACTCCACTGACAATGAACCTGAAAATCTTTGCCCTAATGTTGGCAACTTTAATAGGCATATCTGCAAAGACAATCGCCCAGACTTTGGATCGTGCTGCTCCTCTGGGATTTCAAGGTCGTTATCTTGTTTCCATATCGGATGCAGATATGCTGGCTTCCGCTTACGTCGATGGTAAACTTGGGTCTCGTGAAGGTCGGGATGCTATTAGTGTAATTCCTCTTACAGGGAAACATATCCGAGATTTACGCGCCTACGAAGCAGAGGCGAGTAATTCAGTTGCTGGGCCACCTGCGGCAGTAGCGGTTACACCTGATGGCCGTTATGCATTGGTGGTTGAAACCCTTGAGCAAAGGCCGGAGGGCGATTGGCAAAAGCAAACATTTGCGGATCTCAAGCATGGAAAGCGCTTGTTGGTGTTTGACTTGAGCAACCCGACTCGACCAACTCAAGTGCAAGAATTAGCGATCGCCGAGCGTCCTACATCTGTTAGCATCAATCGTGATGGTTCCCTTGTATCAGTTACTTTTCATCCCAAAGGAGCTGGGGCAAAAACTCCTCTGGCATTAATTCCTTTAACCAAGGGCAGACTGGGGCAACCAATTTATCCTCCGGTGTCCTCTTTACCACAAGGAGATGAACTAATACATACAACTTGGCATCCTACTCAAAATACCCTAGCACTCGTTAACACAACCGCTGCCGAAATCTCTTTTGCCAAAGTCGTCGGTGAGGATAATAATCTTGGACTTGAGTCTTGGGGAAATGTAGTAAAAATAGAAAAGGCTCCCTACATTGCACGATTCACACCAGATGGCCGGCATTTGATTGTGAATAATCTCTTTTGGGGAGCAGATGTGCAGGGAACTTGGAATGAAGCCCCACGTGGCAGTGTGGTGAGTATTCGCTTAGAAGCCGGTAAACAAACCGATGGTTCGCCGCGCCACGCTTTGGTCTCACGAGCGATGACAAGTGTCAGCCCGGAAGGATTGGCAGTTAGCCCCAATGGTCGATATGTCGTCACTACCAATTTAGAGCGAAGTTACTTACCCTACAATGACAATCGCATCACTTGGTTTTCGTCGCTGACATTGATGACCCTAGATCCCCAAACGGGGCAACTCAACCGAGTGGCAGATTATCCTTATGATGGGATTTTACCTGAAGCTGCTGCGTTTGATGCTTCTAGCCAATATCTGTCTGTTGTAACCTATGACCATTTCGACGATCGCATCAAAGGTGGTTCCATAGATTTCTGGCGGATCGCTAGCGATCCCCTAAATCCCCAACCGCAGTTAGTACAGACTCGTTATTCTATTCCAGTCGCACGCGGCGCACATTCAATGGTATTAGTTCCCTAAACAAAGTTAGAGAGCGAAAAATTTCGGCTTTGTGGGTAATATTGGGTAATTCTACTTAGCACAGATGGGTTAGGTAAAACTTTTATTGATTAGCAATCCCTCATCTGATTGAATAATTGAATTAAGCTGAAAATCCCACTGATTTTTTAAAAAGTTATCCTGTACATAGGGCTACTATTGGATTGTGTGAAGCAACTCTCCTGCAACTGAAAAATGTCGATTCCTTACCTGTAGAGGCGCGATTAATCGCGTTTATACTCCCTACTACCTGCTTGGTTCAATGAGTTTAGAAATCAAACCACATTGCTAAATTACAAACATACAGCAGATTTCAAGGAAAGTGAGGTACACAACAATTGCTCCCAAAGCTAAGTAAGCCAAAAAATATTCAATTTGCATAACAAAATTCAGCATAATTCTTGTTGGGGTGGGCATATTGCCCGTTCCAATTATGTATATTAAATGTGGAAGAGCCGAGCAACCCTGTTTTACTTCCGATGGGTTATGCTTTATTTTAGATATGTTTCCTGTGGAGATAAATTCTTCTTAACTTATTACTAATCCTTTTTCAACACTGATTAAATAATTGATAATATTTCTGTTTTAGGAAATATTAAAAAACTCTTAACCTATTACTGAAGAAATATGCATAAAATCTTAAACATTATCTGATAACTTTTAGGAGTTTAAGATATTAGGATTGCTGTATGTCAGCAAGAGATTTTCTCAAATCTAAATTTGATTCGCTTTACCCTCATCTGAATGAAAGATCGATACGTCTGTGGGCTGCCGCAGAAGCTATTGCATTGGGCAGAGGTGGGATTACGCAAGTTTCTCAAGCTACAGGTCTCTCACCAAAAACAATTCGGGTCGGAATTCGCGAACTGGAAATTAAGCCAGATACGCGAATTAAAAACACCCAATTTACCGAGAAAATTAGATGTAAAGGAGGGGGTAGAAAACGTCTGCTAGAAATTGACCAAACCTTAATTCCAGACCTGGAGGCATTAATTCAACCACTAAATTATGGAGATTCAGAATCACCTCTACGTTGGACTTCTGAAAGCACCACAAAAATAGCTGAAAAATTGCGAACTAAGGGTCATATCATCAGTCCGAGAAAAGTTGCTTCCTTATTATCTGAACTTGGCTACAGGCTACAAAACAACCGTAAAACCAAAGAAGGAGACTCTGCGGCCGACCGGGATTTTCAATTTCAGCATATTCATGACCAAGTGCAAAACTTTCAGACCCGTGGTCAACTTATCATCTCACTTGATATTAAGAAAAAAGAAGCGATCGGCAAGTACAATAACGATGTACAAGAATGGCAATCTCAAAAACATTTCCTCAAGGAGCAAACTGATTATTTCACCGAACCAGAACTTTTAAATTTTCTTCCATATGAGGCTTATAACTTAACCACAAACCAAGAGTGGGTAAATATAGGAATTAATCAGGACACCGCAGAAGTCGCTGTTGAATCAATTCATCGCTGGTGGCAAGATATGGGCAAAAAAATGTACAAAAATGCCACAGAACTGTTGATTATCGCAGACTGTAGTGAAGTCGACGAGTATTGCTTGCGGTTATGGAAGACCCAACTCCAAACACTTGCTGACACATTTAGACTTATCATTGAGGTTGCACATTTTCCTCCTGGCACAAGCAAATGGAACAACATAGAACATCGGATGTTTTGTCTGATTACAGAAAACTGGAAAGGTAAACCGCTAACCATTAAAGAAGTAATAATTAATCTAATCAGTACTCCTACTACTAATCAACAACTGCTAATTAAAACTCCACACGATCAAAATAAGTCTCACATAGACGCAAGCATCACTAACAAAGGATTCTCAGCAGCCTTCCTGCAAAAGCCTGAATTCCATGATGACTGGAACTACCGATTTTTACCTCAAAATGCCTTGGAGTTCTCCTCTGCATTGAAAATGGGTAACACACTCTTTGAGATAGACAAGGAATAGAACTATATAAATGGAAATTAGTTATAGTTGCATGAGTTGTTCTGATTTATACATAACTAGTCATGCAACTTTACGAAAGATTTGAACAAAAGACGCTACTTCAATAACTAGCTATATTTTCTGAGTCTTACATACAGCAGATTGCAAAGGAGTGAGGTACAGATTATCGTAGGGGCGTACAGGTGTGCGCCCCTACCCCATGTACTTCATTTACTTGAAACGAAGGCAGGAGGCTGGAGGCAGGAGGCTCCAAGGGAAGAATTTGGTGGGGGTCTGAATCCCACCAAATAAGTGCCACGCTCATCAGAGATTTCAGTGGGGGACTCAAACCCTGCTAGAAAGCGATCGCACTTCTAGAACAGAGAGCAGTATACATAGCTGCCTCCTGCCCTCTGCCCCTGCCTTTCTTGTTGAAAAACGCTGTAATTGCGGGATGATCTTGGAATTTGCATTAACAATAATCCCTGTGTCTGTTATGTATGGTGTGTGTTGGCAACAGACTCAATCATTCCATTATCCACCAAGGCTCTTTCTGAAGTTGGATTGGAATTTTATCTGATGTATGCTTGCATAGGTTTTACTCTAACAGTCAATGCTATTTTTGACAATGCCAATCAAATTGGAATCTAGTGATATTTGTATAAATCCCTAATCTGACATCTTTTGCAAAATCTAAAGACTTTCTAAAATAAGTAACTTATTTCTGCGCGATTACTAAGGGTCAAATCTTACTTGAACACTCATTTTGGTTATGTTATTATATTTTCGTAAAGATTATTTTCGCCATAGTAAACAATGCTAAACAACAGTTAAGCCAAAATTACATGGTTAGCATTGACTACTACTCATCCTGATTCAAGTTTTTTTCAGCAAAATAGCTCAATTCCATGACAGCAGTTGTGAATTTTCTAGTGCTGTAGGGTTAGTAATGTTCAATTATTAGCTCTTGTAAAACAATACCTATAGGTATTGGTCTAAGGCTAGTGAATTTATCTGCATTAAGTGGAATTTGAAAGCGTAATTCTTGTCTGTTTCTATCAAAGTTTACGCATTAAAAGCCTTCCATTTTGGTTGCTTAAATGTGTCAATTCTCATAACTCACAACCACAAACCATAAGAGCTAGAAGGCAAAAATGGCAAGAAAATTCAATGTCGGAACTCAAGAAAATGATTCTATCCTGCTGATAGCATCAGAAGACGATAATACTGTTATTGCCCTGGCAGGTGATGATGTAATCTCTACTGGATTAGGGAATGACTTTATTAATGCAGGTAGTGGCAATGATGTTGTCAGTTCCGGAGCAGGGAACGACGTTATCAACGGAGACGATGGTGATGACGTAATTGATGGACAAGAAGGTAATGATTTTATAAATGCTGGAGCCGGAAACGACCTGATTAACGGTGGTCTTGGCAACGATATCATCAGATCTGGAACTGGCAATAACAATATCAATGGTGGTTCTGGCGACGATATTATTTATCTTGCAGGTGAATCAAACACAGTTTTTGCTGAAGCTGGCAATGACAAAATCTTTGGTGGTGATAGTGTAGATGTCATTGATGCAGGTGATGGTGACGACTTTGCTTTTGGTGGTGCAGGAGATGACTTTTTAACCGGTGAAGGTGGTAGCGATCGCCTCAATGGTGGAAGTGGTAACGATTTAATCGAAGGTGGAAGCGGAGACGACGAGCTTTCTGGAAATGTAGGTGACGATCTAATTTATGGAAATGATGGCACAGATTCCTTGAGTGGTGATGCTGGCAAGGATGTCGTCAATGGCGGTCAAGGAAATGACCTGCTAACCGGTGGTACAGACAATGACACTCTAATTGGTGGTGATGGCAACGATGAACTGCAAGGCGGTAGCGGGAACGATACATTAATTGGCGTCAATACCGATACTAATTCAACCTTTGGACAGGGTGATATTGACGTTCTCACAGGCGGTCTGAGCGCAGATACTTTTGTTCTGGGTGACAAAAACACTGTTTACTACAGTGATGGTAAGCCAGGATCTTTTGGATTTGAAGATTACGCCGTTATCAAAGATTTTGAATCTGGAGTTGATACTATCCAGCTTAACGGTTCAGCATCAAATTACTCATTGGTTGCATCTTTTGGGGATCTCCCAAGTGGAACAGCCATATACTATTTTGACAGTTCAAACATTCTTAATGAACTGATTGGTGTGATTGAAGGACAACCAGTAGCTAATTTCAATCTGAATAATACCAGCCAGTTCTCTTTTGCAAATGACTCATCCACAAGCATATTCATTGAAAATGCTGGCTTTGAAGAACCAGAATTGGTAGATGGAAGCTTTAATATTGCAGATGTACCTGGTTGGGTAGTTTACGACCCCAATGGCTACATACCTGCAAATCCCAACGGAATCGAGACTTCCAATTATGATGTATTAGATCCCAACACCGAATACTTCATTAATGAAGCACCAGAAGGTGAAAACGTTGCCGATCTTTATGTAGTTCAACCACCTGGAAGTGGTGGTGTTTTAGGTCTATTCCAAGAGCTTGATACTGTTTTAACAGCCAATACCGAATATACCCTAGAGGTAGAAGTAGGTAATATCGGAGGCATTTATATCGGAATTGACTTGAGTGGCTTCCCTGGATATCGTGTGGAACTGCTAGCAGGCGATACAGTTATCGCAGCTGACAATAATAGCGTATTCATTGAAGATAAAACCTTTGAAACCTCCACAGTCAAATTCACTGCTACCGAATCAAATGCCTATTTAGGTCAGAATTTAGGCATCCGATTGATCAATCTCATAGAAGGGCCAGGGTTAGTAGTTAATTTTGATGATGTTCGCTTAACTGCACAAACCCTACCAGAGATATCTGCGTCAAATAGTTAGGCTAATCGTCGTCTGTTTGTCCAAAACTTATATCATGTCCGGCTAATTGCTTGTGATTAAAATCTCTCGGCGTCAGTCCTAATGATAAGTATGTAACCGGACTTGATATTACACATCTTCCTGGGATGTATGCATTCACTCTAGGGTGAATGCCTGAATCCGACTTCTTTGCAACAACAATCTAAAAAAGGTAAAAAGCAAAAATGGCAAGCTTATTTATTACTGGAACCGAAGGTAATGACTTTATCATTCAGATCGCCTCTGAGGATGATATCACTGTTAATGCTCTTGGAGGTAATGACATCATCTCTACTGGCAGCGGCAACGACTTGATTTATGCAGGTAGTGGGGACGACATTATTCCTACTAGAGAAGGCGACGATACTATTTATGCAGGTGATGGCAACGATTTGGTTCCTGGTCAAGAAGGTAATGATTTTATAGATGGTGGTGCAGGTGACGACTTTCTTGGAGGTGGGCCTGGTAACGATGTGATCATTGGTGGTACTGGCAACGATAGTATCATTGGTGGTGCTGGTAGTGACAGTATCTATCTTGCAGGTGAAGCAGGTGAAGTGAACGTAGTCTTTGCCGAGGGTGACAATGACATTATCTATGGTGGTGATGGCGTTGACCTAGTTGATGCAGGTGACGGTAATGATAGTGTTTTTGCTGGTGCTGGAGATGACTTTTTTACCGGCGAAGGTGGTAACGATATACTCAATGGTGAACTCGGTAACGATACCGTAGTTGGCGGTAGAGGAGATGACAGGCTGTTTGGCGATGTCGGTAACGACATACTCTTTGGAAATGATGGCACAGACTTGTTAAATGGTGGCGCTGGAAACGACATTTTAGATGCTGGTGCAGGAGCAGACAGACTAGTTGGTGTGAATACGGCTTCTGGCTTTGGCAAGGGTGAGATTGATGTTCTCACAGGTGGTAAAGGAGCAGATATTTTCGTTCTGGGCGATAAGAATGCTGTTTACTACAATGACGGCAATCTCTCATCTGTTGGAAATCAAGATTACGCTCTGATCAAAGACTTCCAATTAGGTAGCGATCGCATCGAACTCAAAGGCCCAGCATCAAATTATTTATTGATTCAATCTTCTGGTAACGTTCCCAGTGGCACATCTATATTATTTACTGGCGGTTCCAACATTCTTCCCGAACTCATTGGCGTAATTGAAGGACAAGTAGCTACAACTTTAAGCCTCAATAATACCAACCAGTTTTCTTTTGTTTAACCCCAGTTAAATGTTTTAAAAAGCTCAGACTCTAAGCTTTTTGAGAATGTAGGTAATCTGTGTTTGTGATGATAATAGTTGTGGTACTAATTACCACAACTGTTCACAAAATTTGAATAAATTTCGAGTCAATTTAGACTTGATTGAGAACGTAACTATTATGGTTGCGTTTGATGGTAGCCGCTACCAAATGATAGCTTTAATTAAACATTGTTGCACCAGTTTACAAAAATTATGAATAGCTATATCTTGGAAACAAAGCTGAATTTAGAAACTTGCGAAATACAAAAAGCAGTTAAAATTCTGGGTTTAGAAATTTCCGAACAAGAATTGGATGAACTCAAGTCTGGCAACAACATTTGCCTTAAAAGCAGAGATTTAAGCGAAATTGGCTCAGTATTCATCCTTGCAGAAGCAGTTTTAAGAACCAAAATAGTGAAAGTGAAAAATGTGACCTTTGAC
>JAVRCH010000068.1:0-58893 GCA_034530795.1 Nostoc sp. DedQUE12a
TGGGATTGGTTAATAATTCTTGTTTGTAAGCTTCATCTTTCCAAGCTCTGGCAATGATCCGAGCTTCGATATCTTGGCGAGTTTGCGCTTGTTCTTGTTCGCTCATTTTCCTTTCTCCTTTGTGAATTTTGTAATTGCTAAACTGCTATGGGTGCAATTTTCTAATGAGATCTATTTTTTGGTCAAGTTTTTCAGCGTATCCAGTACGCTTATTCCTATAGCAGTAGTGATTGCCCCTTTAATTATCTCTAATCTCCAATCTTTACCGCCGGCGATCGCTTCTAATTCTTGTTCAGACAATTCTTGAATAATGGCGATCGGACTCACTGGGAGTACAAAATATAAAGAAGTGGAATTTTCTTCTAGTACTTGTACATTTACATCAGCAGGAAATTCTACTCCAAATTCTCTTTCAATCACAGCTTTGGAGTTAGTTAGTAACTCTTGCTTGTAAGCTTCATCTTTCCAGGCTTTGGCAATAATTCGGGCTTCGATATCTTGGCGAGTTTGTGCTTGTTCTTGTTCGCTCATTTTTTTTCCTATTGATTAATTGCAAAATTTCAACTTACTTCTTGAAGATTTTTTTCGATGCCTTGATGATATCTCCTGTAAAAGGAGTCGCTGCTAAACTACCGAAAATTAGCCCACTTATTAAGCCTCCAGAAACTGACTCAAGTTCCTCTTCAGATAGCTCTCGTCCTTCTATCTCCGGGCGCAACGGAAGAACAAAATATAGAGTATTAGAGTTTTCTTCGTAGACAGAAACATTCAAATCTTCGGGAAAGTCTACTTCAAATTCCTGCTCGATGATGGCTTTAGGATTAGTTAAAAGCTCTTGTTTGAAAGCTTCACTTTTCCAAGCTTTAGCGATAATCCGAGCTTCAATGTCTTTACGAGTTTGTGGTTGTTGTTCGCTCATTTTGTTTTCTCCTATTAATAATTTAACTGCATTATTTTCGTTATTTGAGATTGTAAGTAAGCTCAAACAACGAAAACCTAATCTTCGATATCTAGACGAACTTGCGTATGTTCATCTATGATTCATGAATCTGTAGGGCAAACTTGCTGTTTTTTCTACTCTTGTAGTCAATCATGGATTGAATTTCATTTCAATTCATATTTTTTAGCTAAAACTCTATTTTTTTCGGTTATTAAAATATTTTAAATTTTTAAAAAAGCAAGAATAACCCAAGGTATCTTATTATGATTTTTCCAGACAATCAGTAATGGAGATCTAAAAAAAAGTTGTTTTGAAATAAAAAAAGTGTATTTTATTGACAACTACGAATCTGAAAATGCTAATTTACAGGAAAGTTATGATTTAATACCAAAATTATGTAAGATGCAGTCTAAACTTCTCAGCTTAAATCACCTACTCCAAAAATTTAATCCTTTTGCTTGGTCGATTACCGTAAAGCTCTCGGTAACATTCCTATCAGTAGCAATTTTACCCATGAGCTTTGTCGGCTATTACAATCTCAAAAGGAGTACAGAAAGTATTCAAAATAGTGAATACTACAAGTTAGAACTGATTGCCACCAGTAAAGCCAATCGCCTCGATCAGTTGATTCTCGATAATCAAAACACTATCAAAAATATAGCTACAGACTCTAGGGTAGTAAATTTTCTCAAAGCTGCACCCCAAAGGCGAGAAAATTTCCGTCCTGAAGCGCAAAAAGTATTGCAGAGAGTTGCTAACACTCACCCGAATTATGATCTTGTTTACCTTATAGATAAAAACGGTATCTGTATAGCTTCTACAGAGATTTCTTTAATTGGAAGGAACTATGCTTTTCGGGAGTATTTTCAACAAGCGATCGCCGGAGAGGCTTTTGTTTCTAGTATCTTAATTGGTGTGACAACCAAACGAGAGGGCGTGTTCTTCACCTATCCGGTATATTCTGAAAGTGGCGAAATTTTTGGAGTAGCTGCGATAAAAATTACAGCGGCAGATATTTGGGCTGTTATCAACTCCACAAATGAACCCAATATTAGTTCTTTTCTGATTGATGAACAAGGAATTATTATTAGTCACTCCAGTCGAGAGTATCTCTACAACAGCCTGACTCCTTTACTAGAAGACAGTCAAAAAAAGATTGCAGCCGAGAGGCGTTATGGCCGCGGCCCGATCAAAAGCTTGAATATTCCAGAGTTGGCAGCGATGGTGAAGGCGGAAACATCAGGACATACGAATTATTACTCGCCGATAGAAAAGAATCATCAAATAGTTGGTTATGCTCCCTTAAAAACCCAAGATTGGGTTGTGGGGGTTACTAAACCCAAAGTAATATTCATGGCTCCCATCGAGCTGCTGTTCGAGCAAAACATCACCTTTGTCTTGGGAGCAGGAGCGATCGCTGCAATTGTGGCACTAACATTATCTCGAAAAATTAGTAATCCTATTAATACTTTAATATCTGCATCTCGAAATTTAGAACAAGGAAATTTTATTCAGCACGAATCAAATTTGTACAACAATTTGCTCAAAGCATCTCGCACTCAAGACGATATCGGTCAATTGGTACGAGTGTTTATGAAAATGGCAGAAGAAGTGAAAGTGCGACAGCAAAACATGGAACTTCAGATGCAGGAGTTACGCATTCAAATTGATGAAACAAAAAAAGCCAATCAAGTAGCTGAAATTACTGGAACACAATACTTCCAGGAACTCCAATACAAGGCAAAAAAACTGAGAGACAGAGCAGAACTTAGAGATAAAGCTCAAACAGATTATTTCCAGAATTTGCAAAAGAAAGTGCAAGCTCAAAAAGCCCGGTTACAAGTTGGTCGATAAAATGGATAGTTGCACATATGTCATTTGATGAACTGATTTCGCGTCAAGATTTACTAGCAGGACTCCCTGCTAAACGCACGAATACTTTGCTATTTCTAATTGAGAGACAAACAGCACGACTAGCAGCACGATCGCGAGTTGAATTTTCTCTTACCGACTCAGGCGAGGGCGATGGCGAGTTGGCCTTTTTGGAAGCTTTTGCTCTGGGAAAAGCCCCAGCACTGCGCCCGACAATTCAGCAATTAGAACGTTTTGCTCCCCAATGGTCGGTACTCATCCCAGATAATCCCACACTCAAAGCAGCTTTACTCAACGCTTTGTGTCAAAAATACAGCTTCACTAAAGAATTAGTTCCCAATATCCGAGCAGCTTTAGACTGCGATCGATTAGCAGTGGAGCAAGCTTATCAACGCCTCTACCAAAAACCCATTGCAGTTGCTTTCGCCTCCCAACTCCCCCTCCAAGAGAGATTATTCTGGATAGCGGCGGCGAGTATCCAAAAAATAGAATCACTACCGCCTTTGTGGGTCGCTTCTCTAGTCACAATTGCTTTGGGGCTTCCTCAAGCCTTCTTGGCTCTACCCATTGCTGTGGCCGAGTTAGGCCCTGTAGTCAGCGTGGTACTTCTGATTGTTTTGGGAACCATTAACATCTTGACAATGGTTTGTATGGCAGAGTCCATCGCCCGTAGTGGGGACTTTCATTATGGCAAAACCTTCATTAAACAATTAGCGACAAACTACTTGGGTCAAGCAGGTTCTCTAATTCTTTCTGTTGCTGTGGGGATTCGCGTCTTTTTAATCGCCCTAGCCTGTTACATCGGGTTATCAGCGACAATGGCAAGTTTTACTTCTCTACCGGCTTCCTTATGGGCGGCTTTACTTTTTTTATTTGGACTATACATACTGTCGCGTAAGTCCCTAAATTTGACCATTGGGCTGACAATTTTATTAGCAGCATTAAATGTTAGCTTGCTCTTATTTTTAACAGTACTTTCTTTTAGGCATTGGCAACTAGCTAATGTATTGTATGTTAACTGGGCTTTTTTCGATGGCAGTGGTTTCAATCCCCAGGTATTCCACCAAGTTTTTGGCGTTACCTTGATGCTTTACTTCGGCCATGTATATGTAGGCGAATGTGCAAAAGTAGTACTACCGAAAGACCCCAGCGCCACCTCCTTAATTTGGGGAAGCATTGTTGGCACAGCTATTTTGACTTTCCTTTTTTGCCTTTGGGTGATAGCAATCAATGGAGCGATCGCACCGCAGATATTAGCAGCCCAGACAGGAACAGTTTTAGAGCCACTGGCGCAGCAAAATGGCCCAATAGTCAAAATCGTCGGAGCAATACTCATCATTTTTCTGTTGGGAATGGCATGGTTTCGCAGTTCTAGCCTTTTGGTTAACTTGGCACGAGAATGGCTTCCTAGCCAACCGCAATCGATTTTGACATTACCTAGCCAACATGGTAAGTTAATTTTGCGAACCCGCGATCGCTACAACCTCTGCTCAATTGGTTTAACTTATCTAGGACTTACCGAGGGGCAGACTACTTTCGATCTAAATATTCAATTAAAAGGTAATATTCATCGAATAGAGATTCAAGTTGCCAAAAGTTGGGATATTCAAGAATTAATTCCAAATTTGATGGATCTAAATTTACGCGATGTTGAGCTGAAGATAGAAATACAATCGGCTAGTGAAGATCGTGTCTGCTTAAAAGTCATCTCTGCAATGACCATCACCTACGAAGGAGCTTTAGAGAAAACCCGCGATGAAGATAAAACTCCTCACAAGCAGAATTTTAAAAAAGCGATCGGACAACAGGCTTGGGCATATTTATTAAAACAACGTCAATTCTTACTTTCTTTTACTCCCCTATTCCTGGTCTTTTTATTAACCGAAGGGCTGTTCTTCTCTGGACAGCAATCATTTACCAGCGTTCTCGGCTTCGCTGGAGTACTAGGAAACTCACTTGTTGGTGGGATTTTTCCAGTTCTATTACTGGCTTCCAGTCGCCAAAAGGGTGAAATCTTACCAGGTATCGTTTTCAAACTTCTCAACTCTCCCTGGTTACTTGCCAGCATCTATAGTTTTTCTTTGTTTACCCTTCTGCTCCACGGCTTATTTATCTGGGAAAATCCCCTAGCTCGGATTATGGCCTTAGGCATTACACTCTTATCCTTGGGAGCTACCTTCATCATGTGGCGGACTGGAGCTTTCATGTCCCGCACAGTCATAGAGTTACACGAAAACAAGCAACAAGGAGGACAAACCTTCTTGAAAATTACCTCTGGCGGACGACCGAAAACAGCACAAGTGAAACTACGATATGCAGACATTGAAGAAAACCATCAAGCGGCTTCTGTGGAAATCCCCTCTCTCTCTTCCCTACGTTATGCCATTTTCCAATTGTCAACCAAACAATCAGAAGAACTCAGGGTATGGGCGCATAGCAATAACCCCAACGGCGACTCCGAAAATTTGCCCGCACTTCTAGAAGTACATAGAGAAAACCGCAAAATGCAGTTCGATTTAAAACTGTTCGGTGGCAAAGTTTTATTGCCTCTGATTAACGGTAAATACTGCTTAAAGCTTGAATTTCCAATGGGAGGATGAAACAGACGCGAGGAAACGGGGGCGCAAAGAGAGAAATTAATAACCAATGCCCCATGCCCAATACCCAATGCCCAATATTAGGAGTATTTTATGAGTCAAATAGTTTCTGTTCATTCATTTCGTGGCGGTACTGGTAAATCCAATATGACTGCCAACCTAGCTACGACTCTAGCACTGCAAGGGAAAAGAGTCGCCATCATTGATACTGACATTCAGTCACCAGGGATTCATGTTATTTTTGGTCTCAATGAGGAGAAAATGAATCATTGTTTGAACGACTATCTGTGGGGAAAATGCCCAATTGAAGACACTGCCTACGATGTCACTCATCTTTTAAAAGCACAAGGAAGCAGTGGTAGTCTTTACCTGATTCCTTCTAGTATTAATCCCGGTCAAATCACGCGGATTCTGCGTGAGGGATATGATGTAGCCCGACTCAATGATGGTTTTTACGAAATCATCGATACTTTAAATCTGGATTATTTGCTAATTGATACCCATCCTGGCTTGAATGAAGAAACCTTACTTTCTATTGCAATTTCCGATGTTCTGATTGTAATTTTACGCCCAGATCAACAAGATTTCCAAGGAACTGCCGTGACACTAGAAGTCGCTCGCAAGTTAGAAGTACCTAAGATGATGCTAGTAGTTAATAAAGCATTATCTACATTTGATTTTAATGCTTTGCATCAAGAAGTAGAGTCTACCTATAAAACCCCCGTTGCTGGTATTGTACCCCTATCAGAAGATATAATTCGCCTTGCTAGTAGTAATATTTTCTGTTTGCTCTATCCTAATCATCCTTTCAGTCAAGTAATACAAAAAATTACTGCACAGATTGTTATGGAACAAGCAAAGGTAGCAGTTAGAGGAGGTGTTTAATGGAACGGCAAGCATTTCGGGCTGCCATACTTGCCTTTTATGGTGCTACTGGATCGGAAATTGAAGAACTGTTAGTTTACAATCAAAATGTTTTTGAGCATGGCAATTGGCAAGGGTCTCTGAAGTTTCCCCTTGAACCCGAACCGTATGTTGTTACTTGGGAAGAGTATGCTGCTACTGCTAGCAAAATAGGTGTTTTTGAAACACTCAAGCAGGTGTTGGTTCAGTTGTCGTTTCCCATCCAAGAGGGCATTAGCGAAACTCAAGCTTACCGTGCTGCAACTTTGAGAGGAGTTAATCCTGATGACATCAGTGAAGCAAGTGGTTTAGTCCTGAAGTATCCAGACAAGTTGGATTTAAAAATTTATCAAAGTTTAGCTGGAGCGATTCCGGTTATACTTTCTGCTAATCGGGAAGATTTTGTTTCTTTAGTGCGATCGCTAACCAAACGTAATGAACCCCAATTCATTCCAGATTCTATGGGGGCTTGTATGGTTGCCGGTTACAATAACTGGGATCGAATTCGCCGCCATCGCCTACAATGGGAAAAAGAAAATCCAGCAAATTGCTCCCAAACAGCCTGGGAAGCAGAATTTAGGTGGCTGATTCCTCAAAAACATCGCTATCAAGACCGATTTATTATTCTCAGCGATGGATTTTATAGCAATGTTTCCCCCAAGGATATCGGACTTGCAGAATCAGAATGGCGACGTTTATCTCTAACGATTCGATTAGAACACGAATGTACTCACTACTTTACTCGCCGCCTATTTAACTCAATGCAAAACAATCTCCTCGACGAACTGATCGCAGATTACCGAGGAATTGTTGCAGCTACTGGACGCTATCGAGCTGATTGGTTCTTACGTTTTATGGGTTTAGAATCATTAGCCAATTACCGAGAAAGCGGTAGATTGCAAAACTATCGGGGTGAGCCGCCGCTTTCAGATGGAGCTTTTAGGGTTTTACAAGCTTTGGTGACAGATGCAGCTTTAAATTTAGAGCGTTTCGATGCCGAGTATATAGATGAGTTAGGCATTGGCAACGAACGGAATTTGTTAGCGATCGCTTTGACTTATTTAACCCTAGAAGAATTAGCTTCCCAAGAAATTACCTCCAGGCTTGTGAAAATTTTAGAGCAACTACAGACTGAGAGTGCTGAATTAAGAGCCATGCAATTTTAGATTTTGAATTTTGAATTGATATCACGCCTTGGCGAGTATTGCGAATTGATTGTGACACCAATACCAATTTTTTAGAAAAATAATTGTAGGCAAAGCAATGAGAGAAGTTTTACTCCAAGAGTTGAGCAATAGCGATATAGATTGGATGCTCGGCAAAAGCCATAAACACGAAATATCAGATGGAACTGTCCTTGTTCAAGCAGGAAAAAATACTAATATTTTCCATATTCTTCTAGAAGGAACTCTGATAGCTACTGTTTCTCAAAACCGTCAAAATCCTTTGGCTCGTGCTTTTGCCACTATAGAGGGAGACGGAACTTCTGCTTTAGAAGTTACGAGGTTATCTACTGGGGAAGTAGTAGGAGAAAGTTCTTTAGTTGGTGTTCGTTCGACTACTAATATTCAAGCTCTAGAAAAATGCTTATTGATGTCTATTCCTGTGGCGGAATTAGAAGCTAAGCTGAAGCAAGATATAGGATTTGCTGCTCGTTTATATCGAGCGATCGCAATTTTATATTCCGACAGATTGCAAAGTTTAATTTCGCGGGTTGGTCGCAGCAAACTCGTTCAAATTCAGCCAGTTAGAGATGTACTTTTTATCTTTGGACAATTACATGATAGCGACCTCGATTGGTTTACTGCTAATGGTAAACTCAAGAGAATTGCTGCTCAAGAAATCCTCCTGCGTCAGGGTGGCCCAGTAGATGCGTTATATGTCCTTTTACAAGGACAAATGACCGTTTCCATTTCTAGCGATCGAGATAATCCTTTGACTCGCATCTTTGCAACCTTGGAAGGAAATACAGCCCCAGAACAAGAGATTGCCAAGTTATATAAAGGTGAAATCTTGGGAGAAGGTACTTTTATCGATGGACGCTTACCCTATGGAAGCATTAAGGCAGTAGAAGATTCTTTAGTACTGGCGATCGCTCGTTCGCAATTACTAGCTAAATTACAGCAAGATGTCGGTTTTGCAGCTCGATTTTATCGTGCGATCGTCACTTTACTTTCAGATAGATTCCAAGGACTTCTGAACCGAATGGGCTATAGAAGACACACTTACAGTCCAGGACAAACCTTGAGCGAAAAAGTTAAATATGACGATGAAGTGGATTTTGATGTTTTAGAGCAGATGTCA
The DNA here is from genome assembly GCA_034530795.1 of Nostoc sp. DedQUE12a. Lineage (GTDB taxonomy): Bacteria > Cyanobacteriota > Cyanobacteriia > Cyanobacteriales > Nostocaceae > Nostoc. The sequence continues at coordinate 8,617 of JAVRCH010000068.1, forward strand.
TTAGCTGCGGTCAGATTTGATTGGATGTTAGAAAATTTAAAAGCAATATAGTATCAATATTTGCGTTCACATTACTTCCGCTAACTTTGATGAGGTAAAGTTATGACTTTTTTTACAAATGCAGGTTACAAAATTTTGAAAGCCTGTGTTAATCAAGGTGAAGGGATGCACCCACGCATATTTTGTCGGCGGTGGTTTGGCTTGGAAGATGTTCTAGAAGATGGCAGACTTCGCTTTACAGAAACACAAATTTTAGCCATTGAATCTGAACACGGATATCGAGAAAAATGTGTCAATTTAATTGCCAAAATCTTAAAAATTAAACCGAATACAGTTCAACGATGGGGCAAAGGAGTCGAATTTAACAACATACCTTCAGATAAACGGCATCAATATGAAACCTATCTTCGTTATGTCGATATGCTGAGAGTGTTAAGTGCAAGTTTGGCTAAACACGATGAAACTTTAGTAATCAAACTCTTGAATAGCTCAACAAAATCAGAGCTTTACAATTTAAAAGTATCAGATAAATCTGAAATCCTCGTTTAAGGAAGAATACAGAATTTAGAATTCATAATTCATAATCAATTAGTGGCGAGTGTAAATCTCCCATTAATTGTAAACCGCCAAATTTCCAATCAGGTTTCAAGTTTGTGAAACAAATAAATTTAGTCTCGAAGCCAAGTAAACAAAACGTTTTAATTCTGAATTCTGAATTCTGGCTCCTGAATTCTGTATTCTTAAAAATTAGTTAAATATCAACTCAAAAATAGGGGTAACTAATGCAAATTCACTTAATTGGACATGCTTCTCTTTTTGTTGAAACGCAGGATTGTAAGATTCTTATGGATCCACTTTTATGGAGTCCTGGAATCAGCGAAGGAATGCAAGATATTTGCCCCAAACGTCAAGTCCTTCACGACCAAATTCCTGAATTCGATATTCTGATTATTTCTCACCAGCACATAGACCACTTCAATATTCGCTCTTTAGCTAATCTACCGAAGCATGTAGATGTCTTGATTCCTCAAGACAAATTCATAGAAACTTGCCTGCAAAAATTGGGCTACCGTAACATTTATAGCCTTAAAGATTTTAATGAAGTACGAATTGGTTCAACTCGTTTAGTTGCAACTCGTTCAGAAAATCGCGTTCCTGAGTATGGGATGGTTTTTGCTGATTCTGACGGTGTGTTTTGGAATCAAGTCGATTCAGTTGTGACTGCTCAAACAATTAATGAAGTCAAGTCTCGCTATCCTGAAATTGACTTTTTGTTAGCTCCTTGGCAACCATTATTACAAATTCAATATCAAAATAATGAACGTATTGTTTTCCCTTACGCTAGTTATAGTCATCTACTCCAACTTATCGGTTTAGTTGCACCGAAAGCCATTGCTCCGGGTGCCAATGGATTCAAACAGATTAATGGTTCATCTTGGCTCAACCAAATCGTTTTTCCTGTGACGCGAGAGCAATTTTGTCATGATGTGCAACAGGCATATCCTAATGTTAAAGAGCGAATATTTCCCTTCGATCCAGGTGATGTTATTAGCTTAAAGAATGGTGAAGTCAGCCATTCATCACAAAAGTCACCTTTTGTCAAAAAACTAGCCGATGATTACGATACCTTGTACTTTTCACCTGTCAATACTGACAGCAAACTCATTGACGACAATCCAGAGGAATACGACATTGAAGAGATGAAAACTGTTATTGAGGAAGAAATATGCGTTAACCTTCCCCAATTCTTCAATGACAAAAAAGATTCTTTATTTATGGAGTATTGCTACTGGCAAGCAATTTATCAACTAGAAGTTATCTTCCCTAATTATTCTGAAGCTTGGTATTTTGACTTCAGTGAAAATCCCATCCAATGGCGGCGGGGAAAAAATCCTTTAGCCAACGTCTTTAGCTACATCGCTGCTTCCAGTTTCTACGGGCTATTGAAAGGCTTTAAGGGGTGGGATTATGCACATTTCGGTGGTTACTACCGTTGTTTTAATAAAGTTTATCAAGCAACTGCCTACGGCATTATCAGGCCATTTGAGGGTTCCAACGAACAAGTTCCAGACCCGTTGGGCATCAAATTTCCCTACAAGCAAGTCTATGAGAGGGTTCGGCTTTATGAAATTGAAAAATGGGGTCAAGTGAGCGATCGCGATCGCCAAACCACCCACCCAAATAACCAAAATCCGATGGTTATTATTGGCAACACTCTAATTAAACCCCAGCCGCAAGTCCAGTGCATTTAAACAAGGGCTTTTTGAGCGATTCCTGACAATTAAGTAAAAATTCAGCGACTAGGGATTATTTAACTATTCTAATTAAATTCTGAATTCTGACTCCTGACTCCTGAATTCTTTTTTGATAAAAACAAGAGGTAACTAATGCAAATTCACTTACTCGGTCATGCTTCTCTATTTGTTGAAACCCAGGATTGCAAAATTCTTATGGATCCAGTTCTCTGGGATTCTCATTGCGAAGGAATAGAAGATATTTGTCCCAAACGTCAAATTCTTCACGACCAAATTCCTGAATTCGATATCCTAATTATCTCTCACCAGCACACAGATCATTTTGATATTCGGTCTTTAGCTAACCTACCCAAACATGTAGATGTCTTAATTCCCAAAGACAAATTTATAGAAACTTGTTTGCAAAAATTGGGCTACCGTCACATTTACGCCCTCAAAGATTTTAATGAAGTACGAATTGGCTCAACTCGTCTAATTGCAACTCGTTCAGAGAATCGCGTTCCTGAATATGGTATGGTTTTTGCCGACTCTGATGGGGTGTTTTGGAATCAAGTCGATTCGGTTGTTAATGCTCAGACAATTAGCACAGTCAAGTCTCGCTATCCGCAAATTGACTTTCTCTTGGCTGGCTGGCAACCTATGTTAGAAACTCAATATCAAGAAAACCAAAATATCTGTTTTCCCTACTCTAACTACAGTGGACTGATTAAACTTATCGGTTTAATTGCACCAAAATCCATTGCTCCCGGTGCCAATGGGTTCAAATTTATCAACGGTTCTTCTTGGCTAAACAACATTGTTTTTCCCGTAACGCGAGAGCAATTCTGTCATGATGTGCAACAGGCATATCCTAATATTAAAGGCCGGGTATTTCCTTTCGATCCAGGGGATGTTATCACATTGAACAAAGGTGAAGTCAGTTATTCACCACAAAAGTCTTCCTTTGTGAAAAAGTTAGCCAGCGATCGTGATAGTTTGTACTTTTCACCCGTCAATATCGACAGCAAACTTATTGACGACAATCCAGATGGATATGAAATTGAAGAGATGAAAACTGTTATTGAGGAAGAAATATGCGTTAACCTTCCCCAATTCTTCAATGACAAAAAAGATGCTTTATTTATGGAGTATTGCTATTGGCAAGCTATCTATCAGCTAGAAGTAGTCTTTCCCAACTACTCTAAGACTTGGTATTTTGATTTCAGTAAAGAAACACTCCAATGCCAACTAGGGAAGAATCCTTTAGCCAACGTCTTTACTTCTATCACTGCTTCCAGTTTCTACGGACTATTGAAAGGCTTGAAAGGTTGGGATTGGGCAACTATGGGCGGCTACTACCGTTGTTTTCACAAAGTCTATCAAGCTACTCCTCATGGGATTGTTAAGCCCCTTGAAGGTTCCAATGAGAGAATTCCAGACCCTCTGCGCGTGAAATTTCCCTACAAGGAAATCTATGAACAAATTCGCTTTTATGAAATTGAAAAATGGGGTAAAGCTAACGAGCCTCAAACCATCGACCAAGATAATCTCAATCCGATGGTTATCATTGGCAATACTTTGATTAAGCCACAAAAAAAACACATAGATAAAAATGGAAATCAAGACGAAAACTTTCAGCACATAGAAGACAAGCAGAAGTCATTCCTAACAGAAGTTGCAAATTGAGGAAAGCAAAGCATAAAAAATATTGAATCAAAAATGCTTGTTTTCTTAGGTCTGAAAAATATAGAATGCCTATTTGATTTTTGAACAAAATTCCGTACCCTTTAATCTTTTATAAACCTCTTGCCTGACCACATAGATAAGTTCATAGATCAAATCGGACTGCTGTATCTTGGCAATTCATTACTGAAATTTTACACCAATGCGAATAATTCAAACTCCATATTACTCTCTTAGAGTAGAAACTTTCAATCCTGACTACCTGAGTCTACTGGAAATGCAAATACTCTCTTCTCCTTACTTAGCAGAGAGCCAATTAAGTAATGATTTTGCAGGAACTCAGGGATTTTCAGTAGTTTTTAAAAGCTCAGAAGTTAATCAGGTTAAACAACACTTTCCTTTCTTGCAGTCTTATTTAGATACTGTTTTATTACCTATATGCAATGCTTTTTATGTTAACCCTCTAATTATAAAGGGAGGGGGACGTATCAAACCGCACGTTGATTCAAGTATTTCTGGGTATTGCAAACCTAATACTATCCCAAAATTCGTTAGCGTTTTCTATATTCGAGTGCCATCTGATATGAAAGGAGGAGAATTAGTTTTGCTTAAAGAAGGAGTTCAAGTTGGTGAAATTCAACCTCAAAGGAATACACTGTTATATTTCAAGGGTCACATGAAACATTCAGTTAACCAAGTAGAAACTTCAGAGGCTCGGATTAGTCTGGTTTGCGAACAATATATCTTAAATGAAACTCTGCTTGAGAAAGTACCAAATTTTAAGATAGAATCTGGAGCCTACCAAGCGATTTCAACATGAGACTAAAAAGGAAATTTTAGTAAATTAGTTTACAGTAGTTAAACTTAAATAATACTGTAAACAATACACAAAAATATAGGAATATTCAGCCAATGTTCCTATCGTATAAATAACAGGTTTTTGAGAAAGAAACTATTCAGTAAATCCCATCTAAATCCAATATCTAAGAGCAAATTAATGTCTAAGCAAGCAGTAATCAACCTAATCGAAGCCGCTGAAAGTAACTCCATAGCGCTCAAGGGTCAGAAACAGTGTTGGCGATATATTGGATTCAACCACACTAAATAATTTTTTAGCTGGCAGCAGTTATTTATTTAGAAATATCTAATAAATAATTACAGTTTCTGCTGAAAAATAATTTTAGCGTCAAGAAACAGAAATTTACCATATAGGATTTTTCAGATGGCTCAAGTTAACTTTAACGTTTGGGGTAACAATTCTATCAACCGTTCGCGAATTGTCGATCGTAGCGCACCAACATATATTATTATTCATGGTTATCTAGAGACTGGTGGCAATGCAGGTAATAACTTCAGACCCGCTAACTGGATGGCAAACATCGCCCAAACCCTTAGAGAGCGCCAGTCTGATGCTAATATTATTCTGGTGGATTGGCAGCAATTAGCCACTTCGTTATTCTATACGAGTTCCGCACGTAACACGCGCGATGTCGGGAATCAGGTGGCTAACTACTTAATAAATAATGGGGTAGATCCGACTTACACGACGTTAATCGGGTTTAGTTTAGGAGCGCACGTTGCTGGATTTGCTGGTTCTACTTACGCTGGTTCTACAGGAAATTCTATTGCTCAAATAGTAGGACTAGATCCAGCAGGGCCGGCATTTGAAGGTCAAGGAGCGAGTAATCGCTTAGATTCAACCGATGCTACTCGCGTTACAGCTATTCATACTACTCAAATTCTGGGCTATGAAGCTCGCTTGGCTACTCTAGATGTCTATGCCAATCAGCTTAACCAAAACCAACCCGGAGAGTCAAATCTTGTTGGCAATCATAGCTATTCCCACACTTTGTATACACAATTACTTCAAGGCAATAGTTTTACTCAGTCCAACGGCACTCTTCTAAATTTGAACACAGTAGTGAATGCTGGATTGACTGGTCAGAACAATGCCAGCACTAGAAATAATAAAGGTATTGTTGCTCTCAATCTCTCAGGTACTGCGAACAACGACACTCAAGCGGGTGGTGCAGGTAATGATACCATCACTGGCAATGCAGGGATTGACTACATGACAGGCGGCGATGGTGATGATTCCCTGTTTGGGGATAGTGGTAACGATATTGTGTATGGTGGACGTGGTAATGATTCTGTCTTTGGTGGTACTGGGAGCGATCGCCTGCTTGGAGATAATGGCGCTGACGTACTCACAGGAGGAGATACAGCAGCAAGAGGTGTAGCTGAAATCGATCGCTTGACTGGTGGCACTGGGAGCGATCGCTTTGTGTTAGGTACTACTTTTGGTGCCTTCTATAGCGATGGCAATACTAGCACTTCTGGTCTGGGCGACTATGCCCTGATTGCTGACTTTAATCCCTTGGAGGACACGATCCAGTTGTCTGGCTCCAAATCTAGCTATAGCTTGGGAGCCGTGCCGACTGGCTTGGCTACAGGTACAGCTTTATTCCTCAATGAAAACAGCCCCGAACTAATTGCTATTATTCAAGGCTCTACCAACCTCAGCCTTAGTGCCAGCTATTTCTTAACTGTCTAATCCTATTTGTATAAATGTATTACGTGATAAGTAGGTCGGTGTGAATATTTATCGTTGCGATGAGGCAGGAGGCAGGAGGCAGGAGGCAGGAGGGAAGAGGGTTTGAGTCTATTTAATTTTTCTTAACATAGTTTGGTTTTTCGACATTGTTCTACTTACTATGCAATGAAACTCTAAAAAGTGTCTCAATTTAAAAGAACATTTGGCGTTGCTGAATCATGGGATGAATTTTGATGTATTGCAATCCTAAACTCCTTATTCTCTCCGCGTCTTTGCGCCTCTGCGTGATATAAATCATCCCGCAATTATGCAACGCTGAACATTTACTTTAGCCAAAAAGTCAATGTCATACAAAGAAGTAGAATACATCATAGAAGCTAAGATACAAAAAGCTATACGGAAGCATGAGATCGTAGTTGCTTTTATTAGCGGTATTACTGGCTTAATTTTGATAATGGGTTTGTTCCACGCTATTTCGCTCAATCACTCTCAAATTCACGCATTTTGCTTTAACTGATTAGCGATCGCAAAACTTTTCAGTTTACTGAATTCATCTGCAAAAAAAAGTGACATGCTCAATTACTGCATAAGTTATTACTAACAGACCATTAGTACAAGTATGCAATTCAATTTTGCTTAAATTCCCAAGCAAAATCTAATTATCAATATTGAAGTATATTTCACCAGAAATTAATCATTAATTATCTGTGTAAATGTACACTTACATATGCATTTTTAATGCATTTGATATCTACATCTACCAAGGAAGAAGGCAGCATATATTATGTCCATTATTATTGGCACTCTTAAGAGTGATTTTTTGTTAGGCACTGACGGTAACGATCAAATTTTTGGTCTTATAGGCAATGACAACATCTCGGCTGGTCTAGGAAATGACCTAATCTATGGGGGACTGGGCAATGACAAGTTAGCCGGTGATGGTGGCAATGACACCTTCAAGGGTAGTCGCGGTAACGACAGCATTGATGGCGGGGATGGCTTAGATACCGCAGACTACAGCGACTTGGACAAAACTATCACCCTCTCAGGTGTAGGGACAGTTGAAAAAGCAGGCGGATTTGGAAAAGACCAACTCTTGAAAGTCGAAACCGTTATTGCTGATGCTAGCGTTGCTAATAACACTATAGATGCATCTCAATCTGTTGCTGGAGTATCTATCACCGCTGACCTGCAAGCTGAAAGTATCTCTGCTAATAACGTTCCTAATCTGGGGACATTGACGTTTAAGGTAGTCAACTTTGATAACCTCACTGGCACAAATGAAAGTGACAGCATCGCTGGCGATAGCCAAAAGAACCAATTATTCGGTAATGATAGCAATGACAGCATTGATGGTAGAGGTGGCAACGACCTAATCACGGGTGGACTAGGTAATGATATCCTCAGAGGTGGCCTTGGTGCAGATAAGTTTATCTTCAACAGCCTCAAAGACGGTCTTGACACTATCAAAGATTACAACTTCGGTCAAACTGACATAATTGAAGTTTCTAAAGTAGGGTTTGGTACAAATAACATCAACGACTTTTCCTACAATGCTGGTAGTGGTAGTTTGTCTTTCCTCGGACAGCAATTCGCCTTCCTTGACAATCTCTCATCCAATGTGAGTATTAAGTTGGTCTAAAAACTAATAGAATTCACAACTCCACAACAAGAACAAGTAAAAGCGGCGTTGCATTTTGTTGTGGAACTACTGACTATAACTTACGCACAATGACGAAATTACGTCATTACGTTGGTGTCAGCCTTTACGCTAGCGTCTCGTAGAAAAGCAACTCAGAAAGAACCCTTTCCCTTAAGAGCGTAAAACTATTTTTAGAAGAGGTCTAATATTTAAAATAGAGATGTTCTAGCGAACATCTCTATTTTTTTGAATCAACCAAAAATATTAACCTAAAAAACTGTAATGCATACATAATACTATAGGAACAACCAGAGAAAGTTACTATTATATGAATAACAGGTTTTCAAAAAGAAACCATTCAACATTTTCCATTTAAATCCAATTTCTAGGAGTAATACAATGTCCAAACAAGCAGTAATCAACCTAATCGAAGCCGCTGAAAGCAACCCAACTTTGCTTAAGCAATTGCACAGCGCTCAAGGCCCAGAAACAGTGTTGGCGATCGCCGCACAAAGAGGCTTTGAATTTACCGAAGCAGAATTATTAGCTGTAATGCAAGAGAAGCAACTTTCTTTTGCTTCTAGCGAATTGTCAGAAGAACAGTTAGAAGCTGTAGTTGGCGGTAAGGGCAAGAAGCAGAACTCATATACTTACAGCACATATAACTAAAGTGCCATTGTCATTAGCTTTAGTAGCCGGAAGCATGACTTTATCAAGAATAATTGTGATATTATTCTGAATTTATATTAGAGATATTCTATGGGATATCTCTAATTTTCCTTTAAAAATCTCGTTTTAAAAATCTAAGTCTAGAAAAATATACTGTAATTTATACACAAAAAACTAGAGATTATAAAGTTAAATTTTCTATTATATTAATAACAGTTTCTTGAGAAAGAGACTATTGAATATTTCCCACTTATAACCAATATCTAGGAGTAAATACATGTCCAAACAAGCAGTAATCAAACTAATCGAAGCCGCTGAAAGCAACCCAACTTTGCTTAAGCAACTGCACAGCGCTCAAGGCCCAGAAACAGTGTTGGCGATCGCCACAGAAAGAGGCTTTGAATTTACCGAAGCAGAACTATTAGCTGTAATGCAAGAAAAGCAACTTTCTTTTGCTTCTAGCGAGTTGTCAGAAGAACAGTTAGAAGCTGTAGTTGGCGGTAAAGGCAAAAAAAGTAATTCATATACTTACAACGAATATAATTAACTGCTATTGCCATTAGCTTTATGATGGCATCAATCACTGAGTCTAGAGTTAAGTAACAATATTTAAAATAGAGATGTTCTAGCGAACATCTCTATTTTGTTGAATAAATCAAAACTATGAAACTCAAAAATAAAACTGTAAGGCATACATAGTACTATAGGAACAATTAGATAAACTTCCTATTATATAAATAACAGGTTCTTGAAAAAGAAACCATTCAACATTTTCCACTTAAATCCAATATCTAGGAGTAATACAATGTCCAAACAAGCAGTAATCAAACTAATCGAAGCCGCTGAAAGCAACCCAACTTTGCTCAAGCAACTGCACAGCGCTCAAGGCCCAGAAACAGTGTTGGCGATCGCCACAGAAAGAGGCTTTGAATTTACCGAAGCAGAACTATTAGCTGTAATGCAAGAGAAGCAACTTTCTTTTGCTTCTAGTGAGTTGTCAGAAGAACAGTTAGAAGCCGTAGTTGGCGGTAAGGGCAAGAAGCAGAACTCATATGCCTATAATACCTATAACTAAACTGCCATAATTCTTAACTTTGTCCGTGCTAATGAGAGTCACTCAAACTAAAGCAAATTAACAGGGTTTGTTCAAGGATAGTCCTACGATTATTCTGAATTAATATTAGAGATGTTCTTACGAACATCTCTTTTTTATTGTAAAAATAGTTTTTTTAATTATATAAAATCAAAAAACAATGTAAATGATACATTGAAAGCTAGAATGATCCAGACAAAAATTCTATTGTATAAATAACAATTACCTGAACAATAAACTACTCAATAGTTCAGGTTAAATCCAATATTTAGGAGTAAGATAATGTCAAAAGAAGCAGTATTACAACTAATCGAACAAGCTGAAAGCAACCTAAATTTGCTCAAGCAACTCCATAGCGCTCAAGGGCCAGAAACAGTATTGGCGATCGCCACACAAAGAGGCCTTGAATTTAGCGAAACAGAATTACTAACTGTGATGCAAGAGAAGCAACTTTCTTTTGCCTCTGAAGCATTATCAGATGAACAGTTAGAAGCTGTAGCTGGTGGTAAGGGTAATGTCAAAGTAACCGAATCTAGTACTACCAATTACTACGGTAAGGTGAAAGGATAAAACATGTGTTCTTTCTTGAGAAAGAAAGCATATAACAATTTGAGGCTAAATTCAATATCTAGGAGTAAAACAATGTCAAAAGAAGCAGTAATCAAACTAATTGAAGCCGCTGAAAGTAACCCAACTTTGCTTAAGCAACTTCATAGCGCTCAAGGGCCAGAAACAGTATTGGCGATCGCCACACAAAGAGGCCTTGAATTTAGCGAAACAGAATTACTAACTGTGATGCAAGAGAAGCAGCTTTCTTTTGCCTCTGAAGCATTATCAGATGAACAGTTAGAAGCTATAGCTGGTGGTAAAGGAAATGTCTCGCAAGGAACATATACTGTTACCAACTACCACGGTAAAGTTAAGGCAAAGTAAAATCTGTGTTCTAAATTAGAGTTTCAAAAAAGCGGCAGTAAATGGCAAATTAAGTGTGCATTTTTGCCGCTCTACAATATTAAATAGGAGAGCAATATGTATACTGTAGCTCGTCTACAAAATTTTGGCTGTGCATTTCTTTATAGCTCATTAACCTATCCTCTTTACCGTTCTCGTTTGCAAACTCTAACCCTAGAGGGAAATACAATAGCCATTGGTGCATCAGTTTCTGATAAGCCTGTTGGTTTAGCTCTAGCTGAGATATTAGGAGATGGTTCGGCAAAAGTGCTTTCTCTTTTTGTAGAGCCAAGCTTTCGATGTTTGGGAATTGGCACAGCTTTATTGAATGCTTTAGAAAAAGAATTAACTTTCAGAAATTGCACGAGTATTGAAATAGTTTATACACTCGAACAACCGACAACTTTAGCATTACAACGTCTGCTGCAAAAGCGTAATTGGCCATCTGCAAAACCTCGGATGCTAATTTGTAAGACAACAACAGATGATATGATTAATGCACCTTGGATGAAGTTATCCAGACTGCCTGCTTCTTATGAAATTTTCCCTTGGATGGAAATTACTCCCCAAGAGCGCGTCGCTCTCAAAAAGCAACAGGAAGAAAAACAGTGGATGGCCTCAGATGCAATTCCTTTTGATTACGAACAGGATTTAGAACCTCTCAACAGTATAGGATTGCGCTACAAAGGAGAGGTTGTTGGTTGGCTGATTACCCATCGTACTGCTCCCGACACTATCCGCTACACCTGTAGTTATGTACGACCAGATATTCAAAAAATGGGTCGAATTATTCCTTTATATATCAGAGCAACTCAGCTTCAAATGGAAGCTGGAATTAAGAGAGGAACTTGGACTGTTTCTCTTATGCATACCTCTATGATCGCTTTTGTGAAGAAGCACATGGGGCCATATTTAATATCTCTCGAACAGTCTATGGGTTCTTCTAAATTGCTAGGTTTTTTATAAAGTAAAACTAATTCTTCAAATACAGTAGCAGTCAGCTACTTTTTTTATGGCTTTACGCCCCTAATCGTGTACTTTATTTACCTGAAAAACGCTGTATTCCGAGCGGCAATAATTATGTTTTAAAGCTAGTCGAAGCTTAAAAAGTGCATATTTCTATAAAAATTCTTCCTTGTGGACAAATATTATCTTATATATACTGGCTACAGGTTATTTCTAAGTTATTTATTGACTCCAAAATTATAATATTAGGTACTTATGAGCATTTCACCTAAGGAAAAAGAAAAGAATAAACTCTTCCGTCAAGAGTCTTTAGAGCGTCTATCTTCTCCTGAAAGACTAGACCAACTCATGCGTGTAGTCGATCCAAAAAATTGGATACCCTTAGCTACCTTGGGATCTTTATCAATAGTTGCTCTAGTTTGGAGTATTTTTGGACGTATTCCTATTACTGTCGATGGCGTTGGAGTCCTAGTTTATCCTAGTACAGTTCTGCCGGTTCAGTCGAAATATTCGGGGCAATTAGTAGCTTTGAAAATCAAAGAAGGAGATATTGTTAAAAAGGGAGATATTTTAGCAACAATTGATCAAGTGGATCTGGGCGAACAGCTACAACTTGCACAAGCTAAATTAAAACAGTTACAGATGCAAGACCGGGAAGCTAGGTTACTGGAAATCAAGCGCACAGATGGAGAGATTAAAACACTTCAAGAACAGCGGGAAACTCTCGAACAAAGGCTGCAAATGATACAGAATCTGACTCCAATTTTAAAGGAGAAAGGTTTGGTATCAATCCAGGTTGAACGTCGAAATCAAACACAACGTTTGCAAACGCTACAAGGGCTAATTCCTACATATAAAATGCGGCTAGAAAATCGTCAAATGCTGTTTAAAGAAGGTGCAATTCCTGACGATACGTTACTACAATCACGGCAAGAGTATTTAGATAATATGGCTAGCATTGAGGAGGTTAAATCTCAGCTAAAGCAACTCGATGTCAAGGAAGCAGAAGCTCTACAACAATATTTATCAAACTTGAATGAAATTAAAAATATTAAAGCTCAATTACAATCGCTCAATAGTCAAAAAACAAGTTCAGAACAACAAAGTCTAGAATCTTCAACATTAAGAAAAAAAGAAATCCAAGATGTTCAGCGAGAAATTACACGGCTCGAACAACAAATAAATAGTAATAGTCAAATTGTCAGCCAACATTCAGGACGGATTCTGGAAGTAACTATTAATCCAGGGCAGGTTATTCAGCAAGGTACTCGCATTGCCAATATTAATACGGAAAATCAACCTGGAAAGTTAGTAGGTGTTACTTATTTCCCGGTTGAAAATGGCAAAAAAATTCAATCGGGCATGAAGATTCAAATAACACCCCAAACTGTTAAGCGAGAACGTTTTGGTGGCATTGTCGGAACAGTTACAGATGTCTCTCCCTTCCCCATCACTACTGAGGCGGCTGCTAATGTGGTAGGCAATCCGCAAATAATTGCGGGGCTAGTTACAGAAAAGCAACCAGTTGTGGTTCAAGTATCTGCGGCTCTAGAGCCGGATTCTAAGACTTTTAGTGGTTATAAATGGTCTTCATCTCAAGGGCCTAACATGACTATTTCTGCGGGAACTACGACATCTGTTCGAGTCAAGGTGGAAGAAAGAGCGCCAATTACATTTGTCTTTCCGATTTTGAGGTCTGTCAGTGGTATCTACTAATCCTACACTCACAACACCAATTAATCTTGGGCAGTATCTACAACGACTGCTGTCGAAAGGTCGCAAGCGAGTAAAAACTCCAACACTTTTACAAATGGAGGCAGTTGAGTGCGGTGCCGCAGCCTTGGGTATTATTCTCAGTCATTATGGTCGGATTGTTCCTTTACCTAAGTTGCGTCAAGAATGCGGAGTTTCCCGCGATGGGAGTAAAGCTTCTAATGTACTCAAAGCAGCAAGAACTTATGGACTTGAAGCCAAAGGATTAAAAAAAGACCTGCAACAACTACAAGAGCTAAATCCTCCTTATATTGTGTTTTGGCAATTTAATCACTTTTTGGTGTTGGAAGGATTTAGTGGACAGCGAGTTTATCTCAACGATCCTGCTAGTGGGCCGCGAACAGTATCCCTAGAGGAGTTTGACGAGGGATATACCGGAGTGGTGCTGGTTATGGAACCAGGGGCGGAGTTCGTCAAAGGTGGTCGCAAAGCTAACACGCTTTTTTCGCTGCGATCGCGCCTCAAGGGTGCTGTTGGTGCTTTACTTTACTGTACGATCGCTGGTTTTTTTCTCACCATGGCCGGGTTGGTGGAACCTGTATTCAGCCAAGTATTTGTCGATGAAATCTTAATTGAGGGGAGGCTAGGTTGGTTACGTCCGCTACTTCTGGGCATGGCAATCACCGCACTTTTCCAAGGAGGATTAACCTTACTGCGATTGCGATACTTGCGTCGGTTGAAAATTAAGTTATCTGTTGGGATGTCTGGTAGTTTTCTCTGGCATATTCTCCGCTTACCGATGAGTTTTTATGCTCAAAGATTTGCCGGAGAAATTAGCGATCGCACTCGTCTTAACGACCAAGTTGCAGATGTTCTCTCAGGACAACTAGCAACGACTGTCATAGATACAGTCATGGTCATCTTTTACATCATAGTCATGTTTCAATATGATGAAATACTGACTTCTCTTGTAGTTGGGTTTGCTGCCATTAATATCTTGACTTTGCGATGGATTTCTCGACAACGCACAGATGCGAGTCAGCGATTGATGCAAGAATACGGCAAAGCCGCCGGTGCTTCTATTGCTGGATTGCAATATATTGAAACCTTAAAAGCGTCGGGAGTAGAATCAGATTTCTTCTCGAAATGGTCTGGTTACTACACTAAAGCAATTAATTCCCAACAGGAATTGGGAGTCACTAACCAAATTTTTTCCGGTTTACCTGTGTTGTTGACTTCTCTTTCATCAGCCTTATTACTTGTTATCGGTGGTTGGCGAGTTATAGAGGGAAATTTGAGTATTGGAATGCTGATTGCTTTTCAAGCAATCGTCCAGAATTTTCAAGAACCTGTTAATAATTTGGTGAATTTTGCTGGTACTTTGCAAGAGCTAGAAGGCAATTTGATTCGTTTGGATGATGTATTAAATAACCCAACTGACACTTCGACAGAAAATAAAAATAATTCGTTGTTATCTATACAGCAAAATCAAGATATAGCACGTTTACAAGGGTATATTGAATTACGCAATTTGACCTTTGGTTATAGTCGTTTAGACTCTCCTTTGATTGAAAATTTTAACTTATCAGTTCAACCAGGACAACGAATTGCTTTAGTTGGTGGCAGCGGTTCTGGCAAATCAACTGTTGCCAAACTTGTCACAGGACTTTACGAACCTTGGTCGGGAGAAATTCGCTTTGACGGTCAATTAAGAGAAGAAATTTCACATCATATATTGACTAATTCCATTGCTTTAGTAGAGCAAGATATCTTGTTATTTTCTGGAACTATCAAGGATAATTTGACTTTATGGGATACCACAGTTCCAGACAAAATTTTAAGGCAAGCTTGTCAAGATGCTGCTATTGATGATGTAGTCAACTCTCTACCTGGAGCATATAATTCCGAATTAATGGAAGGTGGTGCAAATTTAAGTGGTGGTCAACGGCAACGGCTAGAAATCGCTCGTGCCTTAGCACAAAATCCTTCTATTCTTGTTATGGACGAAGCTACCAGCGCCTTGGATTCAGAGGCAGAAAAGATTATCGATCGCAATCTCCGCCGACGCGGTTGTACTTGTCTAATTGTTGCCCATCGCTTGAGTACTATTCGTGATTGTGATGAAATCATTGTCTTAGAACGCGGCAAGGTAGTGCAAAGAGGTACTCATGAAGAGTTGTGGCAAGTAGAAGGAGTATATTCGCGGCTGATTAGAAGTGAAGGAGAAGCTCTGGAGGAGACAAAAAATGAGTAGCCAAATTAGCGATCGCCACTTTGGAGGAAAAGTATATTCTTTTAAAGGAAATGAACCAATCCTACTCAACGATCCCCACACCGTTTGGATAGTTAGCTCTGGCTCTGTAGCTCTGTTTGCCGTAAGGCTCGAAAATGGGGTAGTTATTGGAACTCGCCGTTATCTTTTCAGCAGCGACTCTGGAGAAGCTCTATTTGGTACAGCTTCTAACTACGGCTCAACTGAGAGTCAGATATTAGCAATACCAATGGGAAAAGCAGAGTTACTAAAACTAGAAACCGAATGTTTTCAGGAATTAGTCGCGAATGCAGAGATTAATTTTGTGGCATTGGTGGAAGGATGGTTGCATAAGTTCGATACCACACTTTCGTCAGCCGTTGTACCTCCCATTCAAGTGAGGGCTTCTGGAAAAGAACGATTTTCCCTAATTGCTGGTCAAACTCTACAACCAGCGCCAAATACAGTTCTTTGGATGCAAGTTCAAGAAGGAGTTTTATACTGGCTAGGAATCAAAGAACTTACCCTGACACTGCAAACAGGAATGGTGCCACTGACTCATGCTATGTGGATAGAAGCAGATGGCGCGGCTCAAGTTGCGACAAAAGCCACAAGTTCTCTACAGAATGCAAATGCTTTACTTTCTGGGCTATCTGTGGTTAATCAGCAATTTTTGTTTTGGAATCAGCTCAGACAACAGCAGGAACGCACCGAAGAACTACAGCGACTAGAAGCACGGGAAAACCTCAATCAGCAGGTGACAGCAGAAGCTTTGGGAGAGCTAGCATCGCCACTAATGGCCGCAAAAGCTGACTTTTTTCAGGAAGGTATACCGCTATTAGTGGCTGCTGGTGCAGTTGGAAAAGCTATAGGAATGAAAATTTCTGCTCCTGGGAAGTCAGAAGATCTCGAACGACTGGAAAATCCTTTAGAAGCGATCGCCCGATCTTCACGCTTACGGTTGCGGCAAGTTTTATTAAGGGATAACTGGTGGCAGCAAGATTGCGGCCCCTTGGTGGCATATCTTCAGCAAGACGAAAAAGCCCATCCAGTGGCCTTACTTCCGATTTCTGCCAATCGCTACGAACTTTACAATCCCATTGCTCAAACCCGCATCCCTGTTGATGCCGAGATTGCGGCTAGAGTAGTTCCAATTGCATATATGTTTTATCGGTCTTTTCCCGATAAAGCTCTTTCTGTTTTTGATGTAGTTAAATTCGCCCTTGCCGGTCGCAGTAAAGACCTGTTGATTATTCTGATTGCTGGTGTTGTTGTGAGTTTGCTGGGAATGCTGACTCCCCAAGCTACTGCAATTTTGATTGATAACGCAATTCCTGATAGCGATCGCAATTCTTTAATCCAAGTTGGTTTAGGATTACTGCTTGCGGCTTTTGCAACAGCGCTATTTCGTCTTGTTCAAGGATTTTCTCTGCTGCGCTTAGAAACTACTTCTGATGCCTCTACTCAGGCTGCTATGTGGGACAGGCTCTTGAATTTACCTGTGTCCTTTTTTCGCCAGTACACAACGGGGGATCTTTTATCTCGCACCAACTCCGTTAGTCAAATACGCCGCGAACTAGGCAGCACAATTTTAATCCAGCTGATTACTAGTCTGTTTGCTTTCCTCAATTTAGGACTTTTATTCTACTACAGTCCTGAACTATCTCTAATTGCTGTTGCTATATGCGTAGTAACCATTGCTGTCACTACTATTTCGGGATTAATTCTAGTTCGCAAGGTTCATCCCCTACTAGAAATTGAAGGAAATATCTTTGGGCAAGTCGTAGAGTTAATTAACGGTATATCGAAACTTCGAGTTGCTGGTGCCCAAAAGCGCGGTTTTGCCTTCTGGAGTAAAAATTACAGTCGGCAAATTAAACTCGAACTTAGCACCCAACAAGTTGAAGATGCTGTGGCACTGTTCAATACGGTGATGCCAACACTAACTTCTGGGATACTGTTCTGGTTTACAGTTCAGCTATTGATGAAGGCTGAAATGACTGGCACAGCCGGACTGAGTATTGGGACTTTTCTGGCCTTCAATAGTGCTTTTGGCACTTTTGTCGGCGGGGCAACGGGGATGAGCAACACGCTAACTGATATTATCCAAATCATCCCTCAATGGAAACGTGCCCAGCCAATTGTCCAGATGTTACCCGAAGTGCAACAGAACAAGGCAGATCCGGGCAAACTGATGGGGAGAATAGCTGTAGACCGCGTTTGTTTCCGTTACCGAAAAGATGGCCCTCTAATTTTACAGGACGTTAGTATTTATGCTGAACCAGGAGAGTTCATTGCACTAGTGGGAGGTTCTGGTAGTGGTAAATCTACTCTGTTGCGATTGCTATTAAGTTTTGAGACACCTGAAGAGGGCAGCATTTATTATGATGGGCAGGATTTATCGGGACTAGATGTTAGTGCCGTGCGCCGACAGTTAGGCGTAGTTTTGCAGAATGGCAAAATTATGTCGAGTTCGATTTTTGACAACCTTGCTGGTGGTGCTAGGATTACGTTGGATGAAGCTTGGGAAGCAGCTAAAATGGCGGGGTTTGCTGATGACATTGATGCTATGCCGATGGGAATGCATACGGTTATTAGTGAGGGAGGAGGCAATCTTTCTGGAGGACAGCGACAGCGACTACTGATTGCTAAAGCCTTAGTGTTGAAACCTCGAATTTTGTTGTTTGACGAGGCTACAAGTGCTTTAGATAATAGAACCCAAGCAATTGTTAGTGAAAGTCTAGATAAATTGCAAGTCACCCGGATTGCGATCGCCCATCGGCTGAGTACAATTCGCAATGCCGATCGCATCTACGTGTTGGAAGCAGGCAAAATTGTACAACAAGGAAGTTTTGACGAACTAGCTTTTAAAGAAGGACTATTTGCTCAGTTGATGCAAAGGCAGATGGTTTAAAAAACTAGTAGCGGTACTTAAACAAAGGAACTTCCAAAGAATAAATTATTCCAAGAAAAACAAGAGACAGGATTTCTCAAGAATAATAATCATTTTAAGGGGGGAGAAAAGGGGTTGCCGAGGGCAACCCCTTTTCTCCCCCTCATCTATGCATGAAGAATGTATACACTTGTCATCTGCTTTGAAGTTAAACAATGTAAATAACGGTACTTAAACAAAATAAAAGAGTAAAAAAGGCTATAATGCTTAATTAGCGTAGCTTTCACGTTGAAAAAAGCTCATGAAAGAAACCACCCCCGCAGCCATGCCACCATGCTTTCTTTGATGGTGTCAAAAGTTTGATGATGTGTTTACTCATAAAGCTCAAAAAAGAGAGTTTAGACACTATCTAGGGGGTTTATTGGGTGAAAGTGAGAGAAAAAACTTATTTCAGATTGCTTCTAATGCCGTAGGTGTGACTTACCATCGATTACACCACTTTTTAACTGAAGCACCTTGGTCTAGTTCACAGGTGAATGAGCGTCGATTAGAAGTGATGAACAAGTGTAGTCAGACAAGAATCAGTAGAGGATTTAGTTTGATAATTGATAATTCTGGACATAGAAAAAGCGGTAAATTTACGGATGGGCTAGGAAGACAGTATATCGGAGAAATTGGCAAAACAGAGAATGGAATAGTAGTGGTAACAACGCATTTATATGATGGCAGAAAAAGCCTACCATTAGATATAGAGTTATATCAGCACGCCAGTTCTCTACCCCCTATTTTATCACCAATGTTTCTTCATCAATTGTCACACTACAATGGATAGTTGACACTTATAGCTCAAGAAATTGGGTAGAAGTTTTTTATAGAGAAGCGATTCGGGTTGGTTAGGACTGAAAGAATATCAAGTTCGAGATAAAAGAAGCCTACTTCGACATTTTATTTTAGTTTTTTGTGCATATACTTTTATTCTTTGGCATCAGCTTACAGGTGGCTTGAGGCGCAGGTGGGCAAACAAACCTTTGAATACTTTTACTGAAGCTTTAGAGGCATTTAGAACCGCTATGTCTTATCGATTTTTCGATTGGTTGACCTTAAATCGTGACCTGTTTGCTGCCTATAAAGCCAGTTTGGGCTACATTTGGGCTTAATTTTTGTTTAAGTCCCGTTATTATTACCGAGCAATATCTTACAATGAATCAGAAAAGTTTCAGGAAGCAAATCAAGATTATAGCCAAGCATTATTAGCTAACAATTTTCCAGAGCATTCAGGACTTTCTGCTGCGGTTAATACAATAGCTATCAGTAGTGATGGTGTGACTTTAGCTAGTGGTAGTATCATATCACCCCTGTAAAATCAGCGAACGAACAGAAAAGAATCCGCATCAAATACGCATAATACGATGAATATTTTCTGCTGCTGTCTTGAATTACAAGAGCAGCAACAGATACAAACAAAATGAAGATAATAAGTACTAAAAATTGCTCATTATCATATCCTTAATCGTTACGAGAACTGGAAGACAGAACTGCTGATTGGATCGATATTGGTGGTGATATCAGCTTGAGTAAACGAGGTGTTGACGAGGGTGATTAATAGATTACCTGTGCCAAAGCCTGCATTTCCAGCAGTACCATCTCCTAATCGGAACTGAGTACTACCATTGACTGTAAGCACATCAATTGCCTCAAGATTGCTGAAGGAAAGCATATCTCCGCCTAATCCTGTGATAAATCCGTTGATTCGATCTTGACCATCGCCATCGCTATAAAAAATGGTATCACTACCATCACCCCCAGTAAGGGTATCATTGCCTGTCCCACCTGTGAGCAAATCAATTCCGATTCCACCATTGAGGTTATCATTGCCGTCACCGCCAAATAGGGTATCGCTGCCTCCTGCTCCGGTTAGGGTATCGTTACCACCATTGCCAAACAGATTATCATTGCCTGCTAACCCATTGAGGTTGTTACTACTTGCGTTACCTGTGAGAGTATTGCCAACTGCATTACCTGTGCCATTTAGCGCAGTACCAATCAAGGTCAGGTTTTCTAAGTTATCGCCTATGGTGTAATTAACGCTAGATTGGACAGTATCTGTACCTTCGTTGGCATTTTCAGTAATGATATCCCCTGTGCCAGTCAGACTCCCTATGCTATCGATAACGTAAGTGTCGTTGCCTAAACCACCCACCAAACTATCATCACCTGTGCCTCCATCAAGCACATCCTCACCTGCACCGCCAATCAGAGTATCGTTGCCGCTAGACCCATTCAGATTGTTATTACCATTGTTACCCGTAATGGTGTTGGCAGTTGTGTTACCAGTACCGTTTTGGGCGGTGCCAATCAGGATGAGGTTTTCTACATTGTTGGTTAGAGTATAGTTAGCGATGCTGGAGCGGACAGTATCTATTCCACTGAGACCTTCGATGACATTATCACCAGCACTATTGACTCCGTAGGTGTCGTTGCCACCCCCTCCCGTCATTCTGTCACTACCTGCGCCTCCATCGAGATAATCACTACCTCCACCACCACTGAGGGTATCATTACCAGCAAAACCAAAGATATTATCGTTGGTGCTTGTACCGATGAGGCTGTTGTTAGTTGCATCACCAGCGATTATACCAATAGTATCTATTACAATAGCATCAGTGAGATCTGAACCTGTCAAGTTGGCACCTGTGAAGTCAGCTTTGCTCAAGTTTGCACCAGTCAAGTTGGCACCGCTGAAGTTACTACCGATAAAACTACCTACTTCTAAGCTAACGCCCCTCATGTTTGCATTGACAAAACTGGTTTGGCTATTCCCAAAAGCCTCCTTCAAATTGGCATCGACTAAAATAGCGCCGTTGAAGTTAGCAGCAGTTAAGTCAGCTTTCTCCACAAATGCGTTAGTTAGGTTGGCACCTACCAGCGTAGCATTGCTAGCAGATGTCAATTTGGCATTTATCAGCAGGGCATTATCCAAGCGGGCATCGTCTAGCTGGGCTGACCTTAAATCTGCATTGGTTAAGTTGGCACCACCCAAGTCTGCCCGGCTCAAAATGGCGTTAGTTAACACAGCATCGGTCAGGTTGGCACTATTTAAGTAAGCTTCTGTAAGATTCGCCTCTATAAAAGTTGCACCAGTGAGATTAGCTCCATCTAAAAATATACCTGCTGCATTAACTTGATTGAAATTAGACCCAGACAAATCACTGTCAGCAAAACTAGCATTAGTGAGATTAGTTTCAGTGATGTTGCCAAGGCTATCTACATAAGCACTAAAATTAGAACCTGTAAGAATAACATCTTCGGCGCTAAATTCGCTTAAATTCGCACCACGAAACTGGACGTTAGTCGGCTGAGTTGAACTGGCTGGGGCTGTATCAGTTAGATTAACACCACTCAAATTAGCTAAATCAAATGTAGAGTTTCGCAGGGTGACATCTGTGAAGTTACTAGACTGGAAGTCAGCCCCTGTTGCATTCACATTGACAAATAGAGTGGCTTCCAAATTGGCTTCTTGGAGGTTGGCATCTACTAAAATAGCTCCTGTTAAGTCAGCAGCTTTGAGATCTGCATTGAATAGATTTGCCCTCGTCAAATTGGTATTTCTAAGAATGTTTCCGTTTGCTTGTTCGCCACTGAGATTAGCTTCTTCCAGAATCGCATCGGTTAAATCAGCGTTTGACAAATTGACGTTCTGGAATGTCGTTTTGAAAAAATTTGCTCCTTGAGGAAAGTCTTCATTAGGGGCAAAGATGGCGAATCTTGCATCAACACCAATCAGAGTTGCTTCTTGAAAATTAGTGCCTCTTAGTTGTGTTGCGACGCTCTGAGCGTTGCGCGTAAAGAGGACATTTTCGAGTCTGGCACCGATAAAAGTTGACCCATTGAGATTTTGACCTCTAAAGGAGTTGCCTATCAGAGTTTGTCCGTCAAAGTTTAAAGCTGGCATGTTGTTACGTACCTTAAAAAAACGTAATTGGTTTAAAAGTTATGAATTCAAGCTGTTTTTTGTACTTCCACAATTTTTGGTGTGCAAGCTTGTTGTTGCAGTTGCTCTTGTACCCAGGAGGAAAACAGCTCGTTGAGCAACCGTTGTTGCATTGGCTCGTCGAGTTGGGCTGGCAGAAACTTTTCTAGCCGCACGATCGCCCACCAATCTCCAATGCGGGTAGGAGGTAATAGCTGACCCGGTTGGTTGGTTCTGAGGATACGAGCGAGTTTCGGATGAGGCGCACTCAAAGCTACCGGCCCGATTAAGCCACCATTGTGAGCTTCTGCACCGAGTGAGTATTGCCTTGCTAGTTCGGCAAAAGTTTGTTCGCCTTCTACCAACCGGAAATAAAGTTCTTTAGCAAGACCAGCATCCTGAATCCGAATTAGAGAGTAAATGACCCGATCTAGCTTCGGCTTCTGTTCGCGAAAGTGATAGTCTAATTTGCTACCCCAGGTAGCTTGTTTAAACTTCTCGATTCTGAGGTTGCGGGTTGCTAGATCTATAAATTGGGTTTCAGTTATGCCTTGCTGCTGCAACCAAGTTTGACGTTCAGCTTCTGAAGTTAACTGATGCTGTTGGCAAAAGTCTTGGCAACACTTAGCTTGTTCTTCAGGCGTGCAGCTAAAGGTTGCGTAGGCAAAGCCCGTCCTAGACATCGCCTCGTCAATTATCAGTTCTTGGCGAATTTTTGGTAGTAATTGATATCTAGTCAACAGAGGAATAATTTGTTCACTTGTGAACCTCTGGTTTTGGACTTGTAAGAGTGATGAATTTGACGAGTCTTTGTCTTCCCCATTGAACCGATTCTTTTCAGATATAGTCACTGGCTCTAGCTTAGTTCCCTCCCCAGGAGAAACTAGTTTATTGCTGTTGCTATCGTCTTGCTGCTGTATCCATTTTAGATGCTGGGGTAATAACAATGACAAGTCATAATGCTTGAGAATTGTTTCCCTAGCCTTGGCTTGGATAGAAGCCATACGAGCTGGATTGTTCAGGGCTTCTTCAAGGCGATCGCATATTTCTTGGGGTGAAAAGAAGTCTACTAAAAGACCATTCACACCATCTTGAATTACTTCAGTTACAGGAGCAGTCCTAGAAGCTATCAACAAGCAACCTGTTGATAAAACCTCCAACATTGACCACGACAAGACAAAAGGACGGGTGAGATAAACATGTGCAGAAGATGCTTGAAGAACTTGCAGATATTCATCATAAAGCAACCAGCCTGTAAAATGAACTCTGCTCAGGTCAAGATCGTATTTCTCTAGCATTGCCTCTTTGTAACTTTTACCATTACGCAGAGGTTTGCCATAAACTACTCGGTTTTCTCCCACAATTACCACATGGCACTGGGGACGGCGTTGTTGAAGTAAGGCGACTGCCTCGATAAACTGAGGAAAACCTCGGTAAGGCTCCATCCCTCGTGCCACATAAGTAACAAGTTCTTCAACGTGAGAAAGGTCTAGATTGATGCGGGGAATAACTAACTTTGCTCCTGCTTTTGGACAAAAGAAATTAGTATCAATCCCATCATGAAGCACATTAATCTTATTGTGATATTCCAAAGGAAATTGTTGACGCTGCCAATAAGTCGGAGAAAGACCGCGATCGCAACTATATAAATCCTGCAAAATTGGAGCATTTTTAATCCGAATCCTGGCTTCATCATCAGCAGTCATCGGTTCACAAGGATCGAAGTCTGCATCCGAACCACGAGCATGATAAAACCACTCGAAATAGCACAGGAGCTTTGCTTTGGGAAAAATATCCTTGATGAATAAGGTTGGCCCCCAACCAGAATGACCATAGACTACATCGGGAATAAACCCTTTTACTTTGAGTGTTTCTGCCAGGCGATAAACGCCTTGACCATGAAGCACAGCATTTTCCAAAGTTCTAACATAGTGGTGGGTTTCGGGCCGAGCTTCTCTTTTAGGACTATAGATAACTTTGTTGACACTAACCAAATCACCATCCTGACGAGTAGTGCCAAAAAAGACTTGGTTTCGTTTGTCGTTAGCTAATGCGGCAGCTACATGACGAAATTGGGCAGGAAAATTCGGATGCAAAAATAAAATTCGCATGGCTTTTCATTATTACTGTCTTGCGATCGCTAGCTAAAAAGGCGTTGCACAACAACTAGATCAATTGTGGCAAGTAAGGGAAGCAGAGGGTGTAGGGGAAGGAGGGGAAGACATTTGATAACTTACCAATTCATCCCGCTTTCTGTGCAACGCCACTAAAAAGACAGCAAGAGTATACTTTGTAGTTACCTATTTTTAGACCAACTCAAAGAAATCGTTGATGTCGAGCTGATTGGGAAGTATTCCTTGAACAACAGCTAGCGTTTCGGATTGAGCAGGAGTAATACCAGAACCAGCCGAAGGAGCAATGTAGATTCGAGTATTATTTGTCGTAGTAACACCATTCACATTGAGATTGATGGTGCTGAAGGCCAGCTGGCCAAATTCAACTTCAGCCACGAAGAAATCAACACCATCCTCGAAGTCAGTAATCCAGTCGCCAGCAGGAACAGGTATGACTGGCTCACCAGGTTCGGGTGGTGCATATTCATATTCTTGGTAGAGCAATTGGAAGAAATCGGTTTCTCCAGCCTCACCCCCACCGGTTAGGGTGTCGCGTCCGCCTTGGGTTTCTAAGTCTTCTCCGCCAAAAATATTGTCAACGCCATCTCCACCATTGATGCGATCGAGTCCAGCACCACCGTCGAGCGCGTCTTCGAGAGCTCCGCCATCGAGAATATCGTTGCCATCTCCACCAAAGAGGATGTCAAAATCCTCTCCACCAAAGATGATGTCATTACCACCATTACCGTCGATAGTATCATTGCCCAGTCCGCCATCAATATAGTCAGCACCCCCTGGAAGAGTTGCTTCTGGGTCATCACCATATAGTTGGTCATCATAGATGCTACCAATTATGCTGTCATTACCAACACCACCCTGCACAGTATCTCCGAAGTCAGCATAGAGCCAGTCCGAACCAGCACCACCATCGAGGAAGTCTCCTTCATCAGTTTCATCGATACTGTCGCCACCAATTAGAGTGTCGTTGCCACCTTCACCATAAAGAGAGTCCTCGCCTGTACCTCCAAATAGTCTGTCACCACCAGCTCCACCATATAGCTCGTCGTTGTCTTCTTCACCTAGAAGCAGGTCACTACTGCCAAACCCATATAGAGTATCGTCACCAGCTCTACCACGCAGTGTGTCGAGACTCGCAGTACCTTCAAGGGTGTCATCTAGTATCGTTCCATTTCTGATTGCCATAAACCAATCCTTATTTTTGCAGTAAGTAGTAAACAGTACATTCGTTCTAAAATAAGCTAAAAAATCGCTAAAACGCAGTCACAGCGAACATTTCATTCAACCTAATTTAGAGTAGTTAAAACGTAAACATTACAAAATTAAGCGACAAGGCAAGTATTTTGCTAGCTCACTTAAACATGCTTGATACACGATACAAAGTCAGTTATTGTATTTAACTTGATACTCCACAGCAGGATTTGACAATTCTGTATGAAGTTGCGAGCTTTTCTATAAAGATAAAAGATAAGCTCGCAACATATAAGTGGCTTTAGTGAGTGGCTTCAGCCGGAAAAATTACACAACAATACCACTGGTTAATGCACTTATAGAAGCAATAGTTGACAGCCCTGGTATCTCAATTGTTCCTTCCAATGAGAATTCACCACTAAGTTCAAGAGTACCACCCCAAACCTTGAGTCCACTAATTGCATCTTCAGTTAACTCGCTCAGATAGCTTTCGTTATCACCAAAAAAATCAGAGCCAGCGAGGTTTTGATTTTTGATGTCGTCTATATTGATGTTAGCCATCAGAAAGTCTCCTTAATTAGCTAAGTAATTGTAGTTAATACTAGACTTTTGATTGCCTAGCCTTAAGTTATAAGATATCAACTTAAACTTTAATAATTCAAGGCTAAGCAATGCTTTTTTTAGTTTTAAGTAAAGGAGTTTTTTCGGGTTTATTTTTGTTAATTTGTGATTTTCGATAATATTTTTTAATGAGATTAAGCTACAAAAAATTAGTTTAGAAGCAGTAAAACAGAAATTTTGAATATACAGATTGACTTGAAATATTAATTACTGTTTGAAATAATTAATTAATTTATTTCTTTTTATCTTTGTTTTGTCTGTAAAAATCCCAAATATTATAAAAGACACATACAAGCTATGTGTCTGCCAACCCAGGATGATGAACAAATAAGAGAAAAAAGAAGCAAAAAATACTATATTTGCTTGATTGATATAGGAATCCGCTTTGATTCCTGAAATTATTTGTGTAGGGAGGGAACTCTTAACAGGAAAGAAGGAATAAAAATGTACTGAGTTTTTTTCACGCAATCAAATACGAGTTCTATATCTTAGATATAAGAATTGTCTCACTCGTTGAGTGAGACATTTTTTAAAGCCGTTATTATACTTGAACCTGGAAGTCCGTCGAGCTTACACTGAGGTAAAAAACGTTAGTCAGGGTAGCAAACACACCACCTTCCCCAAAACCTGCCTCAGAGCCATTCGCATTGTAGAACAAGTTGCCTGTGCGACTATACACAATAATTGCTGTGCTGGTCTCTGCCAGCAAATCATCATCGGCTCTTTTAAACTCTGCAAACTGAAGAGAACCAGCTGAACTATTGAGTGCTGTGAACGTCGTTTTGTCCAGAACGATTTTGTCCAGCAGACTCAAGTCGGTAATAGTATCTTGGCCAATATCAGAAGCTTCAAAAGCAGTATTAGTGTTATAGACGAATCTATCGCTACCAGAACCGCCCGTGAGTATGTCATTGTCTGCGCCACCAACTAAAGTATCGTTACCAGCACCACCGATAAGCGTGTCATTACCCGCCAAACCGTCAAGATAATCATTACCGCCATTACCATTAATGATGTCATCGCCACTAGTACCGAAAATGTTATCGTTGCCGACTGTTCCTTCGGGAGTATTGTCAGCAGTATCTCCACCCATCAAACCAGTAGTATTGGCTATCGTTGCATCTGTGAAGTTAGCCCCCATAATTTGAGCATTGGTGAAATTAGCTCCCGTCAGGTTGGCTCCTGTGAAATCAGCATCAGTAAGGTCGGCACCACTAAGGTCAGCACCTCGAAGGTCGGCATTACGAAACTCAGATCCTTTTAATTTAGCCCCATTTGTCAGGTTCGCGTTCCTTAGTACAGCGTTGTTGAGGATGCCAGATTCTAAAAAGATGCCTTGTGCTTGGACTTGAGTGAGGTCAGCTCGAGTTAAATCAGCGTTATCTAATATGGCACTGCTAAGGTTAGTCCGGATACCAGTGCTAGACGGATTAAACTTAGCACCGCTAAAATTGACATCTTCTGCTTTAAAGCCGCTCATATTAGCGCCACGAAAGCTGAGATTGCTCGGACTTGTTGAATCTGCTAGAACTACGTCAGTCACAGAAACATCACTCAAATTAGCCAAGTCAAAAATGGTGTTTTGTAAAGTGGCATCTGTGAAGTTTGTCAACCTTAAGTCTGCTCCGGTGAGATTTGCATCGGTTAAGATGACACCTTCTAGGTTGGCTTCTAGCAAAATGGCATTCAGCAGAGTAGCTCTAGTTAGATTGGTATTGGAAAGGGTGGCTTTAGTTAGATTCGCTCTAGTTAGATTAGCAGTAGTGAGATTAGCACCAGTAAAATTGGCACTAGTGAGATTAGCACCAGTAAAATTGGCACTAGTTGCATTAGCAGCTGAAAAGTCGGCGCTGATCAGATCTCGATTGCTAAAGTTTCTTCCTCGCAAGTCTTGCCTACTAAAATTTTCTGCCATAATGTGACCCTTATTTTTAATAGTAATTTATGAATTGTTTTGCAGTACATTCCTCAGAGAAATGGACGGTTAGTTAATGGTTGAAGAAGTTCCTGGAGATCGACATTGTTGATTAACCAAGGTAGTTTGATTTAAATTTAGTCTGTTGCTTCAACCAAGCTTGAAAAAAGGATTCCATAACTCGATTTTTGAGTGATTCATTGAGTTCCAAGGGAAACCACTTTTCTACTCGCAGAATGTGATAGCCAAGTTTTGTTGCAACCGGGCCAACCACTTCACCTTCTTTGGCATGAGCGATCGCTTGAGCAAGTTCTTGGATCAGTTCTGCTACAAACTGAACACCAACAAAGCCGCCATTTTCTTGGGACTGCTTACCTTTTGAATGTGCTAGCGCCAAACCATAGAAGGATGCTTTTTCCTCTCTCAGCGCTTGGGCTATTTTTATAGCCTCCATATGTTCAAGTACCACAATCTGAGAGAGTGCAACTTGCTTAAAGCTGTCACGGCTAGCTACATATTGACCATCGACAATTGCACCGAAGAGATGCTCTTTTAACTTTTTCGTCAGCAGCAGTACTCGAATTCCTTCAGACCAGTCATCTACTGTAATTAGCTGTGCTTCCAACCAACCGATGGTTTCAGAAGCACTTAAGAGTTTGTGTTCCAACCGAAAAGCATCTCCTGCGGCTTGCAACTCTTCATCAGAAACAGTAATGCCTAGCTGCTCACAGGTGCGTAAAATTAGTGCATCTCGTTCAGATAGAGCAGTAATTTCAGCAATTTTGCAGGAACGACGCAGGTAGGCAATAATATCAGCATCGGTTGTAAAGGAAGTTTCTTGCGGTGCAACGTTTTGTAATGTTTCTTTCATGGCTTGTATTCAGTAATTAATTTACGACGCAGAAATCCCGATTTCCGGGTGATACAGCAGGCGATCGCGGGGAATATCCTGGATGTTATCAAATCGATTGCGATGTAAATCGCCGTATAGGTTGAGGTAGTCGATTTCGGCAGGGGTTAACTTACCTTTACGAACACCGTTGATAGCAGCATCAACTTCCTGACGATTTCGCCAACCCGCCAAAGCTATATCTACACTGTTTTGTGATAGAGAGTAGCGATATAAATCGGGAACGCTGGGTTGCCAGCAATTTGCTGGTAAACCTCTAGGAGCGTGCCAAAGAGGGCCATTCATCCCCGCTGACTTAAAGGTGACAATGCCTGGCCGTTGCGGGTTTTGGGCATCCAGCTTGGCGAAAACTTGTTGTTGAGCAGTGCGGTGGGCAATATTGTGCCTGACCATCACTACATCTAAAAGGGGACTATCGAGCCACTGTGCGGCTATGTGAAGATCGTGGAAAGAGGCTCCGATATAACGTACTATCCCCATTTTTTTGAGTAGCTCTGAGGTGCCAAACATACGTTCTATGGCTCGCTGATACACCCCATTTGGCCCTCGTAAATCGTTAGAGACGCTTAAGCAATCTTGAATTGCAGCACCATCTTTGCTACCGATCCAGCCCCAAAAAAATACGTCAATATAGTCCATTTTTAAATCAACCATTTGATCCAAGAGGGATGCTAGGACAGACTCAGGACTTTTCAGGACGTAAGTTACTGTTGCCAGAACCACCTTCTCCCTTTGTGAGGAACCACGTCCACACAACTTGCGGAGTGCATCACCCATAGAACTGTAGAGATAGTGGTGCAAATCGCTAGAGTAGAAAAAATAATTGACTCCCCGATCGAAAGCATAGAGAGTATCTTCACTAGAGATGTGCCCTCCACCTCCCAATCCTAAACAACTAACTGTTAGGTCAGTCCGTCCGAGTTTGCGGTAAAACGGCAGTTCGGACTCTGGAAGTTTAGGGCTAGCAAGACCGATCTCAGGAGATGGGGCTACGGGTTGCTGCACAGACTCAGAAGTAAGATTGGTAATTTTCATAAATCTAAGGGAGTGTAAATATCCTCAGAGGTAGCATTCAGGTAGGGACATTGCAGGTCGATTCCCAGTAAGTAGAAGTGGTTGTAGATCCGATTCATGCGTGCCCCAGTTGATTCGTCTTTTTGCTGCCAAGCTTCTAGCAAGGCATTGGCAACAATCAAGCAGCGATTCATGCCAAAACTTTCTAGCTCGGCAAATTTGTGGGATGGTTCTTCAGCTAGCGCCAGTCCTGGTGCTAACAACTTGGTGAATAAAGGTACTTGCGGTTGAAAATGCGTTTTCTGTTCTTGATAAACCGCTTCTAAGATTGGTCGGACTACTTCGTAGTTGCTTTTTTCAAAATAGAGTACGGCACAGTCATATCGTCTATAGTTAGAAGGATTATACAAGGCCTTAAACGAAAAGGGAAGGGCAATGTCGTTGAGCCTCCGTGTCAAGTCTGCCATGACTGCAACTGCCCCATCAGGGGTTAAGTTGAAGTAAATACGCACTATCCCTGTATAGCGATCTGAACTGCTACGACTTTTGTGTCCGCCATTGCCAACTGCCATGTAAAATCCACTTTGTACTCGATTGCGAGGCAACTTAATAGCCACTAAGTCACCTACCACAGCCGATTGTGCTTCTAGTTGTAAATGTTTTTGGCGCTCAATATGCAGAGTTAAACCATTCTTGGTGACAACTAACTTGTCATCACCCTCTTGCCTGATAACAGTCCAACCTGGGTCAAAATAGCCTACACCGATATTGCTTTGGTGCAAGCGATCGTAAAATGCTAAGTCTACTCCCAAGTAGGTATTGTTTTCTAGATTCTGATGCAGTAGTAGCTCGTCTGAATCTGCATGACCGGCTATAGCTTTTGGTAAGGAACCATTGTAATAAGTACCGTAGAGAAAACTCTGCAATTGTAGACTTCGATACTTCATCTGAAGTTCTAAAGGTAATTGCCCAAAGCGTTCTACCGCCTCAGTTGGCAGTTCCATCGGTTTATAGTCTGGATGATATATGCAGAAATTGGATTGAATTTGAATCTTGTTAGCGATGTCTTCAAGGGCAGCCAAAAGTTGCTTGTTTGCAGTATCTGGCAGTTGATTTTGCAAAGAATCCAGCAATTGCATATTATATAGTTTGTCTGCGTTACAAATATTAACGTGAGGCAACAGAGTAAGTGGGTATGAGTTCGGATGCTGACATACCAAATACTGTTTGAATGGATGTTTCTGGACGGCATAGCAACGTCTTGGCAACCTGAAGCATACAAATTCCCGTGTTGTTAAAGGTTTTTTGGTACTGAATTGTTGCTTGAATTGCTTGAATTAAAGCCAGACCGGAAAATTGCACAACTCGCATTAGAAAATCAGGACGGTGAGCGAAAATTTCAGGAAAATGCTGGAAATAAGCGCTAGCTAAGGCAGCAATGGAAGGTTGCAGTTGTTCGAGGGGAATCGTGGCTAACCGTAAAGACTCTTCAAGAGCGATCGCTTTACTTGTCACCAAGCTACCCAACCAAATTTGCAAGTAGCTGGCAATAATCATACCTAAATCATAGGCTGGATCTCCCCAAGCAGCACGTTCCAAATCAATCAGTCGCACGATGCTTTTACCTGATTGCTCTGCTGTGACGATCGCTTGTTCCCAATTAATCGGCAGTAAAATGTTGTTTAATTTCAGGTCATTGTGTGTCAAACAACAGCGTTGGGAATTTTGATTCAACTGTGCGATGGCTTGTCCTAAACTGTCATATCTTTGATAGAGGGTTAGAAATTTGAGTCCATCAGCAGGAACTTGACCAAATATTTCAGGACTAATTTGCGCTAGAGAGCGAGTCAGCTGGGAAATCTGATCTGGAATTACACCATCACGATGCTGCTGGGTGAAAAATTCTTGATAATCTTGATGATTTAGCGTTGAACTATGAATTGTGGCTAAAACGACTCCAATGGAAGCTGCAATTACTTTTGAGAAAACTTTCTCTTTCGCGTAAAAGTCCGCTAGATCGCGATAATCATTTAAATAGTTAAAAACAATGATTGAATGCTCGGCATCAAAATGAAGTATCTCCGGAAGATATGGACGAAGATAATTTATCTGGGGGAATTTCTGCAAAAACTCGTGAATTCGCCATTCCCGCAAAAATTCACCAGCAGTTTTCCCATCTCGGTTGTAACGCTCTTGCTTAACCAAGAGTTTGCGATCGCCCGGTAAGCTCACTAACAAGTTAAAGTTCTTAGCAACTTTAGGTTCAATTTGGCTTTGGGCTTGCTCTTCTGGAGTGCAAAGACCTTTTTCAACTAAATACTCTACTGCATTCTGGGAACTCAACAAAAATTTCATAGCTAGTTTCTAAACTTATCTAATGCAGAATTAGGACTCTGATTCAAAGCAAGGATGTGGAAATTTGAGTTAATTAAAGATGTACATTTGGCGTGTAGAGATAACAGGTATAGTGGCTAGGGTCGCAATACTTGTCGGTTAAGGGGAAAAGGGGAAGGGGAAAAGGGAAAGAAAAAACCTTTAACCCTTACCCTTTAACCTTTTCCCCAAACCAAATTCTGAGTTCAAAATGCACAAAGCGAGTAGTATTGGCTAGGGTCGCTCAGAAATGCTGCTCTTTGTGAAGTAAAGAACTGCCTGATTGACCCTTAACCCCTGAAATATCAACCTGTTAACGCCACTCACTAATTTTCACAGGATTGAATTCAAGCAACTAGACAGGCCCAAACAGACTTAGCGTATTTGCTAGCGTGCCTCCTAGTGTTTCTCCTAGAGTTCCAATGCTATCAGCTCCGGTGACATTAATACTGCCTTGCCCCAAGGTTTCTGGGCCAAACAGTCCACCTAAAGTGTCTAACGTTAGACCACCTTGAACTCCAGTGATTTGGCGATCGCTCAGTTCGTTTAAGAAGCTTTCGGAATCTTGAAATAGTGCAGAACCCGCAGGACGCAGATTATCAATTTCGATGTTTGCCATCTTAAACCCCTTATGATTGATAAACTATCTGATAACTCTTGGACTAGAGCGGCGATTGCCAGTCCTAGAGGCTTAGTGTGATGCCCTTACAAGGGTGTTATGGAGAGTCCTAAAGTGCCTCCTGTCAATCCACTGAGTGTTTCTGCTGCTGAACCGGCAGTTAGTCCACCTAACGTCTCGCTCAGCGTACCAGCCAATGTTTCACTTAATGTACCCACGGTTAGACCGCCTTGAACTCCAGTGATTTGGCGATCGCTCAGTTCGTTGAGAAAGCTTTCGGGATCTTGGAATAAATCGGAACCTATAGGATGAAGATCGTTGATTTTAATGCTAGCCATCAGAAATTCTCCTTAAATACAGATCGCTTGCGGTTTGCTTTAATCGCTTTACCTGGATATAGAGCTAAGAACTTGAAGTTGCCTAGCTTTATACGCAGATTAACAAACTAAAACTTTAATCTTCAAGTCTTTCAAGCTGATTTATTAGATCTAAACAAAGAAGTTTTTTCTTTATTCAAACATTAACAAATTAAATTAAGTTACTACCTAAATCTACTATATACATTGATTTTTTATAAAAAAATACTATGTTGCTAAATAAATTATTTAGAAATAAATAATTTATTTATTTCTCTCTGTTAACCATATAAAAATCAGTAAACTTGACAGCTTAAAAATCTCACTTTGTACTGAGATATAGCAATAAATTTTCAATTTGGTGGCCTACCCTTCTCATAACGGAGACGGTGCAGCTTGCTTCTTGAAGAGTACGGGTTGCCGAAAGCTACAATTATTGGTAGGCCTGTAACTTGGTTACTGTGGAGTATCCTCTATAGGTAGCGAGTTTGCGTACCCCTACAGCAAACGTAGAGAGCATCTTAATTGTGAACCCTAAATTCTTCCTCAAGGCGTACACGATAGTAACTGTAATTTCTCAAAATTATTCTGATTGAAAATAATTATAAAAGCATTGTTCTCAAACAAGTACCTGATTTATTTCTCGTTTTATGCACAATATCCAATTAACTTTCTACTTTTCTTACTTTTCTTACTTTTCTTACTTTTTTAGTTTGTTGCGATCAAAGAATGTATCTAAATATTTGATTGACCTAGTAACGATAATGTCTTAAACTAATCAAAGCTAAAAACCTTATAGAAAAAGTAAAATTGAGCATAAAAGATTAAAACAGCTAGTTTTTATCGGTTCATTTATGCCTTTTGTAATCCTTGTGTATTTACTACACAACTTTTAAGCTTATGAATAACTTGCAAATTTACAGTACATAATAGATTCATGTTTAAGTTAATAAATTTAGGATAATTTTAGTGGCTGACTCTGCTAAACTAAAAAATCTCTATACTAAACTAAGCAAAAGCAAAATTTTAGCTTGAAGGAGGTTTTGAATCTAGTAATTAGTGGAACAACATTTTTAGCTACTTCTGAGTTAAAGTAGAACAATTAAGTGTAGATATTATCCATTAATATCTACTAAGCTTTGTTGGGCTGGAAAAGCCACTACCATGCAAATGTGGCTAAAAAAATTCGCAATTTGTGATTGAAGTATTTTCAAGGCAGTTCATTTTGAAGCATTTCAGATATGATTGTTACAAAAAACTTAGCTATCAAGAAGACACAAACAAGCGCAATAGATATTTCTGAATTATGCCTAATTTATGGCGCACAACTAAGTTGCTATGAAAATGAGAATTAGCCGTGAACTATTTTCAACCCAAGCTGCTTGAGAAGCATCTAGAAAATGATTGAGTAATTGCTATGGAAAACCAAACCGATCTCCTGACACCTTTTCAACGTCAGCTTCTCCTCAAGAAGTTGAAAGCAGATTTACGACCTGAATACCGCCGTCGTATTCAAATCATGCTGATGGCTGATGCTGGTAAATCTCAAACACAAATTTGTGCTGAACTCGGTTGTTCTCAGGAAACAGCACGCTACTGGATTGAGATGGCACGAGTTGGTAAAGCGCACTGCTGGGAAGATCGTCCGATGGGTCGGCCAAAGACAGTAAATGTTGAATATCTCAATCGGTTGAAAGAGCTAGTTAGCTACAGTCCCCGTGAGTATGGCTATCCATTCGAGCGCTGGACTGCAAAATGGTTAGCAAAGCATCTGGCAAAAGAAGTGGGAGTTGAGATGAGCGATCGCTACATTAGTATGCTCTTGAAGAAAATGGGACTTTCTACACGTTCGCGCAGCGTGTTAGTAGGAGACTTACAATGTCAAACAGACGTAACTAATATACCCGAAATAAATAACTCGATTATTGTAATTCGTGATTTGTCTTCATCAGTTGAGCCTTCAACTGTTGATATTTTCCTGACTGTGGAATCTCATCAAAAGCAGCCACTCATACCACTTTAGAGATATTGGAAATCCATGCTTAAACAGATATCAGAATTTTCCAAGCAAAAGATTGCCCAACATCTCGCTCAAGCCTTGGGCCAAGAACTCTCAAATTCAGAACTTTCAAACTGTTTAAAACAAATTCAAGTTTTAGAGCCAACTCCAGGACAAAAAATTTGGCACTCAGAGGATGGAACAATAGGAATTTACGTCATCCTTGCTGGTAAAGTCAGATTGCTCAATAGCAACAATAAGTTGATTGTTTCACTGGAGGCAGGAAAATCATTTGGTGATTCGACGCTGTTTCCCGAAGACTCTTTTCAGCCTCATATAGCTAAAGCTGCTTTGAAGCTTCAAGTTTGTTATCTTCCCGATCGATGCTTGCAAACCCTAATGTGCAAGTATCCCCGCATTAAAGATCATCTTTATCGTCAAGCAGTACTTTGGGATTTACTGCTGTTGTGCAAACAAACAGCTCCGTTATGTAATGTGGCTCCAGAGGAGTTGCTCAAAGGGCTATCACTCTTAAAACAAAACTACCTCAAACCTGGAAAGCTCCCAGCATCTATGCACAACAATCAGAAGCTGTGGTTGATCCGTTCGGGAGAACTTCTACATCCATCAGGTCGAAAGCTAACAGTTGGCAGCATCTATACTCCCTTTCCCTCTCCTGAAGAACGTGTTTGGCAGGTGACTCAACCCACTGAACTTTATAGCCTCAGCTATGAGGATTGGGAAACAGGGCTGCATTACTTACCACAACTGCTCGAACTAAGTTCATCAGATATGCCATCGCAAGCTAGTACCGCGCAGGCAGTCACAGTACAGCAGAATCTCCCTGCTCCTACCTTTGTAAAGGAAAAAACTCGCAAAAAGGTTAGCAAAGCTTACTTTCCCAGCCCGACCGTGAAAGCAGGACAATGGTGGCAGCAATGGACTTTGCGCTATCCAGTATTTCTTCAGCAAAGTGCCTCTGACTGTGGTGCTGCTTGCCTAGTGATAATTGGACGATACTGGGGTAAGCATCTTAGCATTAATCGCGTGCGGGACATTGCCAACATTGACCGCAATGGTGCTTCACTTCGAGGTTTAGCAGCAGCAGCAGAAAGTATTGGGTTTTCTAGTCGTCCTGTGAAAGCGACCCTCGACAAACTGGCGCAACAAGATTTGCCTGCGATCGCTCATTGGCAGGGCAAACATTATATTGTCGTCTATAAAGTGACTCGCGATCGCGTCATCATTGCCGATCCTGCTATTGGGCTATGTAAACTCAGCCATGCCGAATTTAAAGAACATTGGACTGGCTATGCGTTGTTGTTGCAGCCCACAGGTCTGCTCAAAGAGGTTAATGAGGTTAGTGAACCATTCTGGCGTTTCTTTGAGTTATTGAAACCCCACTCGGTTGTAGTCATAGAAGTTTTAATAGCATCTCTACTAATCCAGATATTTGGATTAGTCGTGCCATTATTTACTCAGTTGTTATTAGATAGGGTAGTGGTTCAGCGCAGCCCCCTGACCTTAACTGCTGTGGGCTTGGGCTTACTGATCTTTAGCCTCTTTCGAGTTGGAATGACTGGACTGCGACAATACCTACTCGACCATACAGCTAACCGAATCGATATAGCCCTAATTGTTGGTTTTATTACCCATACCTTCCGGCTGCCACTGAAATTCTTCGAGTCTCGCTATGTTGGAGATATCATTTCTCGTGTGCAGGAAAATCGTAAGATCCAAAGCTTCCTTACAGGTGAAGCACTGTCAATTTTTCTCGATTTATTGACAGTATTTGTCTATGTAGGATTAATGCTTTGGTATAGTTGGAAACTGGCTATTTTGGTGTTACTCACCGTACCTCCATTTGTATTAATGACATTAATTGCTACGCCCTTATTTCAACGCGTTTCACGCCAGATTTTTCATAGCTATGCTGCTGAAAGTAGTTACTTAATAGAAGCGCTGACGGGGATTCGCACAGTTAAGTCAATGGCCGTCGAGCGCACTGTACGCTGGCAATGGGAAGATCTGCATAACAAATCCATTAAAAAGATCTTTTCAGGTAGAGTGATTAACAACATCCTGTTGATGTTGAGCTCGACAATTGAAGCGGTAGCAACAACTGCCCTATTGTGGTATGGCGCTTGGCTAGTGATTGAAAACCAATTAACCATTGGGCAATTAGTGGCATTTAATATGTTGCTGGGTAACATCATTCGTCCATTCCAACGGCTAATTGTCCTATGGAATCAATTCCAAGAAGCGATCGTTGCCGTTGAGCGGATCGAGGATGTAATTGAAACTGAACCTGAAGAAGACTTGGAACATCAACCTCGGCAATCACTACCGCCAATTCGCGGTCACATTTGCTTCGATCGCGTCACATTCCGCTATCACCCAGAGAGTGAGATGAATACCCTAGAAAACATCACTTTTGATGTTCTGCCAGGACAAACTGTAGCTCTAGTGGGTCGTAGTGGTTCTGGAAAAACAACCATTTCTAAATTGTTATTGGGTCTTTATCCCCCCGCAGAAGGGAAGATCCTCATTGACGGTTATGATATCACCAGTATCGCGCTGTCATCACTCCGGCGGCAGGTTGGCGTGGTCGATCAGGGTACATTTTTGTTTGGCGGTACAATTCGAGAAAACATTAGTATTAGTTACCCAGAAGCGACGCTAGAAGAAGTAATTACCGCAGCTCAAATGGCTGGAGCGCATCAGTTTATTAAAGAATTGCCTTTAGGCTACGAAACATTAATTGGTGAAGGTGGGGGAATGCTATCTGGGGGACAACGACAGCGATTGGCGATCGCCCGTGCTTTATTAGGGAATCACAAATTA
This sequence comes from Nostoc sp. DedQUE12a, assembly GCA_034530795.1. GTDB lineage: Bacteria > Cyanobacteriota > Cyanobacteriia > Cyanobacteriales > Nostocaceae > Nostoc. Next base: position 47,210 of record JAVRCH010000068.1, read on the forward strand.
TTGATTCTTGATGAAGCGACGAGTAGCCTTGATGCTGAGTCTGAGCGAATTATCCAAACAAACCTCAGTACCATTGCCCAAGGTCGCACCATCTTAGTGATTGCCCATCGCCTCTCCACAATCCGCAACGCGGATCTGATTCTGGTACTCGATCGCGGCGTATTGATTGAGCAAGGTACTCATGAAGAACTGATGGCAAACCGAGCACACTATTTTTACCTTAACGAACAACAGTTTACAGGAGTTAGTTAACCAGGAAAGAAATAACCAATAGCTTCTAATAAAGCACGAGGCTAGGCTAACAGCGCTTTCCAGCCAGTAATTTCTATTTTTATTTTTTAAACCTTAGTAACTTTTATGCCAAACATCCCAAATATACCCAACAATATTGAGCAAAATGGATATTATCGTCATGGCTATCACCTACGCAAAGATATCGTAGATACCAATTCTGATGGAACTGTATCGCCATCACCATCATCCTTTGCTGGGAATGAATGGTCTTCACTGACCAAAGAGATAGTTGACACCGTGCCACGGGTGTGGACGCGGGGATTGTTGTACTTGTTAGTTGTATTTAGTGCGATCGTCTTACCTTGGGCAATGCTATCTAAGATAGACGAAGTTGGCACAGCCAAGGGACGACTGGAACCTAAAGGAAAAACCTTTGAGCTAGATGCAACTGTAGAAGGACAAGTTGCTGAGATTAAAGTCAAAGAAGGTGAAACTCTCAAAGCTGGGCAGATCATCGTAGAACTGGGTTCTGAGTTAATGCTGGCTGAATTACATCAAGCTCAGTCCGAGTTAGATGGGGAGCGAGAGCGTCTCTCTCAGTTGGAATTGATGAAAAATCAACTCATCGAGGTAACAGTTCGTGCTCAGCAACAGTTGGGCAAAGCAGAGGCAACCGTGCAACTGGCTGAAATTGATGAAACTCGACAACGGCTTGAATATGCCAAAATTGCCCACGGACTTGCTAGCGATCGTCTTGTTAGAGACATAAAGGAAGTAGAACGTTATCAGGCTTTAGTCAAAGAGAAAGTTGTTTCAGAGATTCAGCTTGTACAAGCGCAACGTGTTCTAGATGAGGAAAAATGGAAATTAAACCAAGCCAATTTAGATATGCGCCAGGCTCAATACCAGCTCCAAGCTCAACAAGCCCAATATCAAAGTGCCATTCACGCCACAGAGCTAACACTCCTCGAAACAGAAAGACGAAAAAAAGAACTTGAAACCCAGATAGCGAGTGTGAAAACAGAAATCAATCAAACCCGCAAAAAGATTGAAACACTAAGATTTCAGTTGCGTCGGCGCTCAATTCGCTCTCCAATTGATGGTGTCGTCTTTGAGCTACCGATTGAGCGACCTGGAGCAGTGGTTCACCCTGGTCAGATGGTTGCTCAGATTGCACCTGAAGGAGTCCCCTTAGTACTTAGGGCAAATATGAGCAGCAAAGAGAGTGGGTTTTTGAAAGTAGGGATGCCAGTCAAGATTAAGTTTGATGCCTATCCCTTCCAAGATTACGGCATTGTTGAAGGCCGTGTCAGTTGGATTTCACCTAATTCTAAACTTGTTCAAACCGCTCAAGGTTCTGTAGAAAGCTTTCAATTAGAAGTCAGTCTAAATAAACCTTATATCAAAACTGCAAGTCAACACATTCTTCTAACTGCTGGGCAGGCTGCAACAGCAGAGGTTGTTGTTCGGCAGCGTCGCATTATTGATTTTCTTTTCGATCCATTTAAGCAATTGCAAAAAGGGGGACTAGAGCTTTAAAATCTCAAACTCTACTTTTTAGCATAGTTCGTAGTTCGTAATTATTTGCCTAATTACGAATTACCTAGCTTACGCTGTAGGGTATTAAGACTTAAGAATTATTTTGATTGATACTCGGAGTTTTATCATGCCAAATGTTAATATTACAGTTTCCTTAGAAGAAATCATTCATCAAATTAAGCTCGCCTGTCAAATTCCTTCGACGATTGAAGATGTTGTGCATCGCAAAATTATCTTGTCTACAGCTGAGGAAATAGGTATTAAAGTTGAGCCTCAAGAATTGCAACAGGCAGCAGATAATTTTCGGCTAATAAACAAACTCTGGAACTCTACTAATACTTGGTCATGGTTGCAAAAACATTGCTTATCTTTAGATGAATTTGAAGAATTAGTCCATATTCGTGTCCTCTCCTCAAAGTTAGCTCAACACCTTTTTGCCCATAAGGTTGAACCCTTCTTTGTTGAAAATCAGCTCAATTATGCTCAGATTGTAATGTACGAAGTCGTTTTTGATGATGAAGACCTGGCAACGGAACTATTCTATGCTATTCAAGAAGGTGAAATGAATTTCCACGAAGTTGCTCATCAATATATCCAGGACATAGAACTCCGTCGCTCTGGAGGATATCGAGGGAAATTGTCACGTTTAAATTTGAAACCTGAAATTTCTACTGCTGTCTTTGCAGCTACTCCACCCCAACTCCTTGCCCCTATTGTCACTTCCAAAGGAATACATCTGATTTTTGTTGAGGAAATCATTCAACCAAAGTTAACTCAATTGCTACGTCAAAAGATTCTTTCAGATTTGTTTTTAGAATGGCTGAATAAACAAACAAATGAAACAAATATTATGACATGGCTTCAATCTAAAGAATCTATTGCAAATTAACCTTTTTTAATGAATCAATATGGTTCTATAGAAATCCTATTTGATTTTTGAATAAGCTCCGTACATCTGTAGAGTGTCAAAATCAAAGGTAGTGTTTCTAATAAACCACTCAAATATCCACTTTAAATGTGAAAATGAAGGAACTAAAGCACAAAAACGTCGAACCCATGTTTTGGCTTGTAACCAAATATCCTCTATCGGATTTTGTACTGGGCAATTAGGAGCGAAACGGGCACAGTGTATTTTCCATTGCTCGGCTGTAAGCCTTGATTAACAGAGTCCAAGAAACCTCTAATTTCCTTGGAACGGTGGTAGCTAGCCTCATCCCAGAAAATTAGTAATCGCTGGTCGGGAGAGTTAACTAGTAAATATTCTAAGTAGTCAATAGTATTTTTTGAGTTTCCTGCATCATAAGCTTTGAGAACTAATTCTCCAAGGAGAAGGCATCAAGGAGATGATAGAATCCGTCGGTGCCAGAGTCGTTTACTTATCACCATATTCCCCAGAATTTAATCCCATCGAACATTTATGGTGGCAACTCAAGGCATTTATCAGAAAGTTTTCTCCACACAATAAATTTGCAGTCGAACAACTCTTAGCCATTGGAGTACTTTTATGCTCCAGTCAGCAACTTCAAAACTATTTTTCTCACTGCTGCTACTGTACCAGTTAGTCGCGCAAAGTGCTGTAAATACATCAAAAAGGCGATCACTTTTGCCCTGGTCGTATTTGGTTTGAGTTGGGCGTTACAAAGCCCTAGTTTTGCGGTAGGTTTAGAAGGTAATTGGAAACTAACTTCTTTAGGGGATTCTTCTCTTCCATCAGGAGTTGAAATTACAGCCACATTTGACCCTGCTGAAAGTGCATTCAGAGGCAAAGCACCCTGCAACATATATCTTACTAAATACACATCGACAGAGGATAAAATCAAACTTACAGACTATGTTGTAACCACACGCGCATATTGTCCCTACATTAATGAGGAATCTAAATATATTCGTGCAATAGAATCATCCAATTCCTATAAGGTAAGCGACCAAGAGTTAACAATTAATACCGACGATCCAAATGCCAAGGTTTTGAAATTTGTCAAACCTCAATAAAGTTGTGATGCTGTTGTATTAAGAGCAATCAATCTTTGGTTGGGTAAGGCTCATCCTTACCTAACCAATTATTTTTGACAACTGATAGCATTTTGGATTTTAGATTGTGAATTGCTTTGTCAGCTTGGGTTTTTTCAGAAGGCAGAAGTACGAGTAGCTATTGCTGGGGCTGATGGAAATATTAGAAAAATCACGATTTAATCGGCGATTACATCATGTAGCAATGTTAATGGACGATTTATTTCATCAAGTCGGAACGGCACTGAAAGAAATTAGTGAAAATACGGAATATCTTTTAGACTCGTTTCCTGTACTGACTGATAACTGATACCAATCTTCCAAAATCAAGAAATAGATGTAAAGCCAGAAACCCAGGTAAAATCTGACTTTACTTAATTGTGTTAGCACAGCAGGACGTAGCTTATTGCGTACCTTACTTAGGGACTTCCAAAAATATCCAATAGACTTCTTGCAGAAGTCGGGGAAAGGTTTGGTATTTTCCTTTCCCCTTTTCCCACCTCTTGCAAAAAACACTTTTGCAAGAGGTCTCGAGAGTGGTTTAAGAACGGTAAGTGAGTGGGTGAGAATAAACAGAACTATATTATTAAAGGTAAGCCCTTGTTTAAATTTTGTTGATGAAATATAGCAAGTTACAAATGATATCATGTTCGGGTGAAGACTTATCATTAGGACTGACGCGGGGACGGAGGGACGCGGGGACGCGGAGAAATTTTAAATAAGTGATTATCCGAACTTGATATGATATAGCCGTAGCCACATAGGTTAGGGCATTAACAAGCATGAATGCTAGGAATGGTAATAGTTTTACCTTCTGCCTCCTGCCTGTTGCTATAATTATCAGAAGTTAGGTTTAGTTGTGCTGTTTTACTTAGAGTTAAGTTAAAAAAATTGTATATTGAGTGGCGATCGCCAAACCAAACTACTTTTTGCTTTCAATATATGGCTAAGCTGTGTTGAATTACCAGTAGCATAAGACTACAAAAATTCTTTTAAGTAGGTAGGCATAATTAAACATTAGATAAAATTTTTAGTTAGTAGTGAGCGATTCATCGCTGATTCAGGATTATCAAGACTAAAGTTCTGACTACAAACTTTAAATTTATTTACGCCTAGCTACTTAGTGTCTGCAATCAATTTTGTCTAATTAATTGAGAGAAGCATAGGGCGATGCCTTCACAGTAGGCATCGCTGATTTTAGATTGCTCGAATCTAAAATCCCAAATCGATTTAACGATTTAGCGCCGCAGCTTCCCTTGCTGCTGCTGCTTGATCTGGGTGGATACCCAAGCGTGTAAGATTAATCCGGCCTTTGTTATCAATTTCGCGCACTTTGATAATCACTTCATCGCCCACTGCGACTTCATCCTCAACTTTGCCAACGCGGTAGTCAGCGAGTTGAGAAATGTGAATCATGCCTTCTTTTCCAGGCAAAAATTCCACAAATGCACCTATTGGTATAATCCGAGTTACGCGCCCTACGTAGACATCCCCTTCGTGCAGCTTGCGGGTCATGCCTTGAATAATACTACGTGCTTTCTTCGCTTTGGCCTCGTCTATAGCGGAAATTGTCACTGTGCCATCGTCTTCAATGTCAATTTTTGCACCAGTTTCTTCAGTAATTCCCTTGATGGTCTTGCCTCCGGGGCCAATGACTAGACCAATCATGTCTGAATCAATCTTGATTGTTAACAGACGTGGGGCATAGGGTGAAGTTTCGGTGCGAGGTTCGCCAATGCAAGCGAGCATTTTTTCCAGAATGTGCAACCGGGCTGATTTAGCTTGGTGGATGGCTTGGGCAATAACGTCTAAAGACAGACCGGAGATTTTCATGTCCATTTGCAGGGCGGTAATCCCGCTATCCGTCCCAGCAACTTTAAAGTCCATATCGCCCAAAAAGTCTTCAATGCCCTGAATGTCAGTCAGGACACGGACTTCATCTCCTTCCTTAATCAAACCCATTGCCGCACCACTGACGGGTTTGATAATTGGCACACCAGCATCCATTAAGGCGAGGGTGGAACCGCACACAGAACCCATTGAGGTGGAACCGTTGGAAGAAAGAACTTCCGATACGACGCGAATCACGTAAGGGAATTGTTCTTTTGTTGGTAGCACAGGTAACAGCGATCGCTCTGCCAAGGCACCGTGACCAATTTCACGTCTTCCTGGCGCACGTAAGGGCTTGGTTTCCCCGACTGAGAAAGGTGGGAAGTTGTAATGGTGGATGTAGCGTTTGGATTGGTCTATTTGTAAATCGTCGTTGAGGTTTTGGGCATCTCCTGGTGTACCCAGGGTACAAGCAGATAATACCTGGGTTAAACCCCGATTAAATAGACCGCTACCGTGGACTCGCTTTGGCAAAAGGTCAACTTGACAAGAAACGGGACGTACTTCATCGAGTTTGCGGCCATCAACGCGGACGTTATCTTCGATGATTTGACGGCGCATGAAGTATTTAGTAATGTCTTTAAATGTATTACCAAGTGCCTTAGAGTTTGCAGTTGCGGCAACTTTGATTGGGTCTTCGTCTGGCAGTTCGGCGATTGCACTTTCAATTTTTTCCTTGACGACATCTAAAGCGGCATCACGTTCGGTTTTACCCAACTCAAATTGCGACAGTATTTTTTTAATTTCGTCGTTGGCGCGATCGCGGATATAATTTTCCAGCGTCACGTCTACTTCTGGTGGTGCTTCTTGCACTAGTTGTAAACCGAGTTCTGCGACTAAATCTTCCTGGGCTTTAATTAAATCCCGTACCGCTTCATAACCAAAATCAATTGCCTCGATAATATCTCGCTCTGGCAATTGATTGGCTCCCGCCTCGACCATAATCACACCATGCGGTGAACCTGCTACTATCAGATCCAAATCTCCAGCTTCAATTTCTGCATAGGTAGGATTAATGATGAAATCATCTCCCACTAAGCCAACCCGCACGGCTGCCATTGGCCCATTAAAAGGAATCTGAGCAATGAGGGTAGCAATTGAAGCACCTGTAACCGCTAGCACATCGGGTGGCACTAACTCGTCCATCGACAGCGTTAAAGCCACAACTTGCAGATCGTCGCGTAACCATGAAGGAAACAAAGGACGCAAAGGACGATCTATCAGACGGCTGGTAAGAATTGTTTTTTCTGGTGGGCGACCTTCGCGCCGCATAATTCCGCCAGGAATTCTACCAGCGGCATATAGCCTTTCTTCGTAATCTACTGTGAGGGGAAGAAAATCAACGCCTTCTCTGGCTTGCGATCGCGTAGCCGTCACCAAAACAGCTGTATCCCCTGATTCTATCAAAACCGACCCACCAGCTTGGGGAGCTAGTAGGCCTACTTTCAGTCGAATATCCCGTCCATCGAAGGATATTGACTTATCAACTTCAGCCATTCAGTTTTTTTTCCTTCTCTTTCGCTATTCTCTTTCTGTGGCAATCCTAACATTTATGCACTATGGCTGACTTCTGGTACATACAAAGTTAACTGTTGACAGTTGACGGTTAAGACTCAATACTTGTCGGGTTTTGGGGAAAAGGGGAAGGGGAAAAGGGAAAGAAAAAACCTTTACCCTTTACCCTTTACCCTTTTCCCCAAACCAAATTCCGAGTTCAAAATGCAAAACCCGAGCAGTATTGGGTTAAGACTCGTCAGTCAACAGTTAAGATGGTCGATTGGCATCTTTCAAGGCAAAGTGCGATACAACATTAGTGCGTCTACCACTTGCTCATTTTCTAGCTTGGCAGCACGGGGAATTCGACCAACGATCTCAAATCCTAAAGACTGCCACAGTGTAATTGAAGCTATATTAGTTTCAAAGACTAAATTGAACATTACTGCCTCGTAGCCCAGGTCTGCTGCGATGGAGAGCATCGACTCTCCCATGAACCGCCCTATACCTTGACCCCGCAAGCTGGCTTGTACAATAAAACCAGCATTGCAAATATGGTTACACCGACCAGGAAAGTTTGGCTTTAAATAAAATGCTCCCAATATTTCTTTTGGTTTTTGTGTATCATCTACAGCTGATGCCCTGACAACAAAGGCATCCTTGCTTAACCAGTAACTGGAAAATTCTGCTTGGGATAGAGGTTGCTTTTGAGGATAAGTTTTACCTTCAACAATTACACTATTTAATAATGCTCTCACCGCCTCCTTTTCTTCAGGATGCATATAATCTACTTCGGATTTTATACCAAGTTTTAAAACTTTAACAATCGGAAAATCCATTATTAATAATGTCTCAATTGCATGACAAATTACGAGTTTATAATTGTATTACAATATATAAGTAATTGATAATAAATGTACTGAAAATGTAGCAAGGAAAATTTTGGTAATTGTAATTATTTAATTTTACGAGAATTTGAGTAGTTAAAAATGGCGATTTTACACGGGAATTGGTTACTAAAAAATCAAAATGGTAGTTTATTTATTTGGGGAGAAACTTGGCGATCGCCGCGAGTAAATTTGGCGTCGAATGAACCTGAAGAAATAGCATTACATCCATTGGCGATGACATCGGTTGAGTTAAGCGAGTGGTTGCGTTCCCAAAATATGCCAATTGCCAACTTCATCCAGCAACCCCAAGTAGCTACAACTAATCGGACACGCAAAGCAACTACTACTATTGAAATTGCTTTACCAACCCACTCCCAAATCATTGCCCTACCAACTTACATACCAGAAAACACCGGTAAAGAAACAGCAGGGATTTTCCCCGTTCATTCTGCTAGTTTGGAGCTAGAAGCAGACTCACCACAATATTTACAACCCTGGCGAGTTGAAGGTTTTTGTCTCACCCCCGCCCAAGCAGTAAAATTTCTTGCTGCTGTTCCCCTAAATGCAACTAAAGGGGAAGATGCTTTTTTGGGCACAGATTTACGCTTTTGGTCGCAGGTTGCCCGTTGGAGTCTGGATTTAATTTCTCGGTGTAAGTTTTTACCAACTATCAAACGGCAATCAGATGGTTCTACATTTGCCAAGTGGCAAGTACTCTTAGACAGTGCTGTAGACGGCACCCGCCTAGAAAAATTTTCTGCCAAGATGCCTTTGGTTTGTCGCACATATCAAGAGGGGGTGGGGATTGGGGACTGGGGACTGGGGACTGGGGAGGAGTTTTCCCAATCCCTAATCCCTAATCACCAGTCCCTACTTTATGTAAACTTCCCCACGGAACCTCAAGAATTGTTGCTGGGATTTCTCAATAGTACGATAGATGCCCAAATACGAGAGATGGTGGGTTTCCAATCGATGATGGAAGCCAAGGCGATTGTGTCTTTACCAGCTGCGGTGCGAGAGTGGTTGCCAGCTTTAACTAGTGCATCTGGTACAGTCAATGCAGATGTAATTGAAGTAGAACGACTAGAAGCGGCACTTAAGGCTTGGACTATGCCGCTACAATATCAGCTAACTCTGAAAACTCTGTTTCGTACTTGTTTTAAATTGCATTCTCCGGAGTCTGGCGAAACAGATTGGACATTGGCCTATTTTCTACAAGCGGCTGACAATCCAGAGTTTTTGGTGGATGCGGCAACAATTTGGCACAATCCAGTTGAACGATTCGTATATGAAAATCGCACAATTGACCAACCACAAGAAACATTTTTGCGTGGTTTGGGGCTAGCTTCACGATTGTATCCAGTCCTTGCACCCAGTTTAGAAACAGAATATCCGCAATCTTTTCGTCTTAACCCCATCCAAGCATACGAGTTTATCAAGTCCGTGGCTTGGAGGTTTGAAGATAGCGGTTTGGGAGTGATTCTCCCTCCTAGTTTGACGAACCGTGAAGGATGGGCGAACCGTTTGGGTTTAAAAATTACTGCCGAAACCCCAAAGACAAAACAAGGACGTTTGGGGTTGCAAAGTCTATTGAATTTCCAATGGCAATTGGCAATTGGCGGACAGAATATTTCCAAAGCCGAGTTTGATAAACTTGTGGCTTTAAATAGCCCCTTGGTAGAAATTAATGGCGAGTGGGTGGAATTGCGACCCCAAGACATCAAGACAGCCCAAACCTTTTTCGCTTCCCGCAAAGACCAAATGGCGCTGTCTTTGGAAGATGCTTTGCGTCTGAGTACAGGAGATACCCAGGTAATCGAAAAATTACCAGTGGTTAGCTTTGAGGCGTCTGGTGCATTACAAGAGTTGATTGGAGCGCTAACCAATAATCAGGTCATTGAACCCTTGTCTACACCAGCCAGCTTTCAAGGACAGTTGCGACCTTATCAACAACGCGGTGCTGCTTGGCTGTCCTTCTTGGAACGTTGGGGCTTGGGTGCCTGTCTGGCCGACGATATGGGACTTGGCAAAACCATCCAGTTCATCGCTTTTCTTTTACATCTCAAAGAACAAGATGGACTAGAAAACCCAACTTTACTAGTTTGTCCAACTTCGGTTTTAGGCAACTGGGAAAGAGAAGTAAAGAAATTTGCACCAAGTCTGAAAGTTTTGCAATATCACGGTGATAAACGTCCTAAAGGTAAGGCGTTTATAGAAGCAGTTAAAAAGCACGATCTAGTAATTACTAGTTATTCGCTGATTCATCGAGATATTAAATTATTAGAGAGTGTTAATTGGCAAATAATTGTTTTAGATGAAGCCCAAAATGTGAAAAATTCCGAGGCTAAGCAATCAAAAGCAGTGCGGCAATTAGCAGCGACATTTCGGATTGCGTTGACGGGGACACCAGTAGAAAATAGACTGCAAGAATTGTGGTCTATATTGGATTTTCTCAATCCCGGATATTTAGGCAATCGGCAATTTTTCCAGCGCCGATTTGCCATGCCTATTGAGAAGTATGGGGATACGGCTTCTTTGAGCCAATTACGTTCGTTGGTTCAACCATTTATACTGCGCCGATTAAAAAGCGATCGCGAAATTATTCAAGACTTGCCAGAGAAGCAAGAAATGACAGTATTTTGTGGTTTGACTGCCGACCAAGCCGCACTTTATCAACAAGTAGTAGAAGCATCTTTAGCAGAAATTGAATCTGCCGAAGGTTTGCAACGTCGAGGCATGATTTTGGCTTTACTAATCAAACTCAAACAAATCTGCAATCACCCAGCGCAATATTTAAAACAAACCACATTAGGACAACATCATTCAGCCAAATTGGTGCGGCTAGAAGAAATGTTGGAAGAACTTTTAGCAGAAGGCGATGCCTATGGCGCTGCTGGTGCAGAACGCGCTTTAATCTTCACCCAATTTGCTGAGTGGGGTAAATTACTTAAACCTCATTTAGAAAAACAGCTAGGACGAGAAATATTCTTTTTATATGGCAGCACCAATAAAAAACAACGTGAGGAAATGATCGACCGTTTCCAACACGATCCCCAAGGGCCGCCGATTATGATTCTTTCTCTCAAAGCAGGTGGTGTAGGATTGAATTTAACACGAGCAAATCATGTATTCCATTTTGATAGATGGTGGAATCCAGCCGTAGAAAATCAAGCTACAGACCGAGTATTTCGCATTGGTCAAACCCGCAATGTCCAAGTACATAAATTTGTTTGTACTGGTACTTTAGAAGAAAAAATTCACGACATGATTGAAAGTAAAAAACAACTAGCCGAACAAGTTGTAGGCGCAGGTGAAGAATGGTTGACTGAACTAGATACAGACCAACTTCGTAACTTACTAATTCTTGACCGCAATGCAGTCATTGACGAGGATGACAGTTGATGCAGACGAGTTATAGCGGTTTTCAATTCAATGGAATACACCCTTACAAAATTAAATCATTGTAGGGGCGCACAGCTGTGCATAGGTGTCAACTTAACGTAAAACCGATGTCCCGCAAGGAACTGAAGTTCCTTGCTAATAGCAAAAGTCATCTAAAGATGACTAAATATTCCCAAAAATCTTTAGTCTACTTTAGTAGAGTTTAGCTATAAGCAAAAGAACTTT
>JAVRCH010000069.1:0-72338 GCA_034530795.1 Nostoc sp. DedQUE12a
TAGACGCGGAGCGGCTTGCCGCAGGCTACCACAGAGGCACAGCGAAAAGTATGAGCGCCGGCTTCCGGCGATGCCTTCGGCAACGCGAAGCGCGAACATAACTTTTCAAGACAGAGGTCACAGAGGAATAAGAGTTTTAGAGGTGTTTTGCATAAGTCCTATAGGAGTTTCAGCCAACGAGAGAATCATGCTTTCGGCTTATCCCAAACTCAGGTTATGCTAATAACAACTTTACCGAAGTGAGCTGCACTTTTGAGGTAACGATATGCTTCCCGCGCTTCATCAAATGGAAAAACTCTATCGATAATCGGTTTGATTTGATGCTGTTGTATTGTCTGATTCATTGCTTCAAACATTTCCCGACTACCAACATAAATTCCCTGAACTGTTAAACTTTTAAAAAGTATTGGCATGGGGTCAATTTCACTTCCTCTGCCTGACAAAACGCCAATCAAACTAACACGTCCGCCAATGCGAACTGCTTGTAGTGATTTTGGGAGAGTTCCTGCGCCGCCTACCTCAATTACATGATCTACACCGATGCGATTAGTTAATTGGTAAACTTGCTTTTCCCAATCTGGTGTTGTTTTGTAATTAATTGTTTCATCAGCACCAAGCTGTTTGGCTCGTGCTAACTTTTCATCGCTGCTAGAAGTAGCGATCGCTCTAGCACCGTGTATCTTCGCAAATTGGAGAGCAAAAATAGAAACTCCCCCAGTACCAAGTAATAAAACGCTATCAACTGCGCCAATATTGCCTTTTGTTACCAATCCATGCCAAGCTGTAACTGCTGCACAAGGCAAAGTTGCACCTTCAGCGTAGGATAAATGGTCTGGTAGAATTACCAAACCGTCTTGGTGTAAAACGACATACTCAGCCAGCATCCCATCGATACCGCCTCCAAGATCGGATTTCATTTTTTCTCTAGTTAAAGAGCCATAAATCCAGTCTTGGAAGAAAGTAGCAGCGACGCGATCGCCTACTTTCACCCGCGTCACGCCTTCTCCCACCGCCACAACTTCCCCCGCACCATCAGACATGGGAATTAACGGATATTTCTGTCCAGCACCGTAGGCTCCTTCAACCACGAGCAAATCGCGGTAATTTAAAGATGTTGCTTTGACTTGAATCAAAACTTCGCCGGGTGAGGGTTTTGGTTCAGGGCGATGGACTAATGCAAGGGCATCAATGCCAGCATTGCTTTGAATTTCGTAAACTTTCATAGCAAATAGGGAATGGGGAATGGGGCATTGGGCATTGGGCATGGGGAAATGAGGAGGATATTGAGGCAGTGAAGCTCTTAGCAGGGAGCAGAGGTGAAAGAAGTAATTTTTCATTTTCCCCCTTGCTTTCCCCGTGCCCCTGGAGCCTCTTTTCATGCCCAATGCCCGATTTTAACTTTGAAAATCAGTATTTGCCGCGACTGCTTCCCATGCATCCAACTCAGCAGTCAACGAGGCAATTTTATTGCGGAACTTGCTGTAAGCATACTTACCCAGCACTAAGCGCAACGGTGGATTTTCTGATTCCACCACCTTAATTAATGCTTGAGCTGCTTTTTCTGGATCGCCTGGTTGAGTACCTTCAATTTTTTCAAGGAACTCTAAGAATTTTCCCACAGTTGGTTTGTAGGCGTCCATACTATTGGCAGCACGGTCAAGCGATCGCCCAATAAAATCAGTACGGAAAGGCCCTGGTTCGACAATGGTCACTTTAATACCCAGAGGCGCAACTTCGCCATGTAAGGCTTCTGATACCCCTTCTAAGGCGAACTTAGCACCACCGTAGATAGAAAAACCTAGTTCGTTACTGAATCCAGCAATTGCAGACATATTAATGATATGCCCACTTTTTTGCTCCCTCATAATTGGCAAAATTGCCCGAATAGTATTAATTGCACCGAAAAGGTTGGTATCAAAGTTGCGGCGAATTTGTTCGTCACTGACCTCTTCTAGCGCTCCAATTAAGCCGTATCCAGCATTGTTAACCAGCACATCAATTTGTCCAAATGCCTTAACTGCTTCATCTACTGCTGCTTTGACTTGGACGGGATTGGTAACATCTAGGGAAACTGCCTTAGCTGTATCTGGGTATTGATTGACGAGATCTTGAAGTTGTTCGGGCTTACGGGCAGTGGCAATTAAGCGATCGCCTTTTTTAAGTACTGCTTGAGCCAAATTACGCCCAAAGCCGCTAGAACTACCAGTAATCAACCAAACTTTAGTACTGTTATTAGACACAATAGATTCCGCTGGGTTTTCCATCAGTATTTTAGCTATTAAGTAGCAATACTAAGCATTGGGCATTGGGAAGAGGACAAGGGGACAAGAAGAATTGGGGACAAGGGGAAAGACTTGTTGCAAGTTCTCGCTCAAGAGTCTCTTGACCTCGACCTTTGTTACATCGCCTTGCACCTTTGTTACATCGCCTTGCACCTTTGTTACATCGCCTTGCACCTTTGTTGCATTGCCTTGCACCTTTATTGCATTGCCTTGTACCTTTATTGCATCGCCTTGCACCTTTATTGCATTGCCTTGTACCTTTATTGCATCGCCTTGCACCTTTGTTGCATCGAAAAGCAAAAATTAACTTTCTGTGTCTTACACAACAACTCTAAAAGACTTGTGTGTACATGGTAGCCTTGAAGGAGAGGGGCTGGGGGTGAGGTCAAAATCCCGTACATCGAATTCACGTTACCATTAGTGCAATTTTTAGGGAATTAAACTCAATAAGATAGGGTAGCACAGCTGTGCTACCCTACATCGGCAGATTTTGTTTGCGAGTTAAACTTTTTTCTCTGCCCTTGCCTGTCAATAAGGCTATAGAGAATCTATGAACTGCTCTACTTTTTCTAAGAGTGGCTGATGTTCAATTTTCTCAGCTAACTCTTGGGCATTTTGATAGCACAATCGTGCCATTTTTTTGCGTTTAGTTGTGGCGTAAAGGCTTCCCATATTTAGCAAAGTGGAAATTTCTCCAAGAGAATCGCCTAGCTGTTGGTAAATGACAATGGCTTGTTTGTAGAACTTCATGGCTTGGCGATGCTGAGCGAGGATACTGTGTGTAAAACCAATATTGTGAAGGGTTGTTGCTTCGCCCGCTTTGTCGCCAATGGCTTGACGTGTCAAAAGAACTTGATAATAAAGCAACAGCGCTTGTTTGGGTTGTCCTAAATCGCTATAAACTGAAGCAATATTATTCAAGGTGGTTGCTTCAGCAACTAAATTCTTCACAGCTCGTTGAATCGGCAGTGCTGCTTGAAAATATTCTAGAGCTTGGTCGAACTTGCCTAAAACGCTGTAGGCAAATCCAATGCCATTTAAAGTCGTTGCTTCACCAGAAAAGTCACCTAGCAATCGACGCATTGTCAAAATTTGGTTTTGTAGCAACAATGCGCGTTTCGGTTCGCCTAATCGGGTATAAATTAGGGCTACATCATTGAGAGTAGAAACTTCTCCTGGAATATCTTGCAATTGCCTGAAGATGAGAAGCGCTCGATCAAAATACTCCAGTGCTTGGGAAAAACGTCCAAGACGGCTGTAGGTAGAACCCAGATTGCTCAGTGCAGTTGCTTGTGCACAAGCATTACCGATTTCAACAGCAACACTAAGCGCTTGTTCAAACCGCTCTAATGCCCTTTGAGGTTGCCAGCAACCCAGATAAGCTAAACCAAGGTCGTTCAATGTGTAACCTTCCCTAACTCGGTCTGGGATTGCTCTTGCTAGCTGTAAATTCTGAGTCACAAGATCGAGATACTCTTGAAATTTTCCCCGTTGGTAATAGTGGTTTGCTTGATCGCGACGTTGTTCCCACTGTTTGACTGGATTTAAAGATTGCGTCATCTGACCTCAGTTGCACTCTGCGATAAATAGGCGAGATATTTCTTGGGATGAACTTCTCTTAGGTTTCCCAAATTTGAGTTAACCTTTATCTTCTACCTTTAGATATAAGACGTAAAGAGAGAAGTATGGTATTGTTTCATACTTAAAAGCATACCCATGAAGCAATTAATACAAATACCGCAGTGAGTATTGAACTGCGATCGCTGTAATATCAAGCCGTCTACGTAGGCGAGTTGATATAATTTTCTGCAAGATATCTGTAAAGCCTATTTATTAATTTCAAGAAGATTTACCTAAGCGTTTGTACATCCACTCAATATCCGCATCACTCAAGGCAGGTGGAGGTGGAGATTGGGTGTAGTCTATCGATAAATCATAGCCAGCTTCGTCGTAGATGGCATTCAGCGCAGCTTGTAACTCTAATACCGCATCTGAGTCGCCTTCACAAAGGGGAACGGGTATCGTCGGCAGAGTGTCTTGTAACGTCACAGGCCACACGTCGATGACTCCAGACCCAGCTCGCGTTAAGGTAATCAAGTAGGGAACATCCGGAAGACGCGGGTGGTTAAATGGTCGATTTCCCCGACGCAGCAAGTCAATTTCAATTAAATGGACGTTGGCATTATATAAACGCTGGCGTTTTTTACGGTAGTCGGTTAAACCAGGTTCGCGTTTGTTTACAGGGGAAAGAATTTCGATACAGCTTACCAGTACGTTTTTGGCTGTGTCCCGAATTTCGATTGTGGGGATGCGGACTTCAACTGGTTGAATAACTGGAAGCGTCAGTGATGCCGGGGTTGTGGCAATATTCGATGTGGCAGTAGGAAGAGTTACGTCGCGGCGAAGTCTTATCTGCAATACCTCCACATCTGGATATAAAATGCCGATTTCACTTGCAGGGGAAATATCTTCTACTACATATACTTCTAAACGTGCGGCATATTTGGGACGCAGCTGTGGAGTAAGGAAGGCACGGATTTTGCTGGCAAGTGCGTTGTGTAGGTCACTCCACAGGTAGCCTTCAAGATATGCGTCCATACCAGGGAACGGGGAAGGCATTCTACAACTTCGCTTAACTGCACTTTTATTCTACAGAACTTACGCACAGGTAAAGCTCTGGCATTTAACACAGCATATCTTTTTGTGTTGGCTGTTGACAGTTAGTGGTCAACGAACCTCATCAGAGCCAAATCTGGATACTTGACGATCGCAAAATGTAAACCAGTGAAAATAGATAAATTATTATTGTATAGTGTTTGACTATGCGATCGAACTAACAAGTATTAAAAGTGTGTTTTTGGCAAACATGAATATAATGCTCTTATTATGAGCATCTACCAATCTCTCAAGAAAAAATCATACACACAACACGGTCGCGGTGAAAATGACTGGCGGTTGTTTCTGCGTTTAGTGCCTTATGCCCGTCGCAATGGCGGACTGTTGGCACTTTCGATGTTCTTACTCGTGCCGATCGCCGTCGCTAATGCCGTACAACCGCTGTTAATTGGACAAATTATTTCCCTGATCCGCGAGGAACCAAGTACCTACGAATTCTTAAGGAATCGCCCGTCCTCGCAAGCGCTAAATATTTTAGAAGGGTTATTGCTGATTGCGATCGCCATCCGATTGGTGTTTACAGGCTATCAGGGTTATCTCGTACAGAAGTTAGGGCAACAAATCACCACAGCAATTCGCCAAGACTTATTCCAGCATGTAACATCTCTAGCGGTACGGTTTTTTGATAGGACACCCGTAGGTAAATTAATTACCAGAATTACCAGTGATGTAGAAGTGTTAGGCGATGTCTTTTCTACTGGGGCGATCGGTATTGTGTCCGATCTGTTCTCAATGTTGGTGATTATAGCTTTAATGCTTTCTATTCAATGGCAACTTGCTTGCTTGTTACTATTGATGCTGTTACCGATTACGTGGGTGACAATTTACTTACAAAAACAGTATCGCAAAGCTAATTACAAAGGGCGGGAAGAACTTTCTATACTCAATTCACAACTACAAGAAAATGTAGTTGGCATTAACGTAGTGCAGTTGTTCCGCAGAGAAAAATTTAATGCCCAATTATTTCGTGCTACCAATAACCGCTACACTCAGCAAGTAGATAAAACTATCTTTTATGATTCAGCTGTTTCCGCCACTTTAGAATGGATTGGACTGGTGGCGATCGCAGGTGTTTTATGGTTGGGTGGTTTGATGCTTTTAGATAAAGAGTTGACTTTTGGTACTTTATCAGCATTTATTTTATATGCCCAACGATTATTTGACCCATTAAGGAACTTTGCCGAAAAATTTACCGTAATTCAAGCTGGTTTCACTGCCATTGAACGCGTCGGCGATATATTAGATGAACCGATAGAAATCCGCGATCGGACTAATGTGCGCTACTCAATTCTTGATGCTAAATTCGGCTACATCGACGAGATAGTTGCAAATTTTGAATCTCCAGATTTAACTTCTCCACCTGACTTGGGAGAAATTCGTTTTGAACACGTTTGGTTTGCTTATAAAAACGATGATTATGTAATTAAAGATTTAGATTTCACCATTCATCCTGGTGAAAAAGTCGCATTAGTCGGCCCCACAGGCGCGGGTAAAACTTCTATCATTCGGCTTTTGTGTCGTCTTTACGAACCCACCCAAGGACGCATTCTTATTGATGGCATAGATATTAAAGAAGTACCACAAGCGGAACTGCGGCGTTACATGGCAGTAATTTTACAAGACGGTTTTGTGTTTGCTGGTGATGTGAAAAGCAACATTTCTTTAGGAGATGGTTATACAATCGAACAGATTCAAGAAGCAGCAGAAAAAACTAACATTGCCCACTTTATAGAAGAGTTACCCAATAGCTACGATACTCAACTTCGAGAAAGAGGCACAAATATTTCTAGCGGACAAAAGCAACTTCTAGCCTTTGCTCGTGCAGCCATTCGCGATCCGCAAATTTTAGTATTAGATGAAGCCACCGCTAGTTTAGATGTTGGCACAGAAGCTTTAATTCAAGAAGCATTAGACCAGCTTTTGTTCAGGCGCACGGCGATTATTATTGCTCACCGTTTGTCTACAATTCGCAATGTAGACCGGATTTTTGTTTTGAAGCGTGGCGAATTAATCGAACAAGGAAGTCACGAACAATTACTACAACAAGGTGGACTTTATGCCACTTTACATAACTTGCAGATGTTGGGAACTTAGGCGAGGATAGGAAAAAACTAATATTAGGACTCCTATTTGATTTTTGAACAAAATTCCGTACCCTTTAATCTTCTATAACCCTCTTGCGTATTGCCTTTTGCCTATTGCCTACCCACATAGATAAGTTCATAAATCAAATCTGACTAGTATTTTTACTCAAAAAATTACTTAAATTTTGCGTAATTTGCGGAATATGTAACAAGGTTTGTGGTGAAAATAAAGAAAAGCCTTGTTGCGGGGTAGTTAATGAAACTAGATTTACAGAAATTTTACCAAGCGTGTAACCCTAGTAAAACCTTGGCTGTGGAAAATGCTGAGGATCGAAAATACTATATTGACTTTTCCTCAGTGCGGGGTGGCAGGATTATTGAAGAGTTAAGGGAAAATATCACATTTTTTTCACCTGATAAGCCTACTTGCGAACTATTTTCGGGACACATTGGCTGCGGTAAGTCTACAGAATTACTCAGACTCAAAGCCGAATTAGAGCAAGCAGATTTTCATGTGGTATATTTTGAGTCTAGTCAAGACCTGGAAATGGGCGATGTTGATATCAGTGATATTCTACTTAGCGTAGCTCGTCGAGTCAGTGAAAGTCTCGATAGCTGGGAAAAACTGGAAATTCCTGAACCCCAAGGTCTGAAAAAAATACTCCAAGGAGCCGCTAAACTGTTGATGACAGAAGTTGAAGTTTCTGGGGAAGCATCAATTCCTGGCATTGGTAAAGTTTCTGCTAGCACTGATGGGAAATTTGCCGCTGAAGCTAAGATTCCAGGTTTAGGGGAATTGAAAGCTACTGAGAAAGAAGGAGTCTCACTGGTGGCGTTGGGTATCGGCAAAGTTACAGCTAAAGCGAAAAATAGTCCAGAACTTCGCAATAAGTTAAGAGAATACTTAGGGCCGCGGACAAAAAGTATTATTGATGTAATTAACGAAGAACTCCTAGAACCTGCCATTTTGAAATTGAAAGAACACGGCAAAAAAGGACTGGTGGTAATAGTTGATAATCTCGACCGTGTTGAAACTACTACCAAGTCTTGGGGACGACCCCAGCCGGAATATCTATTTGTAGACCGGGGAGAACAATTAACTCAACTCAAGTGCCATGTTGTTTACACCATGCCTTTAGAATTGATGTTTTCCAACGACTTGAGCCGATTGACACAGCGATTTATGGTATATCCAAAAGTCTTACCGATGGTGCCAGTGCAATTACGCGATGGTAGTGAATGCGCTGAAGGTATGGCACTCTTGGCACAGATGATATTAGCAAGAGCTTATCCCGATTATCAGCCAGAGGAACGCCTCGCGTGGATTACAGAGATTTTTGATACTAAAGAAACATTAGAAAGACTCTGCCGAATTAGTGGCGGTCATGTGCGGGAATTACTCAGACTGCTTAATGATTGGATCAAAAAAGAAAGAAAACTGCCTTTATCGCGTGTGGGGTTAGAAACTGTAATTAGAGCCTACCGCAATCAAATGACCTTAGCAATCACGGATGATGAGTGGGGTTTGTTACGCCAAGTACAACAGCGCAAATGGGTAAGCGGCGATGATGGATACCGAATTTTGGTACACAGTCGATTTGTGTATGAATACCGAGACACTCACGGGTCTTGGTTTGAAATTAATCCAATTTTGGCAGAAGCGACGGAGTTAAAGTGTTGAGACGCGATAAATCGTACAAGAGACGCGATGAATCGCGTCTGTACAAGAGTTAGGAGTTATTATTTTATCTCATCTCCTTCATCCCCATATCTATAAGCAAAGTTATGAATGAGCCACAATCGATCGCAATTGATAACGAAAATTCTTTACAAGAATTATTATGGGCGATCGCGACTTCTCAAGCAGAATTTTCGCTGATTTTGGCACTTTGTAATGGCGCTAGTTTGCGAAGGCGTTTGATGCAAAGTCTACAAGCATCCAGCAATTTGCAAATTCGAGAGATAGTTTTGGATAAGTCAATTAAAACATTTTTCCAGACTATCCAAAACTTACTCGGTTCTGAACATCCCCAAGCACTGGTAATATCTGGTTTAGAATCGGTGACTAAATTAGAACAAGTCCTGAGTGCTGCTAATCAGGTGAGGGAGGAGTTTAGAAAAAATTTTCACTTTCCGTTAGTGTTGTGGGTAACGGATGATGTGCTACACAAACTGATGCGATTAGCACCAGATTTACACAGTTGGAGTACAACTGTGGAATTTGCGATCGCCACTGATGATTTAATTGATTTTATCGAACAAACTGCTAATGATGTCTTTGAAAAAATCTTAGCTGCTGGTGCAGGTAGATATCTCGATAGTACGGCGCTGAATTTACAAGTTGGCTCTCCACGCCGGGTTGAATTGGAGTCAGCTTGGCACGATTTACAAAATCGTCGTTTGAATTTAAATCCGGAACTAAAAGCGAGTTTAGAATTTATCCTTGGTCGAGCGAATTCTAATTCACTGGAATTGTCAAGGCAATATTACGAACGGAGTTTAGCATTTTTTGTTGATGATTCTCCATCACCCCGCTTTTTAGAACGACGTGCGTGCTTACTCTACTCACTTGGACTTTGGTGGCGTACCTACGCATTATTAAATCACCCAGAAAAAGACCTTGCCATTGGTTTTGCTAAAGATTATTTTCAGGAATGTATTGAGGTATTTGAACAAGCTAATCGCGAAGATTTGGTAGCAAAATTTATTAATGCTTTGGGTTCTGTATTACAAAGTCTGCAACAGTGGGAAGAATTGGAGGCTGTTGCTAACAAAGCAATTGCACTCCATCAAACCTATCCCAATCAGTTTAAATTAGCCAGAGCGTATAGCTATTTGGCTGAAGTGCTAATCGCTAAATCAGCTTGGAACGAGGCCAAACAAACAGCCGAACAAGCACTTTCTCTACTGGATAACGTGCAAATAGATACATCTTTACCAGTCTCCGAAGAGATGAAAGCAGATTTAGACTGGGAAAGATCGTATCATCGGGGTTGGTACTTATTTGCATTGGCGCGATCGCAATCTGCACTCAATCAACTAGAAGCAGCACTGCAAACCTTAGAAACTGCGAGAACAGAAACCAAAGTTCAATACGATCCAGAACTTTATATTCAAATTTTGGCAGAGTTACGAACCAAGTACTTTCAAAAAGGTGAATATCGGACTGCATTTCATCTTAAACAAGAAGGGCGATCGCTCGAACAACAATATCGTTTTCGTGCTTTCATTGGTGCCGGTAGATTACAAGCTCAACAAACAGTAAATAACCCGGCTTTGCCATCCGTTGAACAACAAGCAACAGTAGCCACAGAAATTGCAGCTTCCGGAAGACAGCAAGATATTAATCGCCTCATCGAGCGCATGGGTCAACATGACCGTAAATTAACAATTATTCACGGACAATCAGGTGTTGGTAAAAGTTCAATTTTACAAGCTGGATTAATTCCTGCATTGAAGCAAAGATCCATTGGCATTCGTGATGTCTTGCCTGTTTTACAACAAGTGTATCCAGATTGGATTATTGAATTAGGCAACCGTTTACGAGATGCACTTTCTGACTTACCGCGCATTCCTTATGAAGGTAGAATCTATGAATACTCACCTCCTGAAACAGGAGATGCAGAAGCTCAACAATCTATTCTCAACCAATTACAAAAACATGATGATTATAATCTGCTGACAGTTTTAATATTCGATCAATTTGAAGAATTTTTCTTCATTTATAAAGATCCAAATAATAGACGAAAATTTTATGAATTTTTACGTGAATGTCTAGATATTCCTTATATAAAGGTTATCTTATCTTTGCGTGAAGATTATTTACATTATTTATTAGAATGCAATAACCGCCTTGCCAACTTTGATGTCATTAATAATAATATTTTAGATAAAGATATTCTCTACTATTTAGATAACTTTTCATTAGAAGATGCCAAATTAATCATTCAAAACTTAACTCAAAACAGCCAGTTAGTTTTAGAATCACCATTAATTGATGAATTAGTAAAGGATTTAGCTAGAGACTTAGGCGAGGTACGCCCCATTGAATTGCAAGTTGTGGGAGCGCAATTACAAACAGAAAAAATAACCAAGCTAGAACAATATCAGCAACATGGCCCTAAAGAAAACTTTGTAGGGCGATTTTTAGAAGAAATTGTCAAAGACTGTGGTGCTGATAACGAACAAATAGCCAAACTAGTTTTATATCTGCTCACCGATGAAAATAATACCCGTCCTTTGAAAACTCGTGCTGATTTGGAATTAGAGTTAGATGTAAAAACTGAAAAACTCGACTTAGTTTTAGAAATCTTAGTGAAATCGGGATTAGTGTTAAGAGTACCAGCCTCACCAGCTGACCGCTATCAACTAGTACATGATTATTTAGTGCCATTTGTCCGCCAACAACAATCAGCTAGATTAATTGCTGAGTTGGAAAAGGAGAGAGAACAACGAAAGTTAACAGAGGCAAAACTGAATGAAGTCCTAAAACAACAACTTTTAGAAACACGCCGCGGACTGCTTTGGAAAGTAACACTAGGAACTATATGTGGAGCATTAGCAATATTTTTGCCTCTGGTGTTAGCCAATCAGAACAATACCCAACTGATATCTATGAGTACAGAAGCAAAAGGGCTATTGAAATCAAATCAAGATTTAGAGGCGCTAGTCAAAAGTATCAAAGCAGGAAAACGACTGCAACAGTGGTGGTCAGTTGGGGTAAAACCAGAAACACAAATGCTAGTAAAGACTGCGTTGCAAGATGTAGTTTATAGCATAAAAGAGCGTAACAGCTTAGAAGGACATAGTGATACTGTGACCAGTGTTAGTTTTAGTCTTGATGGGAAGATGCTTGTTTCTGGTAGTGCAGATGGTGTAGTAATAATTTGGAATCGTAATGGCAAAAAAATCAAAAATTTTAAAGCCCACGAAAACAAAATTACTAGCCTTGGCTTCAGTCCCAACAGTCAAAAAATACTTTCTGCAAGTGAAGACAAAACCCTGAAATTGTGGACTTTAGAAGGTAAAGAAATTGCTACGTTTAAAGGACATGGAGAGGAAATTACTACCTTTAGCTTCAGTCATGATGGTCAAAAAGTGATTTCTGCTAGTAAGGACAAAACTTTAAAACTTTGGAATTTAGATGGCAAAGAAATAAAAACTTTCACGGGACATACCCAGAGCATTAGCAGTGTCAGCTTCAGCCCTGATGACAAAATAATTGCTTCTATTTCTACGAGCCAAGGTACAAGCCAAGAAGACAAAATAATGAAATTATGGACTATAGATGGCAAAGAAATAAAAACTTTGAATGATGCTGGTGATAGTGTCAGTTTTAGTCCTAACAATCAGCATATTTTTCTAAAAAATGATAGGTATATTATACTCAGGCGTCGTGACGGTTCCTTTATCAAATCGTTTGATTATTCGTATTATTATTCGTTTCGTACAAACCGAGGTTTTATTTTTAGCAGTGCTGTTATAGATACTACGAATCAAAATCTAGTTTTTAGCCGTGATGGTCAGACTATTTACTTATCTAACTTCTCTCAAAATTTTCTAAACGCATCAATTTTACAAATTAACACTGGAAACAAGCTTAATTTTGATTTGGCAGGACATAGAAATACAATTACTAGTGTTAGCTTTAGCTCAGATAGTAAAATGGTTGCTTCTGGAAGTGAGGATAAAACTATAAAATTATGGAGTTTGGAAAAAACCAATTTCCATACTTTTAATGAAGATTTCCTAGTAGTAAATAATCAGGTAAGTTTCAGCCCCAATAGTCAGATAGTTACCTCTATTAATAATGATAATAATGAAGTAAAGCTTTTGCAGCGTAATGGC
Organism: Nostoc sp. DedQUE12a; assembly: GCA_034530795.1. Classification (GTDB taxonomy): domain Bacteria; phylum Cyanobacteriota; class Cyanobacteriia; order Cyanobacteriales; family Nostocaceae; genus Nostoc. The sequence goes on from JAVRCH010000069.1 coordinate 12,890, forward strand.
ACTCTAAAGACAACATTGCCAGGAAATAATTCACATATTATTTTTAGCGATAATAATAAATTAATTTCTGGTAGCGAACTTAAGACATTACAATTATGGCATCAGGATGGTACTTTTTTCAAAACTCATCAGGGTGAATTTAGTGATGGTAATTTTAGCCCAGATAACCGAACAGTTGCACTGATAAAAAATGATAATACCGTAGAAATATCCTCAACTGATAGCAAGCAAATTAAAATCCTCAAAGGTCACAAATCTAGAGTATTTCAGATTAGTTTCAGCCAAAATGGAGAAACGATTGCTACAGCTAGTGATGATAAGATTGTCAAAATTTGGCAACGGGACGGAAAACTCATTACTACCTTGAATAACCTGAATCAAGTGTCTCAAATTAGCTTCAGTCCAAATGGAAAAACTATTGTTATATTTAGTGAAGATAAAACTATTCAACTCTGGGGAATCGATGGAAAATTTATTACCAGCTTGAATGGTGATATCGAAAATCTTGCTTTTAGTCGTAATAGCGAAACGTTGGCTATTTTGGATAGCGATAATACTATAAAGTTTTTGGGTAAAGACGGTAAATTAATTAAGAGTCTGAAATCCGATCGGGAAATGTCAGTCAGTTTTAGTCCTGATGGTGAGATAATAGTTATTCACGGGCGACTGCAAAATAATGCTCAAAAGATAGTAGAACTATGGAGCATGGATGGGACTTTCCTGACAAACCTTCAGAACAAGGATAAAAGTAGCAATATTACAGACATACGTTTTACTCCTGATAGTCAGATAATTTTTGGTTATGGAGATAGTTACAAACTATATTTTTGGAAACGTGATGGCTCTGTTATGTCAACTTTTGATAAAAATGTACATGGTTTTAGCCCTGATTATCAGACTTTGGTTACTTTTGAAGGTAATGAGAAGATAAAGCTTTGGAAACGTGATGGTACGCTGATTAGAAGTATTCAAGTAAAAAATCAGAAGGCGAACTTCAGTGAAAATTTTTATCCAAATATCAAATTTAGCCCAGACGGAAAAATATTAGTTATACACACAAGTTTTGGTATATTAGAAATGTGGCGTATTGACGGTACTTTCCTCAAAAGTTTTGAGTGTCTTGCCGATCAAAATATTGAGCAGTCAGGTGATGATAGTTTCTGCGAAAAAGAACCTGTTTTAAGTTTTAGTTCGGATAGTAAAACCTTAGCTATTCGCACTAATAATAATGAAGTGCAATTCTGGGAAATGAATGGTAACGCTAAGACAATAGTAAAACTATTAAAGACTATTAAAGTACAAACTAATCGGGTTGAAAGCTTAAAGCCTATTCCTAATAGCAATAAAATAGCAATTATTGGCAGTGATGATGTATTAAAATTTTGGCAGTTTCCAGAACAATTAGGTAAAGAAGCTCAACTATTAAAGATTTTACCAGGGCATAAAAATTCGATAAATAGTTTGAGTATTAGTCCTAAAACTGGGCTGATTGCTTCAGCAAGTGACGATAACACTGTGAAAGTTTGGCGGCTTGATGGTACTTTAGTACGTACTTTCACTGGGCATAAAAACAAGGTAAATAGTGTCAGTTTTAGCCTAGATGGTAAGCTGGTTGCCTCAGCAAGCGATGACAAAAGCGTTAAAGTCTGGCAACTTGATGGCAAGGTAATTAAATCTTTTGAGGAGCATGGTAACAAGGTCACAAGCGTGAGTTTCAGCCCAGATGGTAAAATTATTGCTTCAGCCAGTCAAGATAATACGATAAAACTTTGGAGTTTAGATAGCAAAGACAGTAAAAGTTTAGCAACTTTAAATGGTGAAGAACCTATTAACAGTGTAAGTTTTAGTCAAGATGGCAAAATGATTGCTTCAGCTGGCGTTGAAAAAGTGAAACTCTGGAGCATTGATGGTACTTTACTAACTACTTACGATCGCTTTGGCTACAATAATGTCACCTTTAGCTCAGATGGTAAAAGTATTGCATCTGGCGGTAAGGAAATTTTAGTATGGGATTTTGACTTAAATCAACTTCTCAAGCGCGGTTGTGACATAGCGCGTGATTATCTTGAAAATAACCCGAAGGCAGAAAGCGATCGCTATATCTGTGACGACATCAAGTAAAATAGCAACTCCAGCACCTTAGGCACTGAAGTTGCCGCACTTTCACATTTAAGCCAACGCTGCCACCTTCTCTAACAATCCTTGAAACAACCGTAAGCCATCGCTATTGCCCAACGTCGCATCAGACGCCCTTTCTGGGTGCGGCATCATGCCCAAAACATTGCCTTGGCGATCGCAAATCCCCGCAATGTTGTTCAATGAACCATTGGGATTCTCTCCCTCATAGCGGAACAATACTTGTCCGTTATTTTCAATTGCTGCCAGAGTCGCCGCGTCAGCGTAGAATCGTCCTTCGCCGTGGGCAATGGGCAAAGTGATAATTTCTTCACCTTCATAACCTTGCGTCCAAGGGAGATTGGTACGCTCAACTTTTATCGAAGCGCGATCGCAGATAAAATGCAAATCTCGATTTCTAGTCAACACCCCCGGCAATAGACCAGCTTCAGTTAATACCTGAAAACCATTGCAAATACCGAGGACAAACTTACCCTTTTGGGCATGTTCCATAACCTGCTGCATCACAGGCGAAAACCGGGCGATGGCACCACAGCGGAGATAATCCCCGTAACTAAAGCCACCAGGTATAACAATAACATCCAGATCCGCAATGTCCGTGTCTTGATGCCAAACCATGCGAGTTGGTTGCCCTAACAAATCTCTGGTGACATAAGCGACATCACGATCGCAATTAGAACCTGGAAAAACAACAACACCGAATTTAGTCATTAGTCATTAGTCATTAGTCATTTGTCATTGGTCATTTGAGGGATGGGCATTGGGCATTAATTATTCTCCGCGTCCCCGCGTCCCCGCGTCTCCCCCACACCCCAACCCCCCTCACTAAAACACCCCCGTCTGTGATTCGACTTCAATCAAATCAAAGCGATAATTTTCAATTACCGGATTTGATAGCATTTGGTCACAGATGTTATTGAGGTCTTGACGCGCTTTTTTCTCATCCGGCGAGACGATGATTAGTTCAATGTACTTACCAATCCTTACTTGCTCAACGTTATCGTATCCCAGCTGCTGAAGACCGGATTGTACAGCCACACCAGCAGGGTCTAAGACTGAAGGACGAAGTGTCACGTGAATTTTGGCTAGATACTTCCTTTGCACGGCTTTTTGCTGAATGCTGCGATCGCTATACTATAACTTTCTGTTCCAACTGAGTGAAAATAAAATTACGAAGCAGTTAGAGCTAATTTATTAATTAGTCATTCCAACAGCTTCAAATTACAGTGGCATATTTAAATAATTGTGTATGGCTGAAAGTATTGATTTTGCGTATGTTTAGATATCCTGGTTTATTTACTAGAACAACTAAACCAGCTTTTAGATTTTGCCGGATGAACGAAGCCCAAAGGCCTTACTATACAAGAAACGGAGAGATAGAGATTCGAACTCTAGTTCCCATTTTCATGAGAATCAGCATTTCCAGTGCTGCGCCTTAAACCACTCGGCCATCTCTCCAGATGTCACGATTCACAATCTTACTATAGAATTCCAAAAAATGCAAAGATATTTAGGTTAATCTCAAAGTTCAAGTTTCAAAACCCGAATCCAGATGTCCCGTAAATATACAATTCGAGTTCGCGATCGCGCCACTGGCGAAACACACACCCTAGAAGTGCCAGAAGACCGCTACATTCTGCACACTGCGGAAAAACAAGGAGCAGAACTGCCTTTTTCTTGCCGTAATGGGGCTTGCACCACTTGTGCGGTGAGAGTGTTGTCAGGAGAAATTTACCAACCAGAGGCGATCGGATTATCGCCAGAGTTACGTCGCCAAGGTTATGCCCTGTTGTGTGTGAGTTACCCCCGTTCCGATTTGGAGGTGGAAACACAAGACGAAGATGAAGTTTATGAACTCCAGTTTGGACGATATTTTGGTAGAGGTCGAGTTAAAGCGGGTTTACCGTTAGATGAAGAATAGGATTTTGTTCGCGCACAGACGCAGAGACGCAGAGGCGTAGAGGAGAAAATTACTGCTTTGTTAGTACGTTTTGGTGTTTGGGCAAGAAAAATAGTTATTTTGGTTTGCTTTTTACTGCTGGTGAGTTGCCAAGGTAAAAATCCGCTGCCAAGCAATCAGGCGCAGGTAAAGGTAGCGCGGGTAGTTAGTGGGCAAAGTTTGGAAGTTTTGGGTATGGCCGAACAACCAAACCTGATTTCCCAAGTGCGGTTGGTGGGAATTGATGCACCAGATGTGCGACAGCGACCTTGGGGCGAACAAGCAAAAGAACAGTTAGAAAATCTCATTGGTGGCGCAGAACAATCAGTAACACTGGAATTTGATTTAGAACCAAAAGATAAAATTGGGCGAACTCTAGCTTATGTATGGAAAAATAAAATTTTGTTGAATGAGGAATTAGTCAAACAAGGAAATGCATTGTTCGTTGGGCGATCGCCTAATCACAAATATGACCAACGTTTAGAACGTGCCCAACAATGGGCAAGACTCATGGGACAAGGAATTTGGAACCCAGAAAAACCGATGCGCCTTACTCCCGCTGAATTTCGCCGTCAAAATCTCTAGGGAGTGGGGAGATGGGGGGATGGCTTTGCCTTGGGGAAAGGGCAAAGGGTAAGGGGCAAAGGGGAAAGGAAAGATCCCTCATGTACCCTTTTCACTTTTCCCTACCCGAAGGGTTTTGCCCCATGCCCAATGCCCCATGCCCAATGACTAATGACTAATGACTAATAACTAATAACTAATAACTAATGACTAATCTACAAATTTTTCTAGACATTGCGACAGAAGCGGCGTTAGCTGGTGGTGGCATACTCCAAGGTTACTTGGGTAAGTTAGAAGATGCAGTTATTGAAAAAGGACGCCCTGGCGATTTAGTCACTGCTGCTGATAAAGCCTCAGAAGAGTTGATTTTAGAAATTTTACGTCGCCATTTTCCGGAACATTCTATTCTCGCTGAAGAATCAGGAAAATTAGGCGATCGCGAAAATGAATACCTCTGGGCAATAGATCCTTTAGATGGCACAACCAATTACGCTCATCAATACCCATTCTTTGCCGTTTCCATCGGGCTGTTAATTAATGGCGTTCCACAAGTTGGTGTCATTTATGACCCCTTTCACAACGAACTATTTCGTGCTGCTGCGGGTTTAGGAGCAACACGCAACCGTCGCCCCATCACAGTTTCCACAACCTCAGAACTAAACAAAAGCCTGCTGGTAAGTGGATTTGCCTACGATCGCCGCGAAACCTCTGATAACAATTATGCAGAATTTTGCCACCTCACCCATCTGACTCAAGGAGTTAGACGCAGCGGTTCCGCATCCCTAGATTTAGCTTATGTTGCCTGTGGACGTGTCGATGGCTACTGGGAACGGGGACTTTCACCTTGGGATATTGCCGCTGGGATCATTTTGGTACAAGAAGCTGGCGGCAAAGTTACCGCCTACGATGGCACTCCCTTAAAAATCGAATCAGGTAGAATTCTGGCCACAAATGGTCATATTCACGACACCACCAGCCGCGAACTATTACAAGTTCCACCCCTGTCAGCGTGGAAGTGAGGGAGATCGAGAGACACGGGGACGCGGGGACGCGGGGAGATTGAGAGGCAAGGGAGATGGGGAGATAGGGGAAAAGGGTAAAGGGTAAAGGGTAAAGGGCAAAGGGATAAATTTAACCTTTCCCCCGTACCCCTTTCCCTTTCCCCCTTTTTAATGCCCCCTGCCCCTGGAGCCTCTTTTCCATGCCCTATGCCCAATTCATCTAACGCAATGATTCAATTTTGGGTGAGCCATCAGGTTTGATCCAGGCGATTTGGGCAATGCCGCGATCGCGTGCATATTCGCGGATGGCGTCTGTATCCCTTCTGAGCAAATCCATTTCTACTCGCACCAAATGAGTGGAATCTCGCAATTTTTGCGCGTATGCAAAGGCAGGAGCGTCAGCACTCGGTGTCTCTGGCACTACTAACCAGTTGCTAGCTGGCGTTGTCTGCGGTAATTGCCCAGTAGATAATAAAACTTGGTATAAATCTTCGATATTGAGTACAAAACCAATTCCGGGTATGTTTTCTCCTTGGGGATGATATAGCCCTAAAAGCTGGTCGTAGCGACCACCCTGCCCTAAAATTTGGGCTTGAGAAGCAGTATCATTGACAACTTGAAAGACAATGCCAGTGTAGTAGTCTATGGTCTGGATTAGGCTCAAATCGAGGATTAAGGAGAATTTTTTCTCTGATTCCAGTAATTCTACTAAGGATTTGAGATGATTTACTGCTTGTTGCTGTTGTTCATCTAGCTCCAGGCTAGTTACTTTTTCCAAGACTTCAGCACTAGGCCCGCGCAGATCCATCATGATGCGAGCGCGATCGCGTAGTTCGTCACTCAGAGGTAAGGTATCTATAGTGATGCGGTCAAGATTAGCGATCGCAGTGCGGACTTTCTCTTGTAAATTAGCACCAAAAGCATTCAGCAGCGATCGGGTAATTCCCGCTTCACCTAAAATTAAATGCCATTGGCGCAAACCTAATGCAGCCAGACAATCTGCTACCAATAGCAGCACTTCTGCATTTGCTAGCAATCCACCAGCGCCTAACAACTCGACTCCAGCTTGATAAAACTCGTGCTGGCTATTGTGTCTACTTTCCCAAGTGCGGCGAAATACGTTGGCATTGTAGTATAGCCGTTGGGGATAAGTTACATCTGCCATGCGAGTCACAACAGTGCGGGCAATAGAGGCTGTTAATTCTGGACGTAAGCCCAATTCATCGTCTTCGCTATTTTGTAGTTGAATCACCATCTGGCGTTGGATTGCTTCCCCTGCCATCAAGGTATCCATCCGTTCCAAAGTCGAGGTGATAATCCTGTGATATCCCCAACGATGAAACACTTGTTGTAATCTATCTTCAATCCAGCGTTTTTTCGCCACATCTAAGGGTAATAAATCCCTGGCTCCCGCTGCTGGTTGATACACCATTATTTTTTCTTCCCACCAAACAAACCACCGAACAAACCACCATTACCAGATTTATCTGGTTGCTTATCTCCATTATTAGGAGATGAAGTCACCTTATGATCGGTAGGTTGTTGTCCTAAAGCTTTATCTATTTTAGGTTTCCATTGCGACGCTATTTGGTCATTAGGATCTAATTTCAGAGCATTGTCAAAATGGATTTTTGCCATTTTTAGCTGATTTTGCTTCAAATACACCATTCCAATCAAGCTATGGCAATGACTATTTTTCGGTTCTAGCTTCAAGGCTTCCTGCAACTCTACTTTGGCTTGGGCAAATTGGTTTTTGTCAATCAAAGATTGAGCGCGACGAACATACTGTTCTACAACGGAGTCTTCTTTTGGTGGTGCTGGTGGTGGCGTTGATGATGCCTGTTTTGCGGTATCTGGCTGAGGTGTAGCCGAGTTAACTTTGGGTTGAGCAATTGATGGTGACGCTGCGGATGTTTTAACTGCACTCCGCATTAAGTAGACCAAATTCAACTCACTAATTTGGGCAATGGCTTGGAGGGCTTGCTCTAAAGAATCATATTGGGTTTGGGCAAGTTTAGCGATCGCACTTTTATACGAATGATCGATATTAGCAGCATTAGCTAACTGTCTACCTAATTCTGTATATAAAGTCACCGAAGTTGATTCTTGTACCAAACGCTTGCCCATTTGCGACAAAATCAAAATATATTCCGTTCTAGTGCGTTCATTAGCAAGTTTTTCGTAAGCTGGGTTAACCAACTTGGATAACAATTCATTACCTAGCTGTTTTTGTTCGGGACTTTCAGTAATACTACTATCCGGGTGTAAACGGCGGGCGATTTGAAGATAGCGTTTGCGAATATCTTTAATATCCGCATCAACTGGAACGCACAATATTGCGTGATGATCTATGAAATCATATCTAAATAATCCACGATCTATTTTGAAAGACATATAGCAATTTGCACCAAAGGAGCAATTAGATTTTTTCTAGTTTACTTCGCTCGATCGGCGATCCGTCAGTAGCAAATTGTCATTTTTATTGGGTATGGGGCATTAGGAAGGGGGAAAGGGAAAGGGGTAAGGGGGAAAGGTTAAATTTATCCCTTTACCCTTTACCCTTTAACCTTCTACCTCCCCATCTCCCTCATCTCCACTCCCTAATCCCCAAGAGTTTAATGATTAAGTCGCCTGTTCTCGTGTCGGTAGTTGCTAAATGTATGGGTGTGTACATTTTTGTTAATTGTTGATAAATTCTGTACATCACCGTCTTTTGCTTTGGCGTCAGTTCCATTTCACCTCCTTGAGTGGATACACAAGATTTCAAGTTAATCAAGTACACCATCTAGGTCTGGTAGCTAGGCACAGAGCCTATTACAATACTTGTCGGGTTTTGGAGAAAAGGGGAAAGAAAAACCTTTACCCTTTACCCTTTACCCTTTTCCCCAAACCAAATTCCGAGTTCAAAATGCAAAACCCAAGCAGTATTGGAGCCTATTGCAATTCTGAATTCTGCTGTAAGTGCCAAATATTAGCTCAAAAGACCTTTTGCAAAAGTGTTTTTTGCACTCTTGTGGGAAAAGGGACTCATGTTAAAGGGGAAAGGAAAATACCAAACCTTTCCCCCTTTCCCTTTCCCCTTTCCCCGACTTCTGCAAGAAGTCTAAAATTTTTTGCTTGCTTGAATCCCCTAATAAAGTTTTGTAAACAATTTGAATTATCCCAGTCTCTAACTCCGATAACCTATTAAGCAAGTAAGGGGAGATTAGGCGCTGTCATGATATTGAAACCTAAACTAATAGGGTCTGGATGACCTCTATGTGTAATCAGATTATTACCTCCCCTCTGATTAGCTTGCTTCAGGCTGCTTTAAATAATCCAATTGAAAGGAGCAGACTATTACAGCAACCAGAAAAGATCCGGGAAATCGCGAACGATATTCCTGCTCGTCAATGGTTATTTCAGCAAGCATGTCAAACTGATGACCCAAATCCGGCAAAGGATCTCATCATTACAATGATGAAGTCTTCGAGGTTAATTTGGCATGGTGGAAGGATATCACCGGATGTCTATAGTGAAGCCCTTTCACGAACTTGGGTGTGGTTTCTAGAACATCTTTGTCAGAGGTATAACCCAGAACAAGCAAGCTTTGTTACCTGGTTTAACCAAAAGCTGCGATGGATGATTCTGGAAGTCATTCGAGAAATAGCCGATATACAGAGCAAGGAGTTACATTCTCCAAGGAGTGAAGAAGATAATGAATGGATTTATCCTCCTGCACCAGAACGCGATCGCTGGCATGAAACGATCCAAGAATGGTTGGAATTAGTGCAAAATAATTCGCATCTGTCTGCTTGTCGAATGCAGAGTCATCCTCATGTCAACTGTCAGGTTTTGTTGATTGATATCTTGAAGATATTGGGTGATTTTGGAGAGTTTTCTTGGAACAATCTCGCTCAAAAGTATGGTGTCGAATTATCGGCGCTGAGGAAATTTTGTAAAACACGATGTTTCCCTCTATTCAAAAAGTTATTGTCTGAATAATATTTTGCAAAATTCAGCTGTTTTTTTATACAAATCATGATTGAAACCATAGCAAAATTCATGCCGATCGCAATTCCCATTACGGCAATCGATCGAAGTCAGGCGTACCAGTTTGCTCAACAACAGCCAACTCCAGAGCGATCGCAACAAGTTTATCGCAATACGTTAGCTGTGTTAGTAACTGGGCGTTATTTACAACTGTTAGGCATCGATACCGATTTAGAAGCAAGTCATAGCTGGAATCCCCTCAATCGCTTGGTAGAAAACATTGCAGACTTGTATATTCCCAGTTTGCAATGCTTTTTAGAGTGTCGTTCGCTTCGCAAAAACGATAGCAAATGTACAATTCCCCAAGAAGTTTGGTCAGAACGCCTTGGCTATGTGATGATTCAACTCGATGAACCCTACCAAGAAGCACAAATTTTAGGATTTGTGGAATCTGTCTGTGTGTCAGAACTACCACGCAGTTATTTCCAACCCCTTGATGTTTTGTTGGAGCGTTTGACACTAGAACCGCCAGCAGAACCAATGGTTCAACTCAGACAATGGCTCAAAAAAAGGTTTGAATCCGATTGGCAACCCCCGCAAAACTTACTCAGCAGGAAAAGAGGAGAAATTCTACAACTTCAACAACGAGGTGACGACCCGATTCGGCAACGGATTGAACAACTCTATCGCGGACAGTCTTATAATTTGGTGCAATCTGTTCTAATCAATCTAAATTCCCAGGAAGCTTTGGTAAATCTGATCCAAACTACCCAGGATGACGAAATTCGCTGGCAGTCGGCTGAGTTGTTGTGGGAATTAAATCCCCAACATCCGGCTTGTCCAGTTGTCAGTGCCAAAGATTTAGGAATTTATCTGAGTGGGCATCCTATAGTACTGATGGTGGGTATTTTACCTAAGTTAGATTACAAAATGTTAATTCTCCTACGCGTGTATCCTCAAGAACCGTCTTATCTGCCCTTGGGATTAAAGCTGATGGTGTTGGATGAAAACCCAAATCCGTTTTTTGAAGTGGAATCACGACCACAAGATAGCTGTATACAGTTTAAATTTACAGCAGATGCAGGCGATCGCTTTAGTGCCCGCGTGGTTCTCGATGATGTCAGCTTTACTGAGAGTTTTGTTGTTTAACTTCCTATTGCATAGTCACGCTTAATCGTGCTTATCTAATTGAAGAATTCAGAATCCAATTAGATAGGGAACTCAAACCCTTTTATTATTTTTCAGCTGCAAAAAATTATTCTAGATTCTGGCAACTGACCCCTTTATTCTTCCTTCAGATATTCTTTACCTCCAGGCGCTCTCTCTGTTATTTATGGTTAGCCCTCAATTCCCTGAAAACGTCGTTGTCATTCTCCGAATTACTAGCGGTAGCTTCGTTGACGGGTTCTCTGTGTCGCTGCAAATTTTAGAAGATAGTTCTCTGATTCAAGAACATGATGATTTACCTCTGATTCCGGCTGCACCTGAAATACCAAGGTTGCTTCAAGATTGGCGAGATATATCACTACAGGGCAGTCGCGAACTACAAGCAGTTGCAGGACAGATAACGAATGTAGCTAATCTGGAAACATGGAGACAAAGAACTGAACAACTAGAGGAGTATTGTCGAGAATGGTTTCAGGATAGAGCATTTAGGAGTTTGCGCGATCGCATTCAGGCAAATACCAGAGTCAGGAGCGATCGATCTGTGCCAATTATTATTAGATGCTCTACAAAAGATGACAACCCAAATGAACTTTTGCGTAGGCTACCTTGGCATGTCTGGGATTTATTTACCAACCTTCCTAATAGCGAATTTGCTTTGTTCGCTAACTTTCATACTCAACTAGTTACTTTAAATGCACCAGTCAAAGTTTTAGCGATTTTCGGTAGTTCTCAAGGTGGTTTACAACTAGAACAAGACCAAGCAGCATTAGAAATCTTAAAACAGCGCGGAGCAGAAATTACTCCTATATCGCAGCCGAGCCATCAAGATTTATCTGACCTTTTATTTCAACAAAATTGGGATATTTTGTTTTTCGCAGGCCATAGTTCGAGTCAGGTAAGAAGCGGACAGATCCAAATTAGTGAGGGTAATTTTTTACCATTATATAGATTACGTGAAAGCTTAAGGACAGCGGTAACCAGAGGATTAAAGTTGGCAATCTTCAATTCCTGTGATGGGTTAGGGATTGCAGATTTTTTAGCCCAGTTGAAAGTGCCAGTTGCGATCGTTATGCGGGAACCTGTGCCCGATCGCATTGCCGGTCAATTCTTGCTCCACTTTTTGAGGGAATTTTCTCAGGGTACACCCCTTTGTCTAGCAGTGCGTCAAGCCCGCGATCGCCTCGAATCTCTACAAAGCACTTTTCCGGGTGCTTCTTGGCTACCCGCAGTTTGCCTGAATCCCAATCAGCCAGAATTAGTTTGGCCTGCCCCAACTCCCCCAGCGCAGCCATCACTACTGTCGCGCTGGCGATCGTATTTCCGTCGTCATTATTTGATGATTATTGGATTTGTTACTTTTGCTTTGATTGTCATCATCGGTGTAGCTCACCCGACTTTTTGTCAGGTTTTTCCTACAATTTGCTCACAGCCGGTAGAGAATTTAGATAAATTTATCAGCATTGGTGGCAATTCAATTGCTAATAGCAAAGTCGAACTGAGCAAACCATATTTATCATTAAAAACACAAGGGATTGCAGCATTTTATCAAGAGAATTATACAAAGGCAGTGGAGATTTTTGATGACCTCCGTAATCAAGCAAAACAATATAAATCTGCTCCAGGTCGCTCTAAAGCTGCTTTAGCAGCACTACAAGATCCAGAAATATTGATATATCGAAATAATGCTTTTGTGAATATTCGGCATACCCAAAACCCAAATTTGCCAATTTATACCATTGCTGTTGCTGCGCCATTAAATCTCGATGCTGGATTGCATATTTTATTTGGAGTTGCTCAAGCGCAAGATGTCTTCGTCAAGCAGGAGATTAACTTAGAAGTTGTTATTGCTAACGATCTAAATAATCGCACTCAAGCGAGGAAAATTGCCGAAAAACTCTCCAAGGATAACAAAATTCTCGCTGTGGTGGGACACTACACTTCTGCCAACACCTGTGCAGCTTTGGAGGATTATTCAAAAAATAAGCTTGTGGTTATTTCTCCCACTAGCACCGTTGTTAATATGCAATCAATTACAGACTGTAGCGATCCAAATCGAGTTTTCTTTCGTACCGTTTCATCAAGTCATGTAGAAGCCCGTAGTCTGGTAGATTATTTAGTTGACGACCTGAAAAAGCCCCAGCCACAAGTCGTTGCTTTTTACAATAGTCAAGAGCCATTTAGTAAGGATTTATTCGAGCAGTTCGATCAAGTTATCAAAGCAAGAAATGGACGTGTAATTCATAAAATCGATTTATCCCAACCCAACTTTGATATCAAGGAAACTCTCCCACTATCCCGAAATGCAGATGCTCTGGCAGTATTGCCTGATGGGGGGACTGACGATGGAACAGCGTTTGGAAAAGCGATTGAAATCATCAAATTAAATCAAGGAAAAATACCAGTTTTAGGAGCAAATACTCTTCACCTTCAAGAAGTTATTAATAACGTTAAAATTACGAAAGAAAATAGCTTATTCCTTGCAGTTGATTGGCACGCAAAGCAATGTGGTGCAGAAGCATTTGCCAAACAGATCAATGAATACTGGCACGGCGATTTAAATCGACGGACAGCCTTAGCATACGAGGCAGTTCAAGCAGTATTGCAAGCCATTAACCCACCAAATTCACCTGTGAATCGAGAAGATATCAAGCAGAAATTGTCTGAGACAGGATATATACCTGGAGAAGCGGCCTCTAGTGCAACTATTCAAGGCTTGCCGATTAGTTTTGATGCAAGGGGCGATCGCAGAGAAATTACCACGCGAACGATCGTTACTGTCAACGAACAATTGAAGTTTGAGCTTGTGAAAGATGTTCCTTGTCCTAATTAAGAATTCAGAATTCAGAATTCAGAAGTCAGAATCCAGTATTGGTGAATTCTGTTTCCAGTAATTTATTTGTAAAGTTACGTAAATATCTCGGCGATTTTTACTCTAGCCTCCGATATTCCTTTGTAGGGGAAGAAGCGATGTCTCTGTATATTGAGTGGAAGAATCGAGTTCAATATTTTCTCTATTCAAATTAATGAGTGAGAACTGATTCGTAAACAAAGGTTTAAGATGCCATTCGCTTGACCATCAGGGGAATCAATGAGCCATGAAACATTGCTTCCAAAATTATAATTTTCAAAAGTTAATTGTTTATTGTGCAAATTATTTTATTGTTTGCCAAAGCTTTGATGTCAAAGGAGTTATGAGTTTTGCCGCTGATGTTAAATAAATCACAGTTAACTTGGCGATCGCACATCGACAAGATATTTCAAACTCTGATTCATGGAATATGTCTTTCGCCTATTATATATTACTTTTACTGGCTACTTTTCATAGGTAATATTAGTGAAATTACTTGCCAGGATGTGGATTTAATTCGGATAGATTGTACGTTGAAATATCAAGGTGTACTGCAATCATCAAAACAAAACATTAAAAACGTTAAAAACATGGATATTGAAACTCGTATCTCTTCTTCGGAAGGCGAAACTACGACTTATTATGTTGCTGTATTACGTTCTTTAAATGGCAAACATGACATCAAAACTTACTCTATTCGCAGCGATGAGTTGGAAAATATCAATTACAATTTTCACAAATTCATCAATAATCCTCAAGAAAAAATAGTCATTTCATTGAAATACAATCGATGGCAGCCGTTAGTTGATATTTTAAATATTTTTATATTTTTGATTGTCAGTTGTGTCATATTCATCCTTTTTGTCATTTTATTCATTTTTGTGGTACTTATTCTGAATTCGATTTGTCAAATTTTAAAATAATTTTTTTTTAAATTTTGGCTATACAAATACTATAAATTTCTGAAAAATAAAATTCAATAAACTTTATCTAAAAACTACCAGCAAGGTAATCTATTCATGACGACTAAACCCAAGCACTATTCTTTGCGATTTTCTGACACTCAATTATTATTGATTGGTCTATTAATCGGTTATGTTGGCTTTGTTTTGTGGTTAGGAATGCGTTTGATTGTTCTACTTAGCGGTGCAGTAATTGTTGTATTGGCGATCGCCTCTTCTTACGTGCAACTCAAACGCCCAAAAACCAACTCTTTAGTCACTTCGGCAAATTTGCTGGAAAAAGACGTTTTTTTAAGTCATATCAAGTGTTTAGATAACCAAATTCCTGATGTTTCTCAACCTCTGTGGCGATCGGTTCAGCAACAGGCTGAAGCGATTCAGGAAATTGCCACACAAATTGCTGAGCAAGAATCAACCTTCACCCCAGACTTGTTAGAAACGTTGCACACCGTTCTAGATTTGGTTGAGCAAATAATACCAGTATTGCAGATTACTCCACAATTGCGAATGTCAAGTTATCGAGAGTTCGCGCAACAAAAGTTGGAAAGCAGTAGACAACGACTCCAGCAAACCCATAAACAGCTTCAGGAATTGCACGACCAATTTGCATTAGAAAATCTAAAAAAACGTTCATTCACTACTTCTGATGTTATTTCGGCAAGGCTGCAAATACTGATTGCCGAAAATGAAAGAGGAATTTTAGGAGATTAAAGGAGAATTCAGAAGCCAGAATTCAGCAATGCTTGAAGTGGGGGATTTAAGCCAAAGTTTATTTTTTTGACGACAGACGCCTGAATTATTTTTTGTTAAAAACCATGAAAAAATTGCATTTCAAATTTTGGCTAGCGATCGGACTATGCCTGACATTTTTGTGGAATTGTGCAACAGTACCATCAATATCATCAATCAATTCATTTGAAAGTGCCGATCGCTATCTGCGCCAAAATCTTTTACCCAACATTGAATTAGATTCACAACTTGTATCTGACACCGCCGCCTATAATGTGGTGATTCCTCCGCTGACTGATGATTCCGTACCCGATCCAAACACCTTTCCGCTATACGGTGCTAAACCCAACACAGATCCAAATAGTGTGTATATCGAAATCTACGCTTCGGCTGAAAAAGCCAATGGAGAACGACAAGATGAACGTTGGTTAGTTGATGTAGTGGAAAAATTTAATCAGCAACGACAAAGGCTCAAATCTGGAGAAATCATTCAAGTGGGAATTCGCAACATTCCTTCGGGATTAGGCGCACAGATTTTAGCGGCTAGGAAGGGGAAACCCGCAGGTTACACACCATCATCAGCTTTGATGTTAGAACTACTCAAAGCTGAAGGATTGTCGCTGCAAGCGATCGCACCGACATTAGTCTCGAACCAAGCTATCTTTGCAATTCAACCTCAAGTGTATAAAGAACTGGCTAAAGGTGGAGGAGTGACATTTGATAGCTTGATGGATGCCGTTCTCGCAGGCAAAATCCAAGTTGGTTATTCCAATCCTTATATCGCCTCAGCGGCGTTGAATTTTCTACATACCCTGCTTTGGCGTTCAGCAGGTCATACTCAAGATGGCAAACCATTGACTATTACCGAACTACAATCCCCTGAAGTTAATTCAGTTTTTAGCACCTTCCAGAAACAAATCGCCCTCACCACACCCACATACCTGGACTTAAAGCAAATTTGGCTTCGCGATCCCCAAAAGTTTCAAGCAATCCTCATGGCTTACCAAAGCTATGCCAATTTAAAGAAACAACCCGGATTTGAACAGCTTGTTGACATTCCCTTCGGGACTCCGGAAAATTCGCCATTAGTGGGATTTGAGTGGAATAATGCATCTGAGCAAGAAGCCTTGGAGAAATTTGCTGCCTTTGCGATTTCTGCACCGATGCAACAATTGGCAAAACAGCACGGATATGAACAGACAAATTATCTCAAACGAGGTCAATTTCCACCAATGCCATCTGGTGAAGTGCTAAAAGCGGTTCAGTCATTTTGGAAACAGCGTAAAGATGGTGGACATACCGTATATATGGAACTGATTGTCGATACCAGCGGTTCAATGGAGCAAAACAAGCGTCTGCAAGCTGTTCAGGAAGCGCTACGATTTGCCAGCAAACAAATTAACCGGGGTAACCAGATTGGGTTAATCACATTTAGCGATCGCCCCACTCGCCGGATTACCCTTGCTCCCTTCAACGAATTAGAACAAAAGCGATTATTTGCTGCCATTGATCAACTTCGGCCTGATGGTGAAACTGCTTTATATGATGCACTCGCCCTTGGTTTGGCAGATCTAATGGAAAAGCAAAAAACCGATCCAAACGGTCGATTCTACATATTACTGCTCACTGATGGAGAACGAACTAACGGACTGGATTTTGAACAAATTAAAGATGTGATTAAGCACAGTCGCGTGAGAGTATATCCCATTGCCTACGGTAAAGTGAATCACCAGGAATTAGAAGCGATCGCAGCCATTCGAGAAGGCAGTGTTTACCAAGGCACACCTGAAAAAGTACAAATTTTACTTAAAGACTTGTTCCAGACTAATCTTTGAAGAATTCACAATTATGAATTCTTTGTTGTTAAATATTCCAATCTCAAATGCCAAATTCAATGGCTTTATTAATGGAGAATTACTAATTCAAAATGAACTTTAATACACAACTCGTCAAAACTTTAGGAATTAGTTGGTTAGTGTTTTTCATCACCGGAATATTGATTAGTTGCTTGTTTGCAATTCCAGCAATAACAGTATTAATCGATCGCAGCTATTGTCCGCTAGCAGAGTGGCAGCAAGTTGTTCAGACTTACGCTCAACTTTATCAGCAGCACCAACAGCGTCGCTTGCAATTGCAATCTGTAATCTTGTTCAGCAGTTTAGGAGAGGAGAAATTGTCAACTCCTCCTGAACCAAAAGAATTGCAACACTTATCAACTTACGGACGCCCCCAACCACAACGCCAATTGCAACTACGAAAAGACTATCCCCAAGCACGATTGTTGCAATGCGCTCAATGACGGCATTTGCTCATGGGGGAAACCACGCCACATGCTTCCCTACGTACCCGTCACTGCCTCCCCAATGCCCCATGCCCTGTTAGTCTAGAAATAGCCGATACAGAAGAGAGGGAATCGAGAACATGCCACACACAATTGTTACAGAAGTCTGTGAAGGCGTTGCTGACTGCGTAGAAGCTTGTCCGGTAGCTTGCATTCATGAAGGCCCAGGCAAAAATGCTAAGGGAACCGATTGGTATTGGATTGACTTTGCCACCTGCATCGACTGTGGTATATGTCTTCAAGTTTGCCCAGTGGAAGGGGCGATCCTTCCAGAAGAACGACCAGAGTTGCAAAAAACTCCAGAATAGTTCATAGTCAGTGGTCAGTTGTCAGTTGTTTTTTGCCAATGACCACTGAAATAAGACACATGACAAATAATAAATTACACATGACAAATGATTATTTACTAGAAGTTCAAAACGTCCACGCTGGATATATCAAAGATGTAGATATCCTACAAGGTGTGAATTTTCATGTTGCACCAGGGGAATTGGTAGCAGTAATTGGCCCTAACGGTGCTGGTAAATCCACTTTGGCAAAAACAATTTTTGGGCTTTTAATCCCTCACACTGGCGCAATTACCTTCAAAGGTGAAAATATTGTGGGGCTAAAGTCGAATCAAATCGTGCAACGGGGAATGTGCTACGTACCGCAAATAGTTAATGTTTTCCCTTCCCTTAGTATCGAAGAGAACTTGGAGATGGGTGCTTTTGTGCTGAATGTTTCTTTGAAACCACTCAAAGATAAAATATTTAGTATGTTTCCTAGACTGAGCGATCGCCGTAATCAACGCGCCGGTACATTATCTGGAGGAGAACGCCAGATGCTAGCGATGGGCAAAGCTTTGATGTTGGAACCGAGTTTGCTGATTTTGGATGAACCTTCTGCCGCTTTATCGCCGATTTTGGTAACACAAGTGTTTGAGCAGATTAAACAAATAAATCAAACGGGTACTGCGATCGTATTAGTAGAACAAAATGCCCGCAAAGCTTTAGAAATGGCTCATCGTGGATATGTATTAGAGTCTGGACGCGATGCTATCTCCGGCCCTGGTCAAGAATTATTGAATGACCCAAAAGTGGGCGAACTGTATCTGGGAGCAGGCAAAAGGCATTGAATTCAGAATTCAGAATTCAGAATTAGAATACTTTGTCTGTCTTTCAAAATAGAAAATGGCTAACAGCTTAAAAATAGTTTCTGGCGGCCAAACAGGAGCAGACCGCGCAGCTTTAGATTGGGCTATAACTCATCAAATTCCTCACGGAGGCTGGTGTCCCAAAGGACGTAAAGCAGAAGATGGTGTTATTAATACACGCTATAACCTAACTGAAACACCATCAGATGAATATTCACAACGGACTGAATGGAATGTCCGCGATTCTGATGGAACTGTGATATTTTCTATTGCTAAAAAACTTTTTGCAGGCACTTTATTAACTGCTGAATTAGCTCAAAAATATCAGAAACCGTGTATACATATATGTAAAGAGTTTACTCCTGTAAATCCTGTGAACGAATTATTATTATTTATCTCAAACTATAAAATAGTAATTCTTAATGTTGCAGGGACAAGAGCTTCAGATGAACCAGAAGTATATGAGTTTGTGAAAAGTACTTTTGAAAAAGCTATAGCAATCCACTTTGATTTTTAAAAAAATACGTAGGGGAGCCAGTCGCCATCAGACGGTTTCCCGACTTAAGCCTAGAGACCCAGAGGGGTATTATCTTAAAATAATTAAGGATTCGTAGATAACAGGCATGATTAATTGAGTAAGTTGGCAACAAGATAGTATTTTTATCTTCAAATTGATAATTTAATACCAATTTAAAAAATGCTTTCAACATATGGATTGCCATAAAACTCATTCACTAACTGTTTGACAATCCAAAATCTAAAATGGTATAAGCTTTTACAGCAGTTTTCAGGTATTTAGACCACGAATGAAATGGAGAGTGGATAGTGGTATAGTTCAATTACTTGAAAAACGCTGTAATAAATAGAAGAAGCCCAATTTCTTGAGAAACTACTACTTGCTTAAGACGATCTATATAAAGAATGTTAGAGAGTAAATCAGCCATAATTGCTCTGCGTCGCCAAGTAAGCTAAATTTATAATTATGCATATTGAAGAACTACACTTACAAAACTTTAGAGGCTTCCAAGAACTTAGACTGAAGCTTCCCTCAAAATTAGCTGTCTTCATTGGAGTCAATGGCTCAGGTAAATCATCAATTTTAGATAGTATTGCTATACTTTTATCTCAATTTGTCTTTGAGTTACGTAAGACACGCAAACGAGTTTCAGAATTTGAACTAACAGAAGATGATATCAATATCAACTCAGAAACAACTCGCAATTCTATTCGTCTTGTCATTGATTCAGATACAAAACTTTTTTGGGAAATCACCATAGGCACAGATGTACCTAAATTAAGATTATTAAAATCTAAAATATCTAAACGAGAAATTAATAAGTATGCTTCCCAGATACTTAAAGCATTAGAGGACAAACCTGATTTAAGTTTACCACTATTATTGTATTATAAAACACAAAGAATTGTGATAGACTCTTCATCTGGAAACTCTGCTTCTGCAAAAGATGGGAGTGAAAATGAAGAATTTAGACAATTTATTCGTAAACCTAATCAGATTGATGCATATAAAACTGCTTTTTCAAACAATGTAAATAATTTCCAAGATTTTTTTGATTGGTTTAAAGAAGAAGAAGAATATGAAAATGAAGTTCGGTTAAGAGAAGATACTAATTTTAGAAACCCTAGCTTGGAAATTGTTAGAGAAGCATTAAAAAGATTTTTAGAAGGTTTTCCAGATACCGAATTTTCAAATCTTCATGTTGTACGCGTAAGCTCTAATAAAGAACTTGGAATTCGTCGTCTAAAAAATCCTTTATTAGTTATAGAAAAAAATGGACAAGACTTTAAACTAAATCAGCTTTCTGATGGTGAAAAAAATTTATTGATGTTAGTCATTGATATAGCAAGAAGGCTGGCAATTTTAAATCCTAGTATCACTAACCCATCAAAAATTTTAGAAAAAGGTGAAGGTATAGTTTTAATTGATGAAGTAGATTTACATCTACATCCCCAATGGCAGAGAATTGTACTTCAAAGTTTTACAAAAACATTTCCCAAGTGTCAATTTATTGTGACAACTCATTCTCCTCAAGTTTTGAGTGGAGTTAAGCGAGAAAATGTATTTATTTTAGAAGATTCAGAAGTTGTAGAAGTGACACCATATACTTTTGGTAGAGATAGCAACTCAATTTTATCTGAAGTTATGGGTGTAGAAAAAAGACCTATAAAAGTTCAGGAGCAATTGGATAATTGTTTTGAACTTATAGACGATGGTAAATTAGAGGAAGCTAAAATAGAACTAAAAAAACTATCTGAATTACTTGGCAAAAATGATTCAGAAATAGTTAGAGCCTATACACTTATTGACTTTTTTAATAGAGTGGAATGAAAAGAATTATCAAAGGTTCAGAACCTACGTGTCTTCTAAAATATCGACAGATACCTGGTGCAACTTACGAAGGTTATCATCCAAAGGAACCTTTAAAAAAGGCATTGCTGACTGAGCAAGGTTATATTTGCTGTTATTGTATGCAAAGAATCTTTGAAGAAAATATGGAAATTGAGCATAATAAACCTTGGTCTGATAATCCAGAGTTACAACTAGATTACAAGAATTTAATAGCTTCTTGTTCAGGTAATAGAGGTAATAGAAAGGACGATATGCATTGTAACGCAAGAAAAGGACATTACGAAGCAAAAACGAGAAATTATCAAATGACTCTCAATCCAGCTGATTCAAAAAATTGTGAGAATTATATAAAATACAGTTCAACTGGGAAAATTTTATCTGATGATGACATTATAAATTATGAGCTAAATAATATTTTAAATCTTAATTTTAAAACTCTTATAGAGAATCGTATAGCAGCTTTGGATGCAGTAATTTATGCATTAAATAAAAAATTTCCCAATAAAACTTGGTCAAAAGAAGCAATCCAAAAGAAGCTTCATGAATATAGCAGCAAAGATACAGATGGTAAATACAGTGAATATTGTCAATACATTATTGGTTATTTAAGCAAGCGATTATGAATTAAAAATAGACACACTCTGATTAGGTTTATTATGGGCAAGTGTAGAAAAATATATATGTGATGTAGTATATAGTCAATGAATATTAAATAACTCTTAAACAGTGTAACAGGGTACTCTTGCATTCTATTTGTTTCTGATATCTTCCTGATATTAAGAAAAATGTTGTCAGGTAGATTGATGAGTCAAATTAATGGATTCGTAGGACGACGTGATTTCTTGAAATTCGCAAGTGTAATGGGTATTGGGGCTGCTGCTTTTGGACATCGCTTTTGGGATACACAACAAGCTGCTGCGGCTGATGTTCACCCAGTTAACTCTAATCCAGTCAATGCTAATGAAGCTATTAGACGCTTGCTCAATGGTAATGAAAGATTTGTCCATCAACAAAGTAAATGTCCCGATCAAACATTAGAACGCCTACGATTAGTTGCTAAAGCTCAGTATCCATTTGCGGCAATATTAGGCTGTGCAGATTCTAGAGTACCTGCGGAAATTGTCTTCGATCAAGGGCTTGGAGATTTATTTGTTGTGCGCGTGGCTGGCAATGTTGCTAGTGACATGGCTATAGGTAGTTTAGAATATTCTACGGCTGTATTAGGTTCGCAGTTAATTGTAGTTTTAGGTCATAAAAGATGCGGCGCAGTTACAGAAGCAATTAAAAATGAACCACTTCCTGGCAGAATTGGTTTTGTTGTTGAAGGTATCAAACCTGCTTTGGCAAACATCAATTTGGCAACTATTAATACTAGCGATGATGCGGTTATTACCAACGTTAAATATCAAGCGAAAAAATTAGAAGAAAGCTCAGTAATTTTAACCAAATTGCTGCGTGCTGGCAAACTAAAAATTGTTGGTGCTTGTTACGATCTTGACACTGGAAAGGTCAATATTGTTAATTGATCGTGTTTTAGACGTATAATTTTGAGTTGGGGTCATATTTATATTCCAATATAGTTCAGATAAGACCAAAACACTTGTAGAGACGGCGATTTATCGCGTCTCAAAAGCCCACAGTTTTGTACAATTAGCCTTTAACTGAACCGTTAAGAAATTAACTTTAGTACAACAACAATAATAATGCTGATAAATTTGTAAAATCCTATGTGGCGGTTAGCTGTATTCATAAATCAATTCTTATTTGCCTCTTAACCATTATTTCCTGTATATCTCTGGCAAAGAAAACCAGAGAGTAGGAGGCAGAAAAATTTGTGTTGGTTTAAAGTTTGTAATAAATAAACCCAGCAGGGTCATATCACAAGACCGCGTGCCGGGAAGGTATAGTTTATTCTGGCCATGTTTGATTAGGTTAGCGCTTATTTGTCAAAAATAATGCGTTTCCTCACTTACAATAACTAAAATATTTGCAAAATTTAGTTAATAAACGTTAAGAAACAGGTTAATTTACAGTTAAGGGTATATGGGGAGTAGGGAGGATGAGGGAGACGCGGGGACGGGGAGAATAGACTAATGCACAATGACTAATGACAAATGACTAATAATATAAGAAGGCGCTTCACACTTCTTAAATAATCTGCTTTACAAGAACTATGGCCAGAGACTTACGGGGATTCATTAAAATTTTAGAAGAAAGAGGACAACTACGGCGGATTTCAGCTTTAGTTGACCCAGATTTAGAAATTGCTGAGATTTCTAACCGAATGCTACAGAAAGGTGGGCCAGGCTTGTTGTTTGAAAACGTCAAAGGTGCTTCTTTCCCGGTGGCAGTGAATTTGATGGGAACTGTGGAAAGAATTTGCTGGGCAATGAATATGCAGCGTCCAGAGGAATTGGAAACTTTGGGGAAAAAGTTGAGTATGCTGCAACAACCAAAACCGCCGAAGAAGATTTCCCAAGCGATAGATTTTGGTAAGGTTTTGTTTGACGTGGTGAAGGCGAAACCGGGACGAGACTTTTTCCCGGCTTGTCAACAAGTTGTGATTCAAGGCGATGGTTTGGATTTAAATAAGTTGCCTTTGATACGTCCTTATTGTGGTGATGCTGGCAAGATTATCACACTAGGATTAGTAATTACCAAGGATTGTGAGACTGGTACGCCGAATGTAGGGGTGTATCGTTTGCAACTACAATCAAAAAATACGATGACGGTTCACTGGTTATCGGTGCGGGGTGGCGCAAGGCATTTGCGAAAAGCGGCTGAACGTGGGAAAAAATTAGAAGTAGCGATCGCACTTGGTGTAGATCCTTTAATTATCATGGCAGCAGCTACGCCCATTCCTGTAGATTTATCAGAATGGCTGTTTGCTGGACTTTATGGCGGTTCGGGCGTGCAGTTGGCGAAGTGTAAAACTGTAGATTTGGAAGTTCCCGCAGATTCAGAATTTGTTTTGGAAGGAACCATTACACCGGGGGAAGTTTTGCCGGACGGGCCTTTTGGCGACCACATGGGTTATTACGGTGGCGTTGAAGATTCGCCGTTGATTCGTTTTCACTGCATGACACACCGCAAAGATCCGATTTACTTAACAACATTTAGCGGTCGTCCACCCAAAGAAGAAGCGATGATGGCGATCGCACTTAACCGCATCTATACACCTATTCTGCGGCAACAAGTCTCTGAAATCGTTGATTTCTTCTTACCAATGGAGGCTTTGAGTTACAAAGCTGCGATTATTTCCATTGACAAAGCATATCCGGGACAAGCACGACGGGCAGCTTTGGCGTTTTGGAGTGCTTTACCACAATTTACTTACACCAAATTTGTGATTGTCGTGGATAAAAATATAAATATTCGCGACCCACGTCAAGTTGTATGGGCAATTAGTTCTAAAGTTGACCCAGTTCGGGATGTATTTATTTTGCCGAATACGCCCTTTGATAGTTTGGATTTTGCTAGCGAAAAAATTGGCTTGGGTGGACGTATGGGAATTGATGCTACCACAAAAATGCCACCGGAAACAGAGCATGAATGGGGCGCTACTTTAGAATCAGATCCAGATGTCGCAGCGATGGTAGATAGACGATGGGCGGAGTATGGTTTGGCAGAGTTGCAATTAGGAGAAGTTGACCCGAATTTATTTGGCTACGATATGAAGTAGAATTTTGGATCGCGGTGCTTTAGCCTGTGGCTAACAACGCACCCTAAATTTAAAGATAACAGCTTTTCATGTTGCAAAAGCAGCTTTTCAAGTCACAAAAGCAGCTTTTCAAGTCACAAAAGCAGCTATTCATGTCACAAAAGCAGCTATTCATGTCGCAAAAGCAGCTATTCATGTCGCAAAAGCAGCTATTCATGTCACAAAAGCAAATATATTCGACGGTTAAAAATCCCGGCTACACAAAATAAGCCTATATAGGCGGACTTGAAGAATTTGAAACCCACCTTGGTGGGTTTTTTCTGTATAACCGCGAATTCCATTCACCAGGTCTTTTACCTAGAAAGAAAAAGCAGGGGAACATAACCTGATATAAATATCTCTTTGATTGTCACTAAAAGCCCTTCTACCATGAAGTATTCTTGTATTGTCAATCATTAAAATATCTCCTTTCTGCCACGAAATTTCTGTGGTTATTTTTTCAGCGATTTCATTAAGTTCAAACATAACCTCATCAGGAATCTCTGAACCATCCTCAAAGTTTAAAATTTTTGGACTTAACTGTTTTGTGGGCAATAGGCTATTAATAAACACCTGATACTTTCCACATCGGCTAGGGATAATCGCAGGACAAATGTATTCGAGCAAAATCGATTGGTCAGCGTTTACTGTGAGATGCGTATTATTCTTATGGCACATCTCTTCTAGCTTCTTCAAATCATCTGTTTGATATTTTTTCTGCCAGTCTTCTTGAGACATCGTAACAGTAAATTTTAAATTATTTTTTTTCAATAACTCTTTAGTTGAACTACTAAGTTCATTAAAAAACTCTCGTCCATCACATACAGTAGTTTCACCATCTTTTAACGGCGGATTAGCACAGAAAAACCATAGCATTAGGGGAATATTCTGCTGATAGTACATTTCTCCGTGCAATTTAATTTCCGATTTAAAATCATTGACGCTTAAAATAGTCTCATCTCCATTAATTACTCTTCTACTGAATGCACCACCAGCATAATTTATAAAATCAGTACTCAATGAATTGCTAAATTCTTTAAACATCTCAGCATTTGCCTGGAATCCTCTAAAAAGTAAGATTCCATAGGATTTAAATAGATTAATAATTTCTTCCTTGTCTAATTCTAAGACGCTGATATTATTTACATTAATAATCTTTTTACCGATGCCATTTGATATTGACTGTTTTTTGAGATTCATATTTTTTTAGTAAAAATTAATTGTTGAGCTCAGGATTGGCGTTAATCATACCATATATTAACATCTTAATACTCAATTTTCTGGTTGTGTTTCCTTAATCAGCGATCGCATGACTAAATTTTGTAAAATCACGAGTTATTACAGATGAAAATCCATTTTAATAATAATTACGATAGAAAATAGGAATAGAACTCCAGCTTTAATTACGGATGCCAGCAGATTGGAGAAATTATGAACAAAACAGTCAAAAATCCAGGCAACAAGTTAGCGATCGGATTGGCATTCAGTTGTATTAGTATAATGCTCAATAGTGGTATAGCTAATCAAATAGCTTTAGCCAAACCAACTAATGTACAAAAGTGTGATATTTTTGCCTACGTTACTGATACAGATCCGCAAGGTTTAAATGTGCGGAGTGGTGGAAGTACAAAATACAGAATTTTAGGGAAAATACCCAGCAACGAGACAGTCCAGATTGTTGCTGCTGTTAAAAATTGGGTGCAAATTACCAATGCTAGTGATGGTTTTCAAGGCACTGGATGGGTATTTGTGCCAAATTTAGGTTTATCAACTCAAGGCTATGGTGCCAATGGCGTGGAGGTTTATGCTAATAGCAACGAACAAAGCCGAAAAGTGGGAAGAATTCCTGCTAATACCCCTGTTAAATTGTTAGGCTGTCAGGGTGATTGGGCGCAGGTAGAATTTGAAGGTATTAAGGGTTGGCTGAAAAGAGAAGATCAATGTGGTGCAGCCCTTACTAGTTGTTCTTAAATAAGGAGTCAGAATTCAGGAGTCAGAATCCAGAATAATTAAAAAATCAAGGTGTTATAGCTTATTGATTTTATTGAAATTATTAAGCTTGGATCTCCAAGTATTCTGACTTCTGAGTTCTGCATTCTGAATTCTTATATAATTCCCAGCATTGGAACGCGACAATTTAGAAATTAAAACTGCTTATGCCTTCTCCATTTCTAGGAATGAACCCGTATTTAGAAGATCCTGCATTATGGCCAGGAATACATGGGAGACTAATAGTAGCAATCGCAGACTCATTATCTCCTCAACTCCGCCCTAAATATTTTGTCGCTATTGAAGAACGAATTTATCAAACTAATGGTGATGATAGACTTTTGGTTGGTATTCCTGATGTCATAATTAAGAATTCCCAGGCAGTAGTAAATTCTAAAATACCTAATGTAGCGGTAGCTGCACCTGCGGTTCAACCTAAAACAGTAACAGTTCCTATACCTGAGACAGTCAAAGAAAGATATTTAGAGGTGAGGAAAGTAGGAACAAAAGAAGTAGTGACAGCAATTGAAGTTCTTTCACCAAAAAATAAACGCCCAGGAGAAGGACGCGACGCATACGAAACTAAACGACAAAGAGTCTTGGGAAGCTTAACAAATTTGGTGGAAATTGATTTATTACGTGCTGGAGAACCAATGCTAGTTTTTGGTGATGGTACGCAAAATGACTACCGGATTTTAGTTAGTCGTGCAGAAAATCGTCCCCAATCTGATTTATATGCTTTTAATTTACCAGATGTAATTCCCTCGTTTACTTTGCCATTGCGAACTGGTGATAATGAACCTTTGGTAGATTTGCAGAGTTTGTTAGCTGGGATTTATGACCGTGGAAGTTATGATTTAGTAATAGATTACAGTCAACAGCCAGCATTGGAATTGTCAGAAGAGAACGCAGTCTGGGTAGATACAGTGTTACGCGAGAAAAAATTAAGATAGACGATAATTTACACGTATAGAAAGTTGGCTGAGATTTATTTAGCTAGAATGAATAGCAAAGTTAAAAATTTACAAAACACGTATGGCATTAGGCATTAATTTACAAAACCGCGATTGCATACCTTCCAACAGTAAGAGTACAAACTCAAAACTCCAGTTGGGAAAACTATTTCTAAACAACTCTTGAAAACTCTGGCATAATCAGACATGTCCGCACCTGCAAAACTCATGTAAATCACGCCAATGTCCAACGACGAATACGACAGTCCGTGGAAAGAAGCTATAGAAATCTACTTTCAGGAATGCATTGAATTTTTCTTTCCTGTCGCTGCCCAGGGAATAGACTGGAAGCGAGGCTATACTTTTTTGGACAAAGAGTTACAACAAGTCGTTCGTGACGCGGAATTAGGACAAAGATTCGTTGATAAACTCGTTCAATTCTGGCGACCTAATGGCAAAGAAAAGTGGGTATTAATCCATCTCGAAGTCCAAAGTTATGAAGAAACCAACTTTGCCCAAAGGATGTACGTCTACCACTACCGACTGTTTGACCGTTACAATCGTTCTATAGCTAGTCTAGCCATTTTAGCTGACGATCGCCCCACATGGAAACCAAGTCAGTTTAGCGATGAATTATGGGGTTGCGAAATCAAATTCAAATTTCCCATTGTCAAACTACTTGAATATAGTCAGCAATGGACAGAATTAGAAGCAAGTTCTAACCCATTTGCTACAGTAGTTATGGCGCATTTGAAGGCAAAAGAAACACGCCAAGATAATCAAGGGCGCAAACGGTGGAAGGTTGGTTTAACTAAACGACTTTACGAAAAAGGGTATCAGCGCGAAGATATCATTAACCTATTTCGATTTATCGATTGGGTGATGAGATTACCTGAAGAATTAGAAAACAGTTTTTGGCAAGAAGTAACTCAATATGAGGAGGAAAAGAAAATGCCGTATATTACTAGCGTAGAAAGAAGAGGTATCAAGGAAGGGCTACTTCAAGGTATTGAAATCAGTTTAGAACTAAAATTTGGCAGCGATGGATTAACAATATTACCAGAGATTGGCCAGATACAAAATGTAGAGATATTAAAAACTATTCTCACCAGTATCAAAACTGTGAATACCTTAGAAGAACTCCGGGAAATCTATCAATAATTTAGTACTCAAATTAAACTGAAAAAATCAGTTAAATCTGACAACAGCCTGCTGTATCGTAATACACTCGCTTTCTGCAAATTTAATCGCATTAATTTAAATTAAGATTTAATATATAAAATTAAGCAATTTTTGGGAATATCACCCAAACTAATTGAAAGGTTTACGGCGAATGAATATTTTAATAGAATAATCTCATTCAAAATTCGCAGCAATCAAAATGGACTGGATTACGCTACTGCGATCGCTACAGTCTGATTTTATCAAAAGGTTAACATCTGGTTGTCTGCTTCATTGTGAAACAGAAGGTCAACATAGCGAAGTAACTATAATTTCTGGAGAAAGGTTAAAGGCACTACGGGAATTTTGCTGGCTAATGGCTGAGAAATATAAGCGTGTTTTGCCGGTTCGTGATGTTTTCATCAGCTATCTTAAAGGAAAACTCGGTGAGGAAGTTGTCAAGGAACGTTTAGCTGATTTTATTACCGAAGTCGATTATGAAAAGCGATTCGGGGGCGATGGCAAAATCGATTTTACCTTAACTTCTGACCCATCTATTGGTATTGAGGTTAAATCTCGTCACGGTAGTATTGACAGAGTTAGATGGTCAATTAGTTCTGAAGAAGTTGAAAAAAATGCAGTTGTAGTTTGCATTTTAATTCAAGAAGATGTGAGCGAGGCACAATCTGAATATCACCTTTTTTTAGCTGGCTTTCTGCCAACTAGAATGATTAAGTTGAAGACTGGGAGAATTTCATTTGGGATAGACCAATTACTTTATGGTGGTGGTTTATTTTGCTATTTAGAACAGTTAGATTCTTCGATAAATTATAATTCTTCTGTGCAACAGCCACCAAGTTATAAATATCTACCAAAACAACAAACGCCACCTCAACCAGCTAATAATCAGTTGCTCAAGTCCTCTTTTCGACCTGATGTAGAGAGCTATTTGTATTCTCGTGATGAAGATTTAAGTTTACTTTATGTAAGATTAGGTGATGAATGTTTTAAAAAAGGAGAATATGCAAATGCGATCGCTAGTTATAATAAAGTTTTAGAAGTTAATCATAGTGATGCTGATTTGTATTATAAACGAGGTTTAGCTCACTATCAAATAGGTGATTATGAAGCAGCGATCGCAGATTATTCTCAGGCAATCCAAATAAATATTAATGATGCTAAATTTTATAACAAACGAGGTTTGGCTTTATATCAACTTGGCAGATTAGAAGAAGCAATTAATGATTATACCCAAGCTATTAGAGTTAATCCTAACCTTGCCGTAGCCTATAAAAACCGCGCTGAAGCTCGTTCTCATCTAGGAGATAATCAAGGAGCGATTGAAGATTATACCCAAGCTATTAAAATTAATCCCGATTATGCCGATGCTTATAAAAATCGTGGTATTGCTCGTTATTTACTAGGAACTCCACCAGTATTTTCCCAAGCAATCAAAGTTAATCCTCAAGATGCTGTAGCTTACAAAAATCGTGGTAATGCTCGTTCTGATTTAGGAGATTTTCAAGGAGCAATTGAAGATTATACCCAAGCAATACAGATTAATCCTAATTATATCGATGCTTATTACAACCGTGGTAATGCTCGTTTTGATTTAGAAGATTTTCAAGGAGCATTTGAAGATTATACTCAAGCGATCCAAATTAATTCTAATTATGCAGATGCTTATTATAATCGTGGCAATATTCGTTTAGAAATGGCAGATAAACAGGGAGCAATTGAAGATTTTCAAAAAGCCGCAGATATCTACCGTAAAGAAGGCAAGCTGGAAGCCCTCAAAGATACAAAACAAAGAATATTAGATTTAGAAATAGAAGAGTCATTAGATATTTTAAATTTTTAGGGAATTGGGCATGGGGCATTGAGTATTATTTATTTCCTGTATTTCCTCCCGATCTCTCAAACCATGTTTGCTCGGTGAGATTAATACTTATTATCAAATTAAAATTTTTGAGAGATTTATAAATCTTAATGCTGGCTAATAATTAATCAAAAGATTTAACATTAAGCCTTCTGAATTCTAACTTATCGATATCGATTATCTTTCTTAAATTATTAACTTGTAAAAAATTATTTTTTTCATTACCTTAAAAGAAAGGTTCTACATCCAATAACTTACAATTATCAAAAACATGAAGCAAAAACTACATTCAGAATCTTCAGGTTGTTGCAGTTGCGAACACGAACATCATGAGAACCATAACCATCATCATGATGAGAATCATAACCATGACCACAGCCATAACCACGGGGAAGAATTCAACCTTAAAAATGAGATATTTCCTTTAGTAGTGATTTTAAGTTTGTATGCACCTGGTGTAATTTTTGAAAACCAATTGCATAATACACTCTACTCAATAGGTGAATATTTAGTTTTCATTCCTGCCTATTTATTAAGTGGATGGAGTGTTTTAAAAACTGCGGGGCGCAATATACTTAAAGGCAGAATATTTGATGAAACATTTTTAATGACCGTAGCGACACTAGGAGCGATCGCAATTCATAAATTACCCGAAGCTGTGGGAGTTATGTTATTTTATAAAATTGGCGAATTGTTCCAAGATATTGCTGTCAGCCGTTCTCGTAATTCTATCAAAGCTTTATTAGAAATACGCCCAGACTATGCAAATATTCAAACAGAAAATGGGCTAAAAAAAGTATCGCCAGATACAGTAAAGATTGGAGATATTATCGTCGTCAAACCTGGAGAAAAGATTCCCTTAGATGGTGAAATTATTGAAGGTAATTCTCAAGTTGATACATCTGCGTTAACTGGAGAATCTGTACCGCGAACTGTGAAAATGGGAGAAACAGTTTTAGCTGGGACAATCAATAAAATCGGTGTTCTCAGCATTAAAGTCACAAAACTTTTTGATGAATCTTCCATTGCTAAGATTTTAGATTTGGTGCAGAATGCCAAAAGCAAAAAAGCCGAAACAGAGAAATTTATTACTAAATTTGCTCGATATTACACGCCCATAGTAGTTTTTACATCTTTGGCAGTTGCTTTGTTACCTCCTTTATTCATTTCTGGCGCAACTTCTTCAGAATGGATTTATCGTGCCCTGATTTTATTAGTTATTTCCTGCCCATGTGGACTAGTAATCAGTATTCCATTAGGTTACTTTGGAGGTGTTGGAGGTGCAGCTAAACGTGGTATTTTGGTTAAAGGTTCTACGTTTTTGGATAGCCTAAATGCAGTTAAAACAGTTGTTTTTGACAAAACTGGAACTTTAACAAAAGGAGTATTTAAAGTAGCGAAAATAGTACCCAAAAATAACTTTACTCAGCAAGAAGTACTGGAATTAGCTGCTAAGGTTGAATCTCATTCTAATCATCCCATTGCCCAATCTATCCGCAATGCTTACGGCAGCAATATTGATGCATTTGATATTAGCAATTATGAAGAGATAGCAGGTTATGGAATTAGAGCCAAAGTTGAAAATAAGGTAGTGATAGCAGGAAGCGATCGCCTATTGCATAAAGAACACATTGCCCACGATAATTGCCTAGTAGAAGGAACAGTTATTCATGTAGCGGTAGATAATATTTATGCTGGGTATATAGTGATTGATGATGAAATCAAAGAAGATGCCAGACAAGCAATTCAAACACTCAAAAAAATGGGTGTAGAAAAAACAGTAATGTTAACAGGAGATAATCAGGCGATCGCCTCTCGAATTGCTCAACAAATTGGCATAGATATCTACGAAGCAGAGCTATTACCAGAAGAAAAAGTTAATGCCATTGAGAAACTAATTAGCACCACCAGTAAACATAGTAAAGTAGCCTTCATTGGCGATGGTATTAATGATGCGCCAGTGATTGCCAGAGCAGATGTTGGCATGGCAATGGGCGGCTTAGGTTCAGATGCAGCCATAGAAACTGCCGATATTGTTATCATGACAGATGCACCATCAAAAGTTGCAGAAGCAATACAAATTGCTAGAAAAACTCGGAAAATAGTTTGGCAAAATATTGGGTTTGCTTTAGCAATTAAAGGTGTGTTTATTGGATTGGGTATTTTAGGGATAGCAACAATGTGGGAAGCTGTCTTTGCTGATGTCGGAGTAGCTTTGCTGGCAATTTTCAACGCAACTAGAGTGATGAAGTGAAGAATTCAGAATTCAGAATTCAGAAAGAGATTAAAACGCCCATTGATTGTTCCTGTTTGATTTTGCCGTAAAGTAGAACATTACCTCACCAACTTGCAATCTGCTGTATAAGTTACTCATCCTTGTATAAGCCCAGAATAACCAGAGCTAGAACAACTTAAGCTGAGCTTATACATGGACATGTTTTGCTCGAAATTTGTGTTTTTGTATAAATAAAACTAAAGTGGTTCTAGAACGACTTATTTTTTATTTATAGAAAGTCCTCGAATGATAAGTCAAAAAGAATTTTTTCTCGAACGACTTATTGTTAATTTATAAATGAAGGCATTTTTGTCGGTCTGACACCTTCTGAAGTGACAAATCAACATGTTTTAGTCAGTCGGGCATGTTTTTGAGGGAGTAAAGAACATGTTTTAGTACCAGAGCCTTAATAAAATCGGGAATCCGTAATTGCGAAACTGTAGAAGTTAAAACTGAAAAGTAATAATTAACGAAACCATTCTCAGTCGCATTCCGTCGAGGTATACCGTGAACTCATATATTAAAAGTATCGCTACAGCTGCGTTAGCGTTGCTGCTAATTTATTCTACAAAAGAAGCAGTTGGATTAACCCAAAAAATTGATAGTTCAGTTACTATTGCTAAATCGCAAACATTAACAGACACCTTGATTATTCCTGGGGAAAGAGTCGGGCCGATAACACGCACAACCACCAAACAAGATTTAGTTAAGTTATTTGGCGCGTCTCGTGTCGTTGATAAGACCATTGCTGGTGCTGAAGGAATCGGTAGTTTTGCCGCTACTCAATTAAAATTAGATCGGGGGCGATCGCTCTTGGTAGTCTGGAGTGATAATACCCGTACCAAACCTTTAGATGTGCGTAACTTGGGTTCAGCTTGGAAAACCCGTGAAGGTATGGGAGTCGGAACTCCTTTAAGCGAGTTACGCAAGCAATTAGGTAACTTTAAACTCTATGGATTAGGTTGGGATTACGGCGGTACAATTTTGTTAGATAGTACTAAATTATCCCGCTATCAAGGCAAAATGATTTTACGAGTAGACGCTGCTCCGAATGCTTACGAGAAGTTTCCCAATGACTACCAAGCAGTGTCAGGAGATAGTACTTTTTCTTCCAGCAACTCCCATTGGAAACCTCTGGGAATTAAGATTTCAGAAATTATCGTTCTATTGAATCCAAGTCAGGAATAATTCTACAAGGAAACGAACCGCCAAGAACGCCAAGGACGCAAAGGTAAGAAAGAAGAAAGAGATATATAATTTTCACAAATTATTTAGCCTAAATTAATAAAAACCTTAGACCTCTTGCAAAAGTCCTTCTTTGCGTTCTCTTCTCTGCGCCTCCGCGCCTCTGCGTGATACAAATTCATATTTATCCAAGAGGTCTCTTCAAAAATAAGGGTTATAGATTTTTCTCTGGCGATAGTGATTAAAGAGTGTTAAACATTGCTCTCTAGCTGTCTGGCTACAAGTCTAGCAAATAAACCTTCTTGGGCAATCAACTCTGAGAAGTTACCGACTTGCACCACATGACCTGCGTCAATTACATAAATCCGGTCTGCATGACGAATTGTGCTGAGGCGATGGGCAATTACCACTCTAGTAGCATTTAATTTAGCTAAACTTTCAGTAACGATCGCTTGGGTGCGATTATCGAGAGCGCTGGTTGCTTCATCCATTAAAATAATTTTGGGCTTGGAAACTAGCGATCGCGCAATCAATAATCGTTGCCTTTGTCCACCTGATAAATTACTACCACCCTCAGCGATAATAGTATGCATTCCCATTGGCATTTGCTTGATATCATCAGCTAAGCCTGCCATCTGTGCTGCTGACCAAGCTTCTTCGAGAGAAACTAAAGCCCCGGCGGTGATATTCTCAAAAATCGAGCCTGTGCCGATTTTGCCGTTTTGTAGCACCACCCCCAATTGTCGCCGCACAGCTTGGAGTTCTATCTGTGCCAAGTCTTTGCCATCATAGTAGACATTGCCTGTTAATGGAGTCTCAAACCCTAACAACAAGCGTAATATCGTTGATTTCCCACTTCCAGAAGGGCCAACAATGGCGATAAATTCTCCTGGTTGGGCATGGATACTGACATCATTGAGAATTAACCCTCCATTCTCCGAGTAGCGAAAGCTGACACGATCTAAGGCAATTTGGCCATTTAATTGACCGGGGTTAAGCTTAGTTGGGTCATATTCAGGCTGCGATCGCAATATCGGTTTTGCCCGTTCCCATACTGGTACAATGCCCCAAATTTCAGATACAGTATTGCTCAGGTCAATTACGCCCTTAATAAAAATCGTCGCTGCATAGTTAAAAGCAACAAATGTACCAAGTGTCAGGCGTGTCTGCATCAACAGCATGGCAAACCCGAAAATCAATATAGAATTTACCAAAGGCAGTGCTTCATTAAAAATCGAAACACCATCTTTAATTTGTTGCCAACTCGCCTTTAGCCGAATCTGCTGGCTATACTTTTTTGCCCAAGCGGCAAATGCGCGTTCTTCCGCCATAGCTACCCGCAGCTTGGCGACACCGTTGATTAGTTGGACACTAAGTCCGTGAATCGCGCCATCGAGTTCTAGCTGTTTTTGTGATTTTTTCACCAATAAAAAGCTAGAAGCAACAGTAAATACAGCGGCAAAAATTGTTAAACCAACTTCCACAAACGCTAATTGCCAACTGTAAATAAACATCAAAACCAAGTTAAATAAGGCGAAAATTCCACTCAACAAAGTTCTTTGGGTAGCACCGCTAACTTTTTGATGAATTTCCCTCACCGCCATCACGCGGTTAACCAAGTCTCCAGAAGTGTACTGACGAAAAAATCCCGGACTTAATCTCAGTAGCCTGTCCCAAATGGCTGGTTGCAATGCGCTGTCAGTGGCGCTTTCAATTCGGAGGGTAATAATACTTTGGCCAATTTGAAAAGCGAACTGTGCAAAGGCGACTGCAAACAGTACTAAGCCAATCTGCCATAAAAAAGCGCGATCGCCTTCGGAAATGGCATGATTAATTAAAATAGCCGTTGCTTGTGGCGCAACCATTCCCAATATCGTGCCTAGTATCCCGACTAGAAAAATATTAATGATGTCTTTTTCATAACCCTTGATTCCGAACCGTAGCAAGTCGATGGCCTTGAGTGCCACTTGCGGTAATGGTCGATACAAAATATATGCTGTGGCTGTCAGTGTTTTTGCTACTGACTCATTTACAGGTGTGCGAGTCCGCGCCACGGGGTCAAAGATGATATAATCTCCATTATTTTTAGGCAATAACGCCACCGGGCGCTGTTCCAACTGGGTATAAGCTAACATCGGCCCTTGGTCTTGACGCCACCAGCCGCCTGCCAAAGTTATACGCCGAATCCGAATTTGGGATGCGCGGGCGATACTCCAAAGGAGTCGCTCCGCGAACGCCGCAACCGGGTCTTGAATAGTACTAAAATCTTCTGCGGGTGGACGAATCTCTATTCCTAATGCTCGCCCCACTGCTCCCAGTGCTATTAATAAAGGTGGCCCATCTTCAAAAAAAGCAACTTCTGGCTCTGGTTGCAATACTGTTGCTAAATCTGAAAGTGCGTTTTCTATTACTTGTTGATTAAATTGCTCTCGTTCCTGAAACTGACGAAATTGTGCTTCTGCTTCCTTATTTGCTAACAAATTGAAGTATTCAAAGAAATAAGTATGGAAACATACTAAACTTGTAAGTATTTCTTCGATATTTTTGATATCTGCGGTTAATAAAATATGTCCGATAACTGGATTTTCTGCCTCTAACCACATACCACTAGTAACTGGAAACATTGGCGAGGCAGAGTTGAGCTTTGATTCCTCAACTCCCATCCAGCGAGTACTTCCTTCGTCCAACTTCACCCACACCAGTGTTTGTTGCCATAATAAAGCCTCACCATTCGATAACGAAAAATCTCCCTCAAATGCCTCTACGAGGTTTAATGGCATTGCTAAGACTGTTTGCTGGGTGGTTAGAGATTGTCCTAAATGATTCACCCAACCTTCTAAAAGTGCGATCGCTTGAGGATCTGCAACTGCGACTTTCCTCATCAACTCAACTGTTGATATCTGGGATAATTGAGCCGGTTCAATTGCTACCGCTACAAAACCCCATTCGCTTGCTGCTACTTCAGGTAACAATGCTTCACCTGTACCGACATGGAACAGATAGCGGCGAGGTTCCTCAACAGTACTGTTTTTAATAGCCGCAAACACCGCCAATGTTCCAGACTGCACCACCCAAACTGTTTTTGGGTCATTCAACAGTACTGGTTGGTTTGCTTCCAAAGAGTACAGCGGCTTGCTCATAGCTTAACTATGCTTCTGCTGAGTGAAGTAAGCGAACATAGGTGCCGCCTTCCTGCCATAATTGCTCATGGCTGCCACGCTGCACGATCTTACCTTGCTCCAACACAATAATTTCATGGCAATCACGAATTGTGCTGAGGCGGTGAGCTACTACAATACACGAACAACCACGCCGTCGCAAGTTGCGGTTAATAGTCAACTCAGTTTCCGCATCCAAGGCGCTGGTTGCTTCATCCAGTACTAACACTTTCGGATTTTTTACCAAAGCGCGGGCAATTTCTAAACGCTGGCGTTGTCCACCACTGATATTCATACCGCCTTCAATCAACTCAAAGTCATATTTCCCAGGCAATGACGCGATCGCATCATGAATAGCTGCATCCTGGCAAGCCTGCACCAAATCGGCTTCTGACACAGTAGAATCCCAAAGCGTAATGTTTTCCCGCACAGTTCCAGCAAATAAAAAGATATCCTGTTCTACCATCGCCAACGAGTTAGCCAACACAGAACGCTGAATTTGCGATCGCCCTACACCATCAAAGCAGATTTCCCCTCCCCAAGGCTGATAAAGCCCGCAAATTAATTTTGCAATCGTCGATTTACCAGAACCACTTCCCCCCACAAGTGCTATCCATTGTCCTGGCTGGACAACTAAGTTGAAATTCTCAATTAAAGCAGGTTCTACCCGACTGTACCCAAAAGTGAGATTTCGTAACTCAACGTGACCGTGTAATTGCCAGGGGAGCGAGGGGGATGGGGAGATAGGGAGATGGGGAGTGTGGGAGGAAAAAGAATTTATGCTTCCCCCTCTTCCCACACTCCCTATGCCCCATGCCCCATGCCCCATGCCCAATCCCCGATTCTCCTCCACTTCCAAATCAACGGGATTTTGCAAGACATCATCAAGGCGGTTTAAGTCGGCTTCTAAATCTTGGAGTGTGCTGCCGAAATTAACGAGGCTATTAACTGGCTCTAAGAAACTGATTGTTAAACTTTGGTAGGCAACGAGCATTCCAATGCTGAGATTGCCATTCATTACCCGTAACCCACCAACCAGCAGAATAGAAGCTGTGGTTAGGGCTGTCAAAAAGGTGGGTAATGTGGTGAGAATTTGAGTTTGTAAGTTTAATTCCTGTTGGGCGTTAATTGCTTTAGCGTAATAACCAGCAAACCGAGCAAATAAATCTGATTCCAGCCCAGAAGCTTTGATGGTTTCTATGCTTTGGATGCCACTAACCGTTATACCACCGACTTTGCCATACTCCTGAGCTAGGCGCATATTGGCATCGACACGAGTTTGCGATAAAAATATCAGGGCAAAGATATTGATGGCAGCAAAACCCAGAGCGATCGCACTCAACAACCGGTCATACTGAATCATAATCAGCAAATAAAAGACCATCATCACCGCATCAATGATTGTGGTTGCCAAAGGCCCTGAGAGTGTTTGTGCCACGCGGTCATTAACTTGCATCCGGCTACTGATTTCTCCAGCAAAGCGCTGGTCATAAAACCCAATCGGCAATCGTAAAATATGCCAGAGAAACTGCCCCGAAGTGCTGACGGACAACTTAACCATCAATCGCCGCAGGTAAGTCAGCCGCAATCTGGCAAGCAACGCCCGCAATATAGTAGTTATACCCATGCCTATCAGTAAAGGCCGTAACCAGTCCTGTCGGTCTTGGACTAAAATCTCATCGATAAACACCTGGGAAAATGCTGGCACTGCTAGCCGAGGCAATGTTAGCAGTAATCCTGCCAGCAAGCAAAATGCGATCGTTCCCCATGAGTTTTGTAAGCGGCTACTTAAAGCTGAGACAATGTGATTTTTTTTCCCGCCCTTTTGAAAGTCCGCCCCAGGTTCCATTACCAGGACAACGCCAGTGTATGAGCGATCGAATTCTTCCCAACTAACCGTTCTCCGACCACTAGCAGGATCGTTGAGGTAGACGCGTTTTTTGCTATATCCTTCTACCACAAGAAAATGATTAAAATTCCAAAACGCAATGTAGGGGGGAGAGGTACTTGTCACCTGTTCTAGAGACAGTTTTAAACCTTTGGCATTGAGTCCATAGTTTTTCGCAGCTTTGAGAATATTAAAAGCTTTGCTGCCATCCCGTGAAACACCACATTCTTCACGCAGTTTAGCTAGCGGCACAATCCGACCATAATAGCTAAGAATTATTCCTAAAGCAGCCGCACCACATTCCACCGCTTCCATTTGCAAAACTGTAGAAGTGCGGACGCGATTTAAAAATTTGGGCATGGGGGATGGGGCATTGGGCATGGGGCATTGGGCATGGGGCATTGGGCATTGGGGAGTAAAAACTTGGAAGTTGACCTTCTGAGGGTGGAAGTTGACCTTCTGAGGGTGGAAGTTGACCTTCTGAGGGTGGAAGTTGACCTTCTGAGGGTGAACGTTGACCTTCTGAGGCTCAAAGTTGACCTTCTGAGGCTCAAAGTTGACCTTCTGAGGGTGGAAGTTGACCTTTTGAGGGTGAACGTTGAGCCTCAAAGGCTGACCCTTCAAGTTTTAACTCTCCTTCACTCACGCCCCATGCCCAATGCCCCATGCCCCATTTAATAAATTCCAGTCCAAGAGCGTAGCATAGGAATAATATAAGAAATCGGTGCTTTTTCTCCAACTTTAACTTGGACAGAAGTAGTTGTCCCCGAAGATATTTTTACATCTGAACCATTAGAAGATGACCATTTGTAGCCACTAATTGATGTACTATTTTCTTCTAGTTCCACAAGAGCTTGTACTTTTGCTTCACCTTTACCTGCAAGACTAGCGGCAATTTCTTTGTTACCAACGATCGCTGTGATATCTTGTGTAGTTACCGGAAAAGAAGAAATATTCGCAACGGTTCCGACAATACCACCTTCGCGTTCGCGTTTGGCAAAGCTGGGAGTCACTTGTACTGCCATCCCTGGCTTAATTTGCTTACCATCTTTATTCGCAAAGTAAACCAGACTCATCAGTTTTGAATTTGGCTGTTCAGCTTCGATTGACCCCAACCGAGTACCCGGATTCATCATTTGACCGGGAACAACACTCACTTCGAGAATGTGACCGTTATATTTACTGATGATTCTACTTTCTTGAGATAATTGCAGTTCTAATTGGGCAATTCGGCGTTTTACTTCTCGAATTTGATTGGCTTTGTCAATTCTTTGCTTGAGGTCTTGTTCTTGTAGTTTAGTATTTTGAGTATTCAGTTGTTTAATTTGGGTTTTAATTTCGTCAATTCTATTAAGATTTTCGAGAAATTCTCGTTGTGTAGTGGTTTCTTGAATTTCCAGATCCTTTAATTGCACATCAATTTCAGATAGTTCTGCTTGAGTATTGAAGTATTCCTGTTCAGCTTGCACCACCATATCTTGACTGATAACGCGATCGGTAAAAAGCCGACGACGATTATCCACCCGGCTTTGTAAACTTTTCAGTAAGTAATTAATTTGTTGTTTGCGAGAATTAATACTTTGACGTTTTTGGGCGATCGCTCTTAGGGTTTGGTCGCGTAACTTTGGTGCACTTTGCTCTCGGCGCAGATTATTTTCTAAATCCATTTTCTGCTGTCCAAGAGTAATAATCTGTTGCTCAATTAGTAGCTTTTGAAGTCTGTCAGTTTCTTGATTTTGAGTTTGGAGTTGTTGCAACTTTACTTGTTCTTGCTGTAATTGCTGTTTCAGCACCGATTGGTCGATGATACCCAGTACATCACCTTGTTTAATAACATCCCCCGGCTTCACTTTGAGAGTTAGTAAAGACCCAGAACTAGGTGCTTGAAATTCTACAACATGGTGCGGTTTAATCAAGATACCTTGACCTGTGACAGTGAGGGGAATTGTACCAAACACGCTCCAAACCCCAGCCACAGCAACCACAAAACCCATAGTAGATAAAGTCAACCAAGCTTGAGGCTTGACCACATTTATCGCTCGGTCTAGTTGTTCTGGTGAAGACAAGCGGTCTAGGGCTTCTTGACGGAAGATGTGGCTATGTTTTAGTTGCATTTTTCTCCTCCTTACTGACAGCGCCCAGATTCTCAAGGCTTTGTAACTAGGTTAAAGTGCGATCGGGGAGAACTAGGGGAGACAGGCAATAGGCAAAATGACAGTCTGTTATCTTAGTACAACATTTGATTAATTCGTAGCGAATAAAATTTGGCAAAACTCTGCGTCCCTTTGCGTTTACTCTGCGTCCCTTTGCGTTGAAAAAAGTAATATTTTTAAACGCAAAGGAGCGCAAAGGTTGGCGCAAAGGAACACAGAGGTTTAATGGAAGTTTCGCTATGAACTTGTGAAATCATGTACGTAATTCCTGACTTTCTTAATTACGAATTGCTATTATTCC
Organism: Nostoc sp. DedQUE12a; assembly: GCA_034530795.1. Classification (GTDB taxonomy): domain Bacteria; phylum Cyanobacteriota; class Cyanobacteriia; order Cyanobacteriales; family Nostocaceae; genus Nostoc. Next base: position 54,694 of record JAVRCH010000069.1, read on the forward strand.
CACAACAGTACCGAAGGTAAATCATCGCTAGCTAAGCGTAAAAGCTCGTAGCCGATGCCCGCTGTACCCCTGAATAAACTGGGATGGAATACTGAACTAGGTAAATTAACGAACATTTGGTATGCTCCAGTTCGTCTGGCTTTAGCCACAACATTTGTAGCATTCTGGAGGGCAATTTGCCGCCAATCAGAGCGCGAGTAGCGTTGCGCTCCGATTAACAGCGTTTCAATTCGACCCAAATTGCCACAGCACAAATGGTCGCTGGCTTCTAATCCATAGTTCTGGGTGGTTTGCAGGGCAATTTCAATTTCGCGTTCGATTCCGGGAATTTCTGCAAGTCTGACGCAGCCTAAACGCGCCAAGCCAATCCCAGCTGCACCGTGACACCAAACAACGGGAAAGCTTGGTGGCTGATTGGGTTCCAGGCTGCGAAAATCAGGCCAGTTGGCATGGGATTCACTAAAGATGCTGCGCTCATACTCGATGCCTTCCATCGCTGCTTCGTAGTAAGCTTGATTTTGAGTCACACTGTAGAGTTGCAGCAAAGCATAGGCGATTCCTGCTGCTCCGTGGGAGAACCCAGTTAAGGGTTTTTCGCTGACAGTCTGCCAAGCTTTAGGAGCATTTTCGTAGCTAATTCGATGGTTGAGTAAATGCTCTCCACAAGCGATCGCTTTTTCTAAAACGATTTCATTTCCTGTTACTCTATGCAGAGATAACAACCCAAGAATGGCTCCTGCTGCTCCACTCATAATATCTAGCTTTTTATCGGCAGCAATTAATGGTGTCATCCACTCGGCTAATGCTTGAGCATCTGCCAACAGTGTCTCATCCTTGAGGAATTGGCTGACTTTCACCAAACCATAAATTATCGAACCCAAACCCGTTGCGCCACCAATACCCATGAGCCGAGCCATAAGTTGCCGAGATTCTAAGTTCAGGGTTTGGATTTGCCGACGTAATGGTTGCAGTGCTTTTAATGCCAAATCACCGGAACGTGAGTCATTAGTTACCTGACTGAGGGCAGCGAGAAACAAGGCAACTCCAGTGCGTCCGTCATAAAGACTGTAGCCTAAAACTTGCAATCGGAATCGCTCTGCTTCATGCACATAACCTAAGCCGATCCAGTTGACACTGCCATCGGGATCTGGTATAGCTGTTGTTTCCAACTCAGTGGCGATCGCACTAGCTTCGGCTATTAATTCTGCTGAACTTAGCAACGGTAACGATTCGGCATTCCATTGCTGAATGTCTTGCTTGGGAGTTTGCGCTACCTTAGCATGAAATGAGCCTTGAATAATCGCCGTTTGTCGAGCTAGGTCAATTTCATCCATTGCCTGCAACTGATTGAGGACGTGCTGATAACTAGGTTGCTTAAAGTAGTGTCCAATAGCTACCTCGTTGCTCACGCTCAGTTCATCGCTACCAGCATTCGCCGTGAAAAAGGGAATATCTAGTTGTTCCATTGCTTGCAATTCTGCATTCAAAATTGGCAAAGCATTGGGTTTATCTTGAGCAACCAGAAAGGCACGACTGAGACGATCCAATTCGATGCTATAGTCTGCACCGTGTTTGAGATAATCCGGCGATAAAGTTTTTTGGAAGATGGCACTGTAAATGCGAGTGTTGCGGAAGACAAAGCGGACTTGCTGGTTTTGCATGGCAGTCAACGGACTTCCAGGAACCAGTAATATATCCTGATGCGCCATCAAAAAACGATACATCGCCTTAAATCCGGCAGTAATTTGTGCTTGATAATCGCTGGCTGACAAAGCTATTTCACCCAAACGCGGCACATTTTTTCCCACGGACATGCTGACAGACTCATAATGCAGATGCATATCGTCGGTATTAGTGCGTAGCCATTTAGGTACTTTATGAGGAACTTTTTGAGAATCTGTACTACCTAATCCGCTAACATCATAGGCAATGCGGCGATCGCTACTAAAGTCCCAACGCGGTAAAAGCCCAGTCCGTAACACAGATTCCCAAAATTGCTGTTCTGCGGCTGTCTCAAATTCTGGGGCATTTGGTGAGTTTTCCATCAAATTCGCTTCATGGTGCAGCAAAGTTTCCATATCTACTAACACCAAATGTTCGCCACTGGCAATTAAGTTTTCGTGGTGACAATCTGTTCCCCGCAAAGCGTAAAGCACGCACAACAACATCCCAGCCCGCTGATAAAAACGTTCTACAGCGGCTTCATCGTTACAAGGTTGATGTGTGATATATTCTACCCAACCGTAATTATCTCGGTTCAGCACCTGAATAACTTTGAAATCTAATAGCTGACTGTGTTGATTGCACCAATCTAAAAATTGGTTGAAAGCAACTTCTAGCCCTAAATCTTTAGGTTTATATACGAGTTTGAGTCCAGACTCAAATGTGAGCAAAATAACTGTTCGCCCACGCTTGTGGGGGTCAGAAAGGGAAGTTTGGATTTCGGCAACTTTGCCTAAACTATCATTTTTTGAGCTAAAGATTTGTTGAATATCTGTTTTATCTTCCGCCAGACGTTGGATAAATTCAGCCGCAGATTCTACCCAAAAATTGACGGCTGTAGCTACTAATCGACCGAGTACTGGATATTTATTAAATAGAGTCAACAATCCATCTTTTAGGAGTTGATTGACAAACTGATTATAGTGAGTTTTATTATTGCTTTTTTCTGTTGCTACTCCTAGCAAGTGAAGCAAATTCTTCCCAAATGGACGAACTTGAGAAAATTCAAAATTCAGCGTTTTGGTACAAATCCCTGCCAATCGCTGTAGCAAAGTGCGTTCTAATTCCCGGTAAGCAGCTTTTGAAAGCACTGATAAAGGTAAACTTTCTGGAGTTAGTTGTCCAGAACCAAGCCTAGTCAAAAGTTGCTCTCTGGCAACTGCGATCGCAGGCAACAAAATATCTTCAAAGGGAATGGGATTTTCTGCATTAATTGGTAAATCTACTTGCAGTGCAGGCTCAAATTCCCTTGCCATTTCCATAATCTGCTGCAAAGTTTCTGCCCATGCTGGCAAAGATGCTTGCATCCAGTCAAGGCTTCCCAAACGAGGGCGAATAGTAGCAAGATCTAAGCTTTCCCATTGTAAGCGTTTATGTAAAGTGTTCCAGTCACCTACGATTTGACACCAGCGATCGAGCCGACGCTGAATTTCTGTTTCATTAATCGAATCGATGTTAATTACAAATCGTTCTGTATTGAGGCGTTCCCACAAAAAACTGGCGTTAGCAACAATAGTTGTTAATGCTTGAGAGGATGGGATATCTCGTTTGGCGATGACTAGATTTTTCATAATACTGGATTGACAAAAGCAGAAGGGCATAGGTGCAGAGGATCGCAGGGACAGAGTTAATTATTTCTTCCCCTTCCCCTGACACCTAGTCTTAATAAAGAATATTGTGGGCTAAGCGCTGAAATAAGCGATTACGCTTTAAAATTGCACAGTTACTCATACTGTTGACGGTTAACTATCAACCGTCAACAATCAAAAACCAACACGAAAAGATGCGCGACAGCCGATTAACATTGACCATTTCCCTTGGGACAATCGGTGCAACATGACATATGTTCGTGACCGGTGTTAGGCATTCTTCCTCCACTAACGCTGAGTAATTCTTCTTCACTCAGTTCGTTGGAGTCTACAAAGGTCAACTCTGCAAGCATTTGAGACATGCTTTCTACCGTGAAGTTATAACCTTTTTCTGCACTGGCGATCGCTAATAGTTTTATGGCTTCTGCTTGGTTAGCTGCTGCTTGTACTTGCTGTTGTAGTTGTGCGTTTTGAAGCAATTCTTTAATTTGTTGTAACATACCCATATCCTCCGTTTTGTTTGGCTCAATGCAGAGATTTGGCGCTTGTTCTGTGCGGTGTTCTCTGCTCTTAATGATTTGAATTTAGAGAGTAATAGGGGAAAAGTAGGGGAAATTTTTACGATTAGAGAAAAATTTTTGATGCCAAGTAAAAGCTTGCCAAATCCACAGTTGGCAAGCTTTATGATGAATTTCCACTCTGTAAGATCGCTCTAAATCTATGAAGAGCAATTATTTTGGCGATCGCTAAAGTTCCATCAACGTCTTATATCATGTCCGCATAATTAGTTATGCTAACCACAGTCATTAGACCCCACCCCTTAATCCCCTCCCCGCTTGCGGGGAGGGGAGACAAAGCGTAGCTTTGGCTCTTTGGGGTTCTTCGTGTTTAATAAGCAATCAAGCGGACATGATATTACAGCAGATTGCAAGTCGGTAAGGTAAGCTGTTAAGCACCTAATTTGCAGTTTAGACCGCAGAGGAGCGGAGGAGCAGAGGAGAGGGTTTAAGTCATTTATTCATAATTTCAATAGTGCAACTTAAATGCTGATTAGCTTACAAATAATTGTAGGGGCGCACAGCTAGCTGTGCGCCCCCACCCATGTACTTTATTGTGCTGTTATTTGCCTGATAAAAATCTGAGTATCCTAACTCAGAAAACTAGGAAAACAGAGATATTCAGCCAATTGGTGTTTGTTTATACTATTTCAATTTTTTGTAGTCGTTATACTCATGACTTAGGTTCTACCTGGGAATTAGGAAGTGGCTTTGCCACTTCTTTTTATTTATATCGTAGTCCAGCAGAAAATAAATTAAAAGTTAAAAGTAATTTGTTTCAACTTTTAACTTTTATTTAGTTCTTCAGCAATTTACAACTAAATCAAGTAAAATATTTCATCTTGAAAGCTAGATCTCAAGCTTTTTACCCTCCTCAATTCTGAATATTAGTCATTACTCATACTATCTCGCCATCTTTCACGCTTGGACTTGCTTTCATCATCGCGCGATCGGGTTTCTTCCCAAGTTCCCCACATTCGAGACTGCTGTTTCTCAACATGATTTATGAACTGCATAATTGAATAATCTGCCTTAATTGGGGTCTTCAAATCAAACTGAATAGTTTGGACAACTTTGATATCACCCATGAGAAAGAATTTACCTGTAATCTTTGTCAACCACAGCACAACTCGATTGTATAACCAACCAAAAATACCCTTACGTTTTTTAACCATCAATAGAATTTGGCCTTCAGCTTTTCCCCCTTCATGAAGGCGCGTAGCAAACATCATGTGAACATGGAGGAAATCAGGGCCAACTGTCACAATATTAATGGTACCGTACCAATAACAAATACTGTAAGTAATGGTATTTTTGTAGAAAAGACGGATGAACTTGACGAAAAATGAGTTTTCTTTGATGGGTGCAGTGTTGGTGAAGACAATCGCATTTTCGTTGAGTTGCTGTCTTTCAAAGACAACTTCTACAGGCAATTTGTGAACTGTATTCAGATGTTGAGCATCAATCGCATTAATCATCACCACATTAGGATGGCAATTCATTAAAAAGTGAGAATGTATAGCAACATCGCACTCTTTTTGTTCTAACTCTGGAACAAAAGGTAGAGGTTGCTGTGGTATTTCTCCAGTCCAAATCCAAATCATCCCGTACTTCTCAGCAGTCGGCCAAGATTGTAACTTTAAAGAAAGTGGCGTATCTAAACATGGGATATCAATACACATCCCTTCGCCATCAAACTTCCAGTGGTGGAAAAAACAACGTAGTGCATTCCCCTCGACTTTGCCTTCACCAAGGTGAGCGCCCATGTGCGGACAGTAGGCATCAAAAGTCACTACTCTTTTGTCTTTTCCCCGATAAATCACTAGCTCCCTGCCTAAAATGGTAACAGGTTTTACTTCACCTAAGAGCAAATTTGTAGAGGGTATTACCCAATACCATCCTTCAATAAAACGCTCTGGATTATTAAAATTTTTAGGTTTACGGGTTGAGTTAAAAGTCCGGGAATTGAGATTCATTTTTATAGTTTCACTTGCAGTGAAGCGGTTAATCTACAAGTAACATGGGAACTATAAACAAACAGTTACTTTCAGTACTATGATAAGGAATTACCCAATAAATTGAAATAAAATTTTGCCTATCTACAGTTAAAAATGTTAAAATTATAGCAAATAAATATAAGTTGAAATCAACTACTATAGACTCAGATTTTTTTTTAAAGCACAAACAGTACAATTTCTGATTAGATAAAAATTTCAACTACCGAAATAAAATTTTGATATATAAATTTTCATATAAATAAAAAGATTGCTGCACAGCAATGTTACCTAAAAACTGCTAAATTATTTGGCAATTTCATATTTAAATTATGTAATAATAATCAAAAAAAAGGGGATCTACCGTGTTAGCTCAGGATAACAAACTGCTTTTAATTGGCCAGGTAACCAACTTAAGTAAAATTCCCATTAGGACAATTCGTTATTACGAAAGTTTAGGTTTAATCAAATCATCAAGGCGAACAGAAGGAGGATTTCGCCAGTTTTCTTTAGAAGTATTAACTCGCCTAGCTTTCATTAAAAGGGCACAAAACTTTGGTCTGAGCTTAGAAGAGATTGGAGATATTCTTGAGGTATATGACCAAGGGCAAGCACCCTGTGGTGAGATTCAAGAAAAACTAGAAGAGAAGCTTTTGGAGATCGATCGCCAAATCGATCAGTTATTAACCTTACGCTTGGAAATCAAAGGATTACTTTCAGGCTGGAAGAATTTGGAAGATCAGCAGGAGGATACAATTTGTCCCAACATGCAAAATATTAGATGAGGGAGATGGCAACGCCTTGGGAAAAGGGGAAAGGTTAAAGGGAAAAGGAGGGATCTTTCTTTTCCCCTTTGCCCTTTGCCCTTTGCCCCATGCCCCTTGCCCCTTGCCCTTTGCCCCTTGCCCATTAAAATGTAAAATCCCACAACCAAAAGGCGTGGGACTGGCTCAAGTAAGTTTTTTGCCAATTTTACATTTGATCCAATTGTTTGCGTAGAGAATCTAACTCGGCATCAACCACATCATTAGACTTGGGAGCAGCGGTTTGTTGTTGGGGTGGCTGTTGGGGCGGTAGTTGGGGTTGATTTTGTGGAGCGGCAGGTGGTAGGATTTGCGCCTTCAAAGCAGCTAATTCATCATCAACATCACTACCAGATTCTAACCGAGCAAACTGGCTTTCTAAATCGGCACCCGCCAATTCTCCTGCTGACTGGGCGCGGGCTTCTTGCATCAAGACTTTTTCTTCCATCCGCTCGAAGGCAGCCATCGCACTGCTGGTATTCATCCCACTCACCATGTTTTGGAGTTGCTCTTGGGCTTTAGCAGTAGTGATTCTAGCTCTAAGCATTTCTTTCTTGGTCTTGGCCTCAGAAATCTTGCTTTCCAGCTGGATTAAGTTGCGCTTGAGGGTTTCAACTTGAGTGTTTTGGGTATCCAAACTAGCTTTGAGGGCGGTGCTGGTGTCAGTATAAGTTTTCTTGCGCTCTAGAGCTTGTCGTGCTAGGTTTTCATCACCTTTTTGCAGTGCCAGTTGGGCATTGCGTTGCCACTTATTGATTTCATTTTGGGCATCACTGTACTGTTTCTCGCTGCGTTTTTGGGCGGCGATCGCCTGAGCTACTCCCTGACGTAGTTGAACCAAGTCTTCCTGCATTTCCAGGATGGCTTGCTCTAGCATTTTTTCCGGGTCTTCAGCTTTGTTAACCAGGTCATTGAGGTTAGAACTAACAACTCGTTTAATGCGATCGAATAATCCCATAACTTTGTTTTTCCTTGTTTTGGTTTACGCTCTTTGTTGGACAGTTAGCTTTTTTACTTTTTAATAGCTACCTATTTCAATGTAATCTTTCCGGTTTAGATCGGTAGCTCCCAACAACTCTTAATTGTTAAGATATCTCGAAGCTGTGGCATTTCACCCAACTTTAAGAGTCTGGTGTTTTGGGTAGCTGCTGTTGGGGAGGCTGCTCGATTTTTTGGTTGTCTTCCAAGAGGCGGTTGTTGGGTTGCGTGTTTTGTGCCTCATTTAAAACTTGCACCTTCATAGCTGCCAATTCGGCATCTACATTATTAGTAGATTCTAACGACGCAAATTGTGTTTCCAAGTCATCGCTACTAAGTTGAGCGATGGCTTCTGATTTTGCCTCAATCTGTAAAACTTTTTCTTCCATCCGCTCAAAGGCGTTGAGACTGCTGGTAGCAGAAACTCCGTCGAGCATTTCTTGTAAGCGATAAGAGGCTTCAGCAGAACGGGCGCGAGCGATATACATATCTTTTTTAGTTTTTGCCTCGCCAATTTTTAACTCTAGCGATCGCATATCCTTTTTTAGCCTAGCCACTATCTCATTTTGCTGTTCTATCTGGTTGGATAGAGCTTTGGTAGTTTCTTTATAAGCTTGGCGTTTAGTTAAAGCTTCCCGTGCTAAGACTTCATTGCCTTGTCGCAGTGCTAACTGGGCGCGGCGATACCATTCTTCTCCTTGGGATTGGGCAGCAGCAGCTTGTCTTTCGGTGCGTTTTTGGGTGGCGATCGCTTGTGCTACACCCTGACGTAACCTCACCAGATTTTCCTGCATCTCCATCACAGTTTGCTCCAGAATCTTTTCTGGATCTTCTGCACTGCCTATCAAACTATTGAGGTTAGCGCGAATCACCCGCAGAATACGCTTAATTAACTCCATCTCTGCTCTCCATCCACGAAACTCAGTAGTGAGTGCTGAGTGTTGAGTGCTAAATACTCAGTACTCTTAATAAATTAGGGGAGTTGCTATAACCGCGTCTCTACCCACTCTTTACTCCCCATTTAGCACCGTTATCTCATGGTATCGTACATTTTATTACGACTCACGGCTCTTGAACTCGTGCCTTAATTCCTCTTGATTCTAGTAATCGCATGTGTCTTTGTACTTGGTCTTTAGTCTTAAAAGCACCCAGAAAAATCAATTGTTTATCAGGTGATAAATAAGCATCGGGAATTATTTCCCGTGCTGAGGCTAAAGCACGACCTTGATTGTCTATTACTACGTGGTAAAACCCATCTGTAGATGGTTTGATTTCTGCATTTGCCCCAGGTGAGGTTTTTGGCTTTGGAGCCGGGGACAAATTCGCAAGAGGTAAGGGCTTTGCCGTCGGTACGGGGGCTATGGGAATGGGATTTGTTGGTTTTAGGGGTGCGATCGGCTCAGGCAATGCGGCTTGAGGATTTGTCGGATTTTGGGGAATAACGGGATTCGTTACAACTGGAGGCGTTGTTTGGGCTTTGGGTTTTAAGCCGACTACATCATTGGGGTCTCTCACTTCAGCAAACTCTTCAGCAGCCAAATTGGGATACTTAGGTATAGGTGTACTTGGTGGCTGGATCTGAGATTCGACATTACTTGCAACTTCCTGAGTATTTTCTGGTGCGGTAGGCGAGTTACTATTAAACAACTTGGCTAAATTCCACTGGGGTAAGCTTTTAGGATTCAAAACTACATAACCCAAAGTCAGACTCGCCACCAATAGTAGCAACATCGAGCCGATACCCAAAGGTGATAGCAGACTGTCACTATAATTATTGGTTTTTTTAGTTTGTGGCTGTTCATCTGTAAGACTCCGCAGCAGTGCTTCGCTAGATTCAAGATAGTCATCTGGCTGCTTGAGTCCATCATCGGGCTGCACAAGATTTTCGCCCTTGGTATCATTTACCACTGTCGGCACGATACTGCTAGTAAAGTTGGGCGGTGGTGGTGGAAGTTGAGTTTGTTTTTCAGCAGAATCCAAGCTGGGCGGAACATGATTAAGATTATTTAGTTCGTCAGTATTTACCGTCACTGGTTCTGAGTCCACCAGAGGATTAGGGGGTACAGGTATCGGTGGTTCATCAATTTTTACTACAGATGAGGCTGGAGTTACCTGAGCATTCACAGGTACGGATACAGGCAAAGGTGGTGGTACATTGACCTTAGTTTCTGCTACTGATGGTGCAGTTGTACCCGATGCTGTGGAAACGGCAGTGAACTGCTGAGGTTGACTGTTGATGTAACTCCCAACACGGTATTGATTCGAGGATACTGAACCAGTTCGCGTGCGTCGGTATCGTGCTAACTCATGATCTAGCGGCACCTCCAAACTTGCTAGTGCTGCCGCTAATGCTGGTTTTAGCTTAGGTGTCTTAGCCGATTGATTACCGGAATCATTCAGGGGGTTTTCAGTCATTACCTCTATACCTCAAACGTAGATTGCTGGAATTAACTTTAGACATATTTGTGCCAATATTAGCGAAAATTACTTAGAAGTGGGCATTGGACATTGAGCATTGGGCATGGGGCATGGGGGAGAAAGAAACAGAGATTTACAGGCTTTGTTGTGAAGGATAGTTCATGAAGGTCTATCTTGAGAATAGAAAATAGGGCACTCAGAGAAGGGATAGAAAATTCCTAACTCCCAACTCCCCACTCAATACGGTTCGGTTAAAGGGGAAAGGGAAAAGGGAAATTTCAAACTTTTTCCCTTTTCCCCTTACCCTTTTCCCAGCCCACATCAGAGATGAAAAATGCTTATCCGAACCGTATTGACTCCCCACTCCCCACGTTTTAACAATGTCGTTGAAATCAGTTAATGATATTTTAGGCATTCTAGAAAAGCAGGCTAAATGGCAGGAGCAGCCATTTCAACAGTTGCTCAAGTGTTGGGCAGAGGTTGTTGGCCCTGTGGCTGCTGGACATACTCGACCATTGTCGATTCAGCGCGATGTTTTGTGGGTAGCAACTTCTAGTGCAGCTTGGGCGCAAAACCTGACTTTTGGTCGCGCGTCTTTGCTTGTAAAGTTGAATAAAAACCTGCCAACGCCATTGGTTGATATTCGCTTTTCCACTGCTGGCTGGCAGAATCCATCTGCAAAGAGAAAACAGCAACAAACAATTTTGCCTCATGACCATCCAAGTTACGTTGGCGATCGCATTACCAACAGTGATAATACACCCAGTATTCAAGATGCGAATGCTGCTTTTGGGCATTGGGCTGAGATCGTACAAGCGCGATCGCATGGCTTACCCCTTTGTCCGCAATGTCAATCCCCCACCCCACCGGGCGAACTTCAGCGCTGGGCAGTCTGTTCTGTGTGTGCTGCTAAGCAATTTTGAAGCCAGCCAATCCTAATTCCTAAGCCAGGGAGCTTCAGCTGCAAAGCTCTAGAGAAATTAAATTTGTGGAAAAGGAAAAATATCCTCAAGTAATACCAATTCACTAAAATAATCAGACAGATGCAAACCCACCAAAGCCTTACTAATTATGACTTTCTTAATGCAAAAATTTTGTTAGCGCAACTAAGCCGTGTACTCCTGCAAAGAAGCAAGCTACGCGTAGCGTCTCGTAGAGAGCGTCATGCGTGAATTTTGAATTGGTATAACTTGCTGCAACCAGACACAAGAGTTCTAATTCTTGAGAAAAAATATATTTTCCTGTTAAAATACCCTAAGTGTGATATCAAAACATACTATTTATCTCTAATTATCTGCCTCAAGCTATCCTTAAGGAAGAAGTTAAAAAAATCGATAAATCAAAAACATTAGTTTTAATCTTGATCCCTAATAAGTTTTAGCCAAAATCTATAGGTATCCACTCTAATAAAGATTGAAAAATATAACAAGAATATAAAAAGATTCTAAAATTTATTTTTTCATGGGGATCGCTGAAACCTAGAGCAAATAATGATTTTTTGCCTCTCCTCAGTCTTTATATATAGAAGCAAAATATAAGGGTGAAATTCAGCCTGAAACGGCACTAATGATGAACCCAAATGAAACCTATTAAATCTTTAGCATCTGCCTGTAGATATTGCCGTCATTACCAGCCAGAAGGCCGCCGTGGCGGAGTGTGTCAGCAACTGGGAGCGCCAGTTCAAGCAAGCTGGAAGGCTTGCAATTTGGCGATCCCACCCTTTGCACCTTCTTGGGAAACTTTGGAAGATGCTTGGGGTTTGCCAGATGCAAAACCAGTTTTAGCTTGTTCTCAATCCTTAGTCTCAGATTTAGACAATCCTGCTCTTGCTCTTGTAGAGGAAACAATCTCTAGTTCCCAAGAGGCTAAAACTAAAGCTGTGCTTATTTAGTCACTCATTATTACTAGACTAAGTTCTTAGTCTGCTTAAAATAAAATTTGTTTTTAAGATTTTTAGTGCTGTAAACATTGACATCTACAAAAATCGCACCTTTCAGGAAGGTGCGATTTTGCAATTTTTATGGTAACCAAGGAAAAGAGCGAAAATCTGGTGGACGTTTTTCGAGAAACGCTTTTTTGCCTTCAGACCCTTCTTCGGTCATGTAATACAGTAGGGTGGCATTGCCAGCGAGTTCTTGTAAACCAGCTTGCCCATCACAGTCAGCGTTAAATGCTGCTTTGAGACAGCGAATTGCGATCGGACTTTTTTCTAAAATTTCTTGCGCCCATTGAATACCTTCGGCTTCTAGTTGTTCGACTGGGACGATGCAATTAATTAACCCCATTTCTAGGGCTTGTTGTGCATCGTATTGACGGCAGAGAAACCAAATTTCTCTAGCTTTTTTTTGCCCCACAATGCGGGCGAGATAGCTGGCGCCAAAACCACCATCAAAACTGCCGACTTTCGGCCCAGTTTGCCCGAAAATGGCGTTATCTGCGGCGATGGTGAGGTCACAGATCAAGTGTAGGACATGTCCGCCACCGATCGCATATCCAGCCACCAAAGCAATTACTACTTTCGGCATGGAACGAATCAAGCGTTGCAAATCCAGCACATTCAACCGGGGAATGCCAGTATCATCCACATAACCAGCATGTCCGCGCACGCTTTGGTCGCCACCAGCACAAAAAGCATATTTACCATCAGTGTGTGGCCCGTATCCAGTAAATAGAACAACACCAATGGTTGTATCTTCACGAGCATCACAAAAAGCATCGTAAAGTTCAAAGACAGTTTTGGGGCGGAAAGCATTGCGCTTGTGGGGGCGATTGATAGTGATTTTCGCAATGCCATCAGTTTTTTGATACAAGATATCTTCGTAGGATTTGGCAGTTTGCCAGTTGATTTGCATTGGTATGGAGTGTGCTGTTGCTTAGAGAATTTTATCGCGGAGTTGGGGAGTTGCGATACCTGCGGTGGGCTACGCCTACGATAAGATTAATGTCTCAAGCTTTACAATCAGGTTTGGTAATTAATTAGCGATCCTAATGCGGCGTGACTCCATCTTCTACAAATTGTTTAAGCAATTTCCAGGGTTGCTGTTTGAGTTGGTAGACCAACCACCCCCAGAAGCGGAAAACTACCAGTTTGAATCCGTTGAGGTGAAAGAAACGGCCTTTCGGATTGATGGAGTATTTCTACCTCCCGCCAATGCAGTTTCTAAAATTGTTTTCTTTGCTGAAGTTCAGTTTCAGAAGGACGAAGATTTATATCACCGCTTCTTTAGCGAATTGTTTTTGTTTCTCTACCGCCACTCAATTCGTTACGATGATTGGTTTGGAGTGCTGATTTTTCCTTCTCGTAATCTTGAACCCTCTAATTTAACAATTCACCGCGCTTTGTTAGAAAGTGGACAAGTCAGGCGGGTTTATCTCGATGAGTTAGGGGATTTACGAGAACAACCTTTAGGATTGAGTTTAATGTTGCTGACAAATGTTACTTCTGAAACGGAAGCAGTGGAAGGGGCACGGTTTTTGCTTGAACAAGCACGGCAGCAATCAGAGCAAGCAATAATAGATTTAGTGACAACGATTATTGTTTATAAGTTTTCTAACCTGAGTCGAGAGGAGATTGAAGCGATGTTGGGACTGAATCAGCAAGAACCACGGGCTATTCGCGAAGCTAAGGAAGAAGGAGAAAGAATAATAGTTTTACGACAATTAAATCGGCGCGTAGGTAATATTCCTGATGCGCTTTTGTCCCAGATTCAAGGTTTATCGGTGGAACAGTTGGAAGCTTTAGGTGATGCTTTGTTGGATTTTTCTACTCTTGCTGATTTGGAAGGGTGGTTAGAAGGTCAACCAAGAGGGTAAATTTAATACACAGGATAAAGGCGATCGCTTATTCTATTTCTATCTCAGAAGTTTGTTCATCTAATTCTCCTAGTGCAGAAATAATCACAGGAGGTCTATCAGGAAATTCTGCTACAAGTTTTAGCTCTCCTCCCATAGCTTTAACATAACTACGCAATGTAGAAAGCAACAGGTCTGCACGTTTTTCGAGCCTAGATACACTATCTTGACGAATTCCTAATTGTTCCGCCATAGATTCTTGAGTTAACTTTCTGGCTTTTCTAATATCTTGAAGTGTCATATTTTCGGCAATAAGCTCTTGAGCGCGGGCTTCAATTTTTGCTCTACGTTGAGGTGAGAGTTTTTCCAGTACATCACTCAGTTTTGTTGTCATAAGTCCATTTTGATTTTTATTTCAGTTCATCTATATAAAAATACTATTACTGGGAACACTATTATTAGCATTTGTTTTCTCAGTAAAAGATTTAAATATATGGATGACCTTAAAAATTTATTAAATCGTGCCTCATTTGAGGAGAGGAAAGCATTGGCAGAGATTCTTAAAGCATCACAACCAACAGCCGATTCTATTGTTGATCGTCTATGCGAGAAGAGTCAAGATCCTGCAAGCTATGTATTTAATGAAATATTTGATGATCATCCAAGTTATCAAAAAATAGTTAGGCGAGCTGCTAAAAAGTTAAACATCAAATGTAGTAAATATGAATCTGCTAGTGCAATGGAGGTCAAGATTGCACAGAAAGTTATGGAAACAATGTTGGAGAAAATGACACCAGAACAAAAGCGAGAAATGGAACAGCAGTTACGAAAAACAGCATCAGAATTTGATAAAGGAGGTGAATTATTAGGAAGTACTAGTATTTTTCTGGCTTTGACAGGTGCTAAATTGTCTGGTTTTGGTATTTATTTACTAGCTTCAACAACATTGGGTACGCTTACTGGCGTAATAGGAATTACTTTACCTTTTGTTGTTTACACAACAATGTCAAGTGCAATAGCTGTCATTATCGGGCCAGTTGGCTGGATAGGTGCAGGATTATTCACAGTATGGCAGTTGGCAGGCCCTAGTTATAAGAGAGTTATTCCAGCTATTCTTTATATTTGCGCTCTAAGAGCAAGACTGGATGGTGGTTTTGCTTAATTCTTTTTCAATACGTCTGATTGTCTACACTGATTGCTCAGTTCGAGTTTGATTGCCGAGTTCATCTTTAACTTCAGAATGTCTAGTACACTCTGGCGGAAGTTTACCTACCTTTAACAAGGGACTTAAGCCCCTTATTTGCTGTTTGTCTGGTTAATTATGGTGGCTGGATTTCCGCCGTGCTGTACTAGCTATTTTGCCTCAACC
The DNA here is from genome assembly GCA_034530795.1 of Nostoc sp. DedQUE12a. Lineage (GTDB taxonomy): Bacteria > Cyanobacteriota > Cyanobacteriia > Cyanobacteriales > Nostocaceae > Nostoc. The sequence goes on from JAVRCH010000069.1 coordinate 69,916, forward strand.
TTAATGACGAACATCTTTAAGCTTAGTTATTTTGTTATCGACTACAACTACATATACTCCTCTAGTAAGTGGATTTTGTACCATCCATTTGTCTTGCACTATAAACAATTCATAACCGTTAGTTTTTACATATTCAGTACCTTCTTCAACTGTCTTTCCAATCAGAATTCTTTCATCTATCATGATTTTTTATTGTCATGTACTAACTCTGAGCTATTATCTTAACTTTCAATATAGTTAAATCACAATATCTGCGGCAAACTTATTTAAATTCTCTTGTCGCCATTTAGCATCAGCTTTACGATTTGTCTGCAATTCTAAAACTCGAATTCCTGTTGTTGGTAGCAGGTTCAATCTTTGTTGCAATTCTTCCCAAGAAGTAATCAATTCATACTGCACATTATAAGTAGCGCATAACTGAGCAAAATCAATATCCTGCGGAGTGCCAAAAAACTCTTCAAATGGTGGATCAAATTTGGCGATGGGTAACATTTCAAAAATCCCGCCGCCGTTGTTATTGATTAACAAAATTGTCAGATGTCCTGCAAATTTATTGCGGATTAAAAAACCGTTGGTGTCATGCAACAAAGCTAAATCTCCTGTTAACATCACACTACTTTGCTGACGATGGGCAATTCCTAAAGCTGTGGATAATGTGCCATCAATCCCATTTGCACCCCGGTTAAAATACGATCGCACTCTTAAATTATTCGGTTTCCAGAAAAATTCCACATCCCGCACAGGCATACTATTAGCAATAAATAGTGGCGTCCCCGGCGGTAGCGTCTGAGAAATTAACCAAGCTGCTTTCCCTTCAAATAATTCCTCCATATTCCCCATAGTTTGGTCAACAGCTGCCCTAATTTGCGCTTCTGCTGCACACCACTGGCAGAGATAGTCGGGGGAAGATGAGGGGGACAAGGGGGACAAGGAAGAATTTTCTACCGCCTCTCCCTTGTCTAACCAAACAGCCAGTTGTTCCACTGTCATCCGCAAATGCGTCGTCCTCCCGTGTAAAGGGTCAAGGTTTTGGTTGCTGTTGTCGATTACCCAGCGCTGGGTTTGGTTTACATCTATCCAAGTACGTAATTCTTTACTAGTGGGCATTTCTCCTATCTGAATCACCATTTTAGGTGCTAGCTGTTTGGCTAGTTGCTGATTTCGTAAAATCAGGTCATAGGTGGAAATTAAATAGGGGTTGAGTTCGGCATAATTTCTCAGTGGGGAAAGTCCCTCTGCTAAAACAGGCCATTTGAGAGTTTCGGAAAGTTGAGCGATCGCTTTACAATACTCCTGTGGTTGCTGTGGTTGGGCTACACCTGCGATAATAATGCCGCGATCGCATTGTTTCCATTCTTTGGGCATGGGGCATGGGGCATGGGGCATGGAGAATGGGGTAAGATTTGCGATTCCTGCGAAAAAGTCTTCTGGGTGGAACTGGGACTGTAAAAAACTTAAGTCACTTCCATCGGGAACAGGCGCTAAAGGATCGCGAAAGGGAATATTCAGATGTACTGGGCCTTTCGTAGGGATTTGCGCGGTTTCCCAGCTATGAATTACCATTTGCCGCAGATAAGCCAACATTCCCATATCAGCAGAGGGTAAGGCTAATTCGGCTTGCCAATTTGGGTAGTTGCCATATAATCTCAACTGGTCTATGGTTTGGCCAGAGTGACAATCTCGCAGTTCTGGGGGTCTATCGGTGGTTAACACCAACAGTGGTACGCGGCTATATGAGGCTTCTATTACCGCCGGATAAAAGTTCGCGCCTGCTGTGCCAGAGGTGCAAAGAAGTACCACAGGGCGTCCGGTTGCTTTGGCTTGTCCTAAGGCAAAGAAGGCGGCGGAGCGTTCGTCAAGCACGGAAATTGCTTCAATCTCAGGTGCAAGTTTCGCAAAGGCTAATGCTAAGGGTGTCGAGCGTGAACCAGGACAAATAATAGCACAAGTCAATCCCAGCTGCTTTAGGGTCTCTGTTAAGATATAAGCCCAAAGTTGATTAACATTTTTAAAGGCGATCGGCATCAAATCAAACATAGCTATAAAACAATCTTAAATTTTAGATTTTGTTTGGGGAAATTCAATTTAAAATCCGTGTTGGAAAGTTGGACAAGGAAAAGTCCGAGGCTCGGTTTTTGACCCCTGAAGGGTCAAAAGCAGCTTTTCCTCACAAATGCTCCCGATGGAAACCGACACTGCAACGCGAGTTTGTTGGCAAGAAAATTTCCAGGCAGACTAGCTTGACGCCACTTGATTCAACTTTGGTAAGGATGGCAATGTAGTAGACCTGCCTTGAAAATAGGGCATTGGCCAAACAGGGCATTGGGCATGAGAAGATTGATTTTTATTGTTCCTTGTGAGCGCAGCTCATGGAGTCTCTTGCAAAAGTGTTTTTTGCACTCTTGTGGGAAAAGGGACTCATG
>JAVRCH010000070.1:0-30845 GCA_034530795.1 Nostoc sp. DedQUE12a
CCAATCCCCAGTCCCCAATCCCCAGTCCCCAATCCCCACTATGCCTCACATTCTCATCGCTGAAGATGAACCCCGGATTGCGTCATTTATTGAAAAAGGATTGCGATCGCAAGGATTTACAACGACAACAGTTGCCGACGGACTGTATGTGGTAGATGTTGTACACAGTGGAGCTTTTGATTTACTAATTTTGGATCTGGGATTGCCTGGAAAAGATGGATTTCAGGTGTTGGAAGAACTGCGCGGACAGGGAGAAGATTTGCCTGTAATTATTCTCTCGGCTCGGAGTGACGTTCACGATAAAGTCGCTGGGCTAGAAGGAGGTGCAGATGATTATGTCACCAAACCCTTCCGATTTGAAGAACTTTTGGCGCGGGTAAAGTTGCGTTTGCGAACTGCTAGACCAGCCAGAGACGCTCAAGAGTTTATCCTGAGTGCGGGTAATGTGGTACTGGATTTGCGAACTCGACAAGTGAAAGTAGGCGATCGCTTTGTAGAATTACCTGCTCGTGAATTTACAATGGCAGAAATGTTTTGCCGTCATCCCGGACAAGTTATCAGTCGCGAACAACTGCTTGATTATGTTTGGGGCTACGACTATAATCCAGGTTCTAATATTGTCGATGTCTATGTCGGTTATCTCCGCAAGAAGCTAGGCAGCGACATCATTGAAACAGTTAGAGGAATGGGTTATCGCTTACGAACATAAAACCAATAATTTAGAATTCAGCAATCTTTATACTGGGTGATTGGATTAAGTTAAGAAAAAGTGCGAAAATCAGATTACTAAGATTCTTATTTTTAAACGTACAGAATAGACAATTATGCAATACCAAATTTTTGTTCAAAGCCAAAAAGATAACTTTGTGGCATCAGTGGTAGGAATGCCAAATGTAATGGTTGAGGCTAATACAGAAGAGGAAGCAATTTATCAGGTTAAATCTGCACTAGAAGCGCAATTAGCCACAGGTAAGTTTGTGACTATTGAAGTTAATCCAAAAGAAATGCCTCATCAAGAAATAATTCAAATGAAGTATGCAGGAATATTTGCTAATGACCCAACATTTGACGATTTCATGGAAAAATTAGTTGCTCTCCGCAAAGAATTAAATGCAACTATAGATGAATAATGACGATTTATATTTTAGATACAGACCACTTAAGTCTTTATGGACGAAATCACCCTATCCTCATCCCAAAGCTATTAGCAGCTAAAGTAAAACTAACAACAACTGCAATTAATATTGAAGAACAATTAAGAGGTCGTTTAGCTCAAGTTGCTGAGGCAAAAGAAGGGATTTTACAATCAAATGCTTATCAGCGACTAATTGAAACAGTTATGCTAGTGTCTGAATTTAATATTCTTCAGTATGATGAAAATCCCAAGATATTTACCAAAACTTTAAAAATCAACGCATTCGGCTCGGTACTCAAGATTTACGCATCGCGTCGATAGTCCTTGCTAATAAAGGAATTCTCTTAACGAAAAATCTGCGAGATTTTGAGAAAGTTCCAGGACTGACTATCCAAGATTGGACAACTTAGTTTTTTATCTTGTAATTGCATTAATAATCGTGCAAATTACAATATTACCAAGCCATTTCACTTCAGTGATTTGCTGGAACGGATTCAAACCCATTTAAGTCGTGGTTGAGTATGAAACAGCACAAGAACTTTGATAAACTGGCTTGCGGATGGTCAAATAGCGGCGTCCAGCCGTCAAATAACTCTGGGTATTGGTTCAGTCATTTGAAAGTTGGTCAAAAAATAGGTGTTGGATATGCGCTGGTTGTGAGTATCGCTGTGTTAGGAACTACTATGGGTTTTTTGATTGCAGACCGTTACAAGCAAAAGGCGCAAAAACGAGAAGCAGCAGCGTTTGAAGAACTATATCAGGCATCTCAATTGAAAACGAGTGTGTTTTATGTACGCACTACTCAACATCAACTGATTCTCTACATGGATAGACCAAAGCTATGGGAAAAAAATTACGCTGATTTATTAGAGTATGTTGCCCAAGCTCGACAAAGTTGGTCTGAGTTAACAGTGAATTACAGCATTCAAAACGCTACCAAATATTATTCTGTAAATGAGCAAAAAGCATTCGATGTTTTATTAGGGAGCTATAAAGGTTTTAGTGCTTATTTACAGCGAACAGAAGCTTTTTTTCAAGAGAATAATCCCAATAAATTATCACCAAATCAAATTAAGACAGCGCAAACTCAACTCTTCAATTTCATGCATGGCTCACCAGTGTTTTTGATGGATAACTTTCTCGATGACATCACAAACCTGGTGGAAGTTACAGCCAAAGACTATGAGCAAGCCAAACAGGAATTACAAAGCGCAGAAAAATTACGCTTATATATTATTGTTGCTAGTCTGTCATTGTCAATTGCGATCGCCACATTATTAGCAATTTACACTAGTCGCGCCATTGCCCGTCCTATTCAAACAGTCACTCATATTGCCCAGCAGGTTACAGAAGAATCTAACTTCGATTTACAAGCACCCGTTACTACTAATGATGAAGTCGGTATCTTAGCAACTTCCCTCAATCGGCTTATCCAGGAAGTTCAGCAACTTATCAAAGCCCAAAAGGATATTAACGAACAGCTAGAAGTATACAGTCAGGTGTTAGAAAAGAAGGTTTGCGAACGCACGCAGGAGTTAAATGAAAAAAATCAACGCTTAGAATTGGCTTTAGAAGAATTACGTTCCACCCAAGCAAACCTAGTGAAAAATCAGCAGATAACACAGCCCCAGAGAAATAATGATTTATAACTAACTAGCTAGCTATGATTAAATCTAAGATGTCATTGCGAACGCTCACAATGACAGAACATATTATATTTATCAAGAAAGGCAGAGGGCAGAAGGCAGGAGGCAGAAGGAATACTGTTTTCTGCCCTCTGCCCGTGACCAAAGCTTTAAGACCCACCAAATTTTCAATTTTGTGGCCTCAATTTAGGAGGGGTTTGAATCCCCTTCTAAATTGAACATAAAAGCCTTCTGCCCTCTGCCTCCTGCCTTCTTCAATTAGGTCTATCTACTTATAATTTAGTACAGTAATCAACTTTGATTTAAATAGAAATTATCAACAATGAGCAAATATAAAATTTTACAATCTGAGCAAAGTTACACTTTTAGCCAATATTTTTTACTGCCTAATCCTACAATAGACATATTAGCTGAATTTGAGTACGCCTACGATCGCACAGAGTTAGAATTACCGAAATAGTTTGGTGAACTGACCTATTTAGAATTTTTACAAAATTATTTGCAGCGGAATATAAAACTGTTTAACCCAACGGCTGAGATATCAATACGAGAATTTTTAATTGCACCTATCTTTGCTGAAGTATGCGAACATACAAAGGCACAATTATATAGTGAATATCCAATTAATGTTAATGAAAAACTCAAAGGAACTTTGGATTATTACTTACACCAATCTAATTCTCTATTGGTAATTGAAGCCAAACAATCAGATATTAGAAGAGGATTTACACAGCTGGCAGTAGAATTAATTGCTTTAGATCAATCCCTAGATCGTGAATCATGCATTTTATATGGAGCAGTTACCAATGGGGATGATTGGAAATTTGGTATTCTCCATAGAGAAGAAAAACGGGTTACAGAAGATATTAAACTTTATCGTGTTCCTGAAGGTTTAGAAGATTTACTACGGGTACTGGTGGGCATACTATCATCTGGGTGATTTGAGTATTAATTTCTACTCAATATTAAAACTACCAGTAATGATAGCGGTGGTATTAAGCCTGGTTTATTGTCAAATACCAGCATTAACAGAAGTGAAGGCGTTCAAGCACTTCTGGATACTACCAAAGCCCTTGTTTGCGCTCGTTTTTGATCTGCTCAACGCACTGCTAGTAACATGGTGTGTAAGGCTAATGCACCCTAAATTTCATGAGAATTTTCTCATAAAAGTTTCACAAAACATTCATTAAACATTGAGAACCTGGTTAAACAGGGATTTTAAATTCTAAATCCCAGTTCAATTGGCTTGAGACCCACTTATTTATGCGTGAGTTCTACATAATTTTTTCTGATTTAAAAGAACAAACTCCACTGAATAATTGAGGGATATTTAGCCATGAAACTGATGGTATATTCCCACGATGGCTTCGGTCTCGGTAATATTCGCAGAATGCTAGGAATCTGCACTCACTTGTTAGATTCAATCGATAAGCTTTCAATTTTAGTAGTTTCTGGTTCGCCGATGTTGCACAGCTTTCGGCTACCAAAAAGACTCGATTATATTAAGTTACCCTGCTTAAATCGTGGAACATCAGGCGAGATGTCTGTCAAGTATTTAGGGATAGAAATTCATGAAACAGTAAAGTTGCGATCGGAGTTAATTTTATCAGCGATCGCTAATTTTAAACCAGATGTCTTTCTAGTAGACAAAAAACCCTATGGTATTCGTAATGAATTAAAATCTACCATCGAATATCTCACAACAAAATTACCGCAAACTCCGTTAATTTTAATACTGCGGGATATTTTGGATCGCCCAGATGCAATAATTACAGAATGGCAAAAGCACGGTTACTACGAAGCAATTGAAAAATATTATGACCGCGTGCTTGTTGTTGGGACTCCAGAAATTTTTGACATCCGCGAACAATATCAACTACCGCCAATGGTGGCTAAAAAGGTGCAATTTTGTGGCTACATCCGTCAACAACTAGGAAGCAAAAGCCCAAATTTAGTTCGCAGTGAGTTAAAACTCTCCCAAGAAGAACAACTCGTTTTAGTTACGCCTGGTGGTGGTGAAGATGGTTACAGTTTAATTGACACTTATCTATCAAGTTTGGCATTACTACCTACACGTTATAAACTGCGAAGTTTAATTATATGTGGCCCTGAAATGCCGCTAGAACAGCAAGCTGCAATAAAACAGAAAGCAGCTGCATATTCCCACGTGGAAATAGGCGAGTTTACCAATGATTTGATGAGTTACATCGCCGCCGCAGATGCGGTAGTAGCAATGGGTGGATATAACACAATTTGTGAAATTCTTTCAGTGAATAAACCAGCAGTTATAGTACCCAGAATTAAGCCATCACAAGAACAGTATATTCGTGCACAACACCTAGCTTGGCTAGGTGTTTTGACGGCTATTCACCCAAATGATCTGACTCCAGATATATTACTGCGATCGCTGTTACAACAACTGCATATTCCCAAGATTTCCATTCCAGAAATTAATCTTAATGGCTTGCCTAAAATTAGCCAATACATCTCCAACTTACTGGCAAAAAAAAACAACCTGATTCCATTTTGCTACCAATAACCGGAACAATTACCTGATTTAGTGCTCACTTGAAGTAAAAAGTAAATAAACATGTATTTCATATTTATTTACTTCTTGCCCTTTGCCTTTTAACCTGACACTTATTGATTCAACCGAAACTAAAAGAGGTAAAATTTTCATGAAACGTTTGATGTTTTACTGCCAACATATTTTAGGTATGGGGCATCTAGTTCGCAGCAGGGAAATTGTACGCGGTTTAACTAAAGATTTCCAAATTTGTTTTATTAATGGCGGTGAAATAATTCAAGGATTTGAAATCCCTGCTGGGGTGGAAGTCATTAATTTGCCTGCAATTAAAACCGATGCAGAATTTACAGAACTTCAAGTGGTGGATGACGCTTTTAGTCTTAATGAAGTCAAAGAAATTAGAAAAAATCTACTTTTGAAAATCTTTAATGAATTCCAGCCTGATGTTTTAATCGTCGAATTATTTCCTTTTGGCAGGAGACGCTTTTCTTTTGAACTAATCCCTTTATTAGAATTAGCAAAATCAAATAAAAGTACAACTAAAGTCGTTTCTAGCTTGCGAGATATTGTAGTTACTAAACAGCAAAAGCAGGCGAAACATGAAGAAAAAGTCTGCAACTTAATCAATAAATATTTTGATATGTTGCTGGTTCATGGCGACCCTGAATTTGTGCCATTAGAAGAAACATTTTCCAGAGTAGATGACCTCAAATGCGAAGTCTATTACACTGGATATGTGGTGCAAGAACCACCAAGCAATCCTGTTTTAGGTTATGAAGATCGAGAAATTCTTAAATCAGATAAACCTCTGATTTTAGCCAGCGTAGGAGGTGGCAGATTTGGTCATGAATTACTTGATTGTGTAGTTAAAACAGCACCATTTTTAGAAAAAATATTGCCGCATAATATTCAGGTTTTCACTGGGCCATTTATCCCAGATGCAAAATTTAATGAACTGCAAGCACTCGCAAGAGGTAGCAAAAATATCCACATTCGACGCTATACTCCTTACTTGCTAAATTATATGAAGAAAGCAGAACTCTCGATAAATATGTCTGGCTATAACACCACAATGAATATTTTAACCACGGGTGTAAGAGCTATGATTCTTCCGTTTACAGGTAACGAAGATCGAGAACAAACTATCAGAGCCGAAAAGTTAAGTAATTTAGGAATCGTCAAACTTCTCAACCCTCATGAGTTGCAACCTGATTACTTGGCTATCAAAATTATCAATTACCTTAAAGAACAACACACTAAAATTAGTGTTGATTTTGCTGGAGTTGAGAAAACTACAAATATCTTGAAAAATCTAGCAGTTAAGCAACAAATTGCTTAGTATTCAGAATTCAGGAGTCAGAATTCAGAAGTTAGGATACAGAAGAGAGAATTCACTAGTCAAAATAATATTTAGACTTTAATTCATTTCTGAATTCTGAATTCTGTGTTCTGATTTCTTGCCCAAATAACATAACAAATCATGGATAAAACTAAAATTTGCATTACCACACTCGAATATCCTCCAGATATTGGCGGTGTTGGTGAATCAGTGCATCGAATTGCAAAGATGCTAATTAATAAAGGTTATGAAGTTCACGTTGCAGTTTTTCGCTCGAAACAACGCTTAGCTGTTGATGGAACTCGCAGACGAGCAAATTGCACAACAACGTTTCAAGATGGCGTATTTGTGCATCGCATTAAGTCAGCCATTCGCAGCAATGTTACAGAAGTCCAAGATTTTTTTAGTGAAATTTATTTTCAAATTAAATATTTACATCAAAAGTATAATTTTAATTTATTTCATGCTTTTTTTCTGAATGAAACAGGTTATGTAACTACGCTTTTAGCTAAAGAAAATAACATTCCCGTAATCAATAGCGTTCGCGGTAATGATTTGCATAAACATATTTTTCATCCTAAAAACCATGCTCAAATTGCGTGGATTTTAGAAAATTCTGATTGGGTAACATTTGTCAGTCGCGACTTGCTCAAAAGGGCTAGTATTATCGCTCCAAGTGTAAAGTTAAAATCCTCGGCTTTTTGGAATTCCATTGCACCCATCAACTTTGAACAACTCCCCACCCCATCTTTAGTTAACGAATTGTCAGGTATTGTTATCGGCTCATTGGGTAGGTTTCGAGACAAAAAGGGAATTGAATTTCTCCTCGATGCTTGTGCAGAGTTGGGTAAAGAGTTAGATTTAACACTGTTGCTGGTAGGTGATTTTGTTGAGCAAGAGCGAGAATATTGGCAGCAGCAAATCCAGCAAAGTCAAATTGGGCATCGCCTGTGCATCACTGGAATTACTAGCCGTCAAGAAGCTTTAGCTTATTTGCCACATCTAGATATTTTTGCAATTCCCTCAGTGCATGACGGTTGCCCGAATACGCTGTTGGAAGCAATGTTAGCTAGCCGAGCAATAATTGGCACTCGTGTAGATGCGATCGCTGAAATTATAGAACACGGCGTAGACGGTTTACTAGTCAACCCCGGCAATACAGAAGAATTAACCGCTGGACTACGATATTTAGCCACTCAACCACAACTGCGGCAAAAGTTCGGCGCAGCAGCCAAAACAAAACTCACTCAACAGCTTGCCCCATCGGTAGAATACCAAAACTGGATAAATGTTTATCAACGAGCCTTAGGGAGATCTGAAGCAGCTTTGTTAGGCATAATTGGGGTTGACGCGGGGACGCGGAGAAATTGATTAGCAATAAAGGCAGAGGGCAGGAGGCAGAAGGCAGAAGGGAATTCTGATTTCTGTCCTCTGCATAGCTGGCTTCTTCACCCAAACTTGATTGCATTGACTCGCAACTCAATTGCATCGACTCGCAACTCAATTGCATCGGCTTGCAACTCAATTGCATCGACTCGCAACTCAATTGCATCGCCTTGCAACTCAATTGCATCGACTCGCAATTCAATTGTGTCCGCTTGAAAGTTCAAGACGCGATGAATCGCGTCTCTACAAGTGGTCTATTTGTCCCATTTTTTTAATCCCGTCTCTACCTATTGCCTATTGCCTAAACCATGAAAAAACCACAAATCACTATAATTGTTTCCCAGCGTGAGCGATTTAGTTACACCCGCGAATCGCTAGAAAGCATTTACCAAAACACCCAACTACCTTTTTCTCTAATTTATGTAGACGGCGGTTCACCGCAACATATCCGCCGCTACCTGCAACAACAAGCCCAAGAAAAAAAATTTCAATTAATCCGCACAGAACGTTACCTTTCACCAAATCAAGCCCGCAACCTGGGTTTACAACAAGTTAACAGCGAGTATCTCGTATTTATCGACAACGATGTAATTGTCAGTCCAGGCTGGTTAAATTCCTTACTCGAATGCACCGAAGAAACGAAAGCCACTGTAGTCTGTCCGCTGACTTGTATGGGCACTTTGGGAGAAACAGTACATCTGGCGGGTGGCGAAGCTCATATTGTTGTGGAACAAAAGGAAACTAAAGTCAAACGCCGAGTACATGAAAAACATTACTTTGTCAATCGCAAAGTTGTTGAGGTACGGAATGAACTCCATCGCCAACAATGCGAGTTTGCCGAGTTTCATTGTATGTTAGTTCGCACTGAGATTTTCCGGCGAATCGGACTGTTAGACGAAAAATTGCTCAGTACGCGGGAACACATCGATTTTTGTCTGACGGTGGCTGAGGCTGGAGGCACTTTTTACTGCGAACCGACTTCGGTAGTTACCTATGTGCCAGGACTGAAGTTTGAATTGTCAGAACTAGCATTTTTTATGCTGCGTTGGAGTAATGCTTGGGAAATTGCTAGTTTAGAACACTTCGCCCAAAAGTGGCATTTGACGATGGAGGACAAGTATTTTAAGAAGCGCTATCAACGGATGGGACATCGCCGCCATCAGGGATTTTTGAAGCCGTTGTTAAATCGCCTCACTTTTGGGCAAAATCCCTTGTGGTTGGAGAAAATAGCGATCGCTCTAGAAACAAAATTAAACTATTACATTAGCGATCGCTACATGGAGTCTCTTGCAAAAAACACTTTTGCAAGAGGTGGGAAAAGGGAAAAGGTTAAAGGGGAAAGGAAAATAGCAAACCTTTCCCCCTTTCCCCGACTTCTGCAAGAAGTCTACTCAAAACCAAGCGACAACCAAACCCGTCCATGAATGTAGAGACGTAGCAGTGCTAGGTCTCTACAAGGGTTCTGGATAAAGCATATTTAATTTCTGGAGATGTCTATTAATAATGGCGGCTAGAGATTCCAAAAGTCTGAGGGCAGCTTTACCTGGAATTGTCCGGATTTTGCGGCGATTTTCCCCCCAGTTGAGCAAACAAAAAGCGTTGCTGATTGTTTCTTTTGCGGCGCTGATGGCTGAGATTTTCTTGCATTTGCTGGAACCCTGGCCGCTAAAGTTCATTTTTGACTATATTCTTGTACCTGGTTCTCAGCCTCAGTCTTTGGGAATTCCGCTGTTATCAGGACTGGGAGAGTTTGGCCTATTAACAACTTTCACATTGGGGTTAGTAGCGATCGCTTTACTGCGCGCTACTGCTGCTTACTTTAGTGTAGTGGGTATGGCGCTGGCAGCTAGCAATGTATTGACTGAAATTCGCTCTCAACTTTACAGTCATTTGCAAAACCTCTCGCTGTCATTTCACCACAAAGCCAAGACGGGCGACTTAATTACCCGCGTTACCTCGGACATTGAACGGCTGCGGGAGGTGACGGTGATGGCAGTATTACCATTGATTGCCCATTCCCTCACTTTATTCGGGATGATATTTGTGATGTTCTGGCTGAATTGGGAACTAGCGCTGATAGCCGTCGCTGTATTTCCCTTATTTATTTTTTGTACCATACGGTTGACAAAACGCATCCGCCAAGTAGTGCGATCGCAACGTCAACGCGAAGGGGCAATGGCAGCAACAGCAGCAGAATCCATCGCCGCCATCAAAGTTGTGCAAGCCCTGTCCCTACAAAATATGTTGGAGAATAGCTTTTCTCGCCATAACCACCAAAGTTTAAAAGAAAGTGCCAAAGCCCAAAGATTAGCAGCCGGTTTAGAACGGATGGTAGAACTGCTAGTAGGCATTGCCACTGCCTTGGTGTTATGGCGGGGCGTGCAGTTGGTATTAAAGCAAGCAATCACACCAGGGGATTTACTTGTATTTGTCAACTATCTGCGGATTGCTTTTAAGCCGATGCGCCAACTTGCCAAGTATACGGGACAAATCGCTAAAGCCACCGCTTCCGGCGAACGCATCCTAGATGTTTTAGACACAGTACCCGATATTCGCGATGCACGGGGAGCAATTAACGCACCGCCTTTGCGAGGAGGCGTGCGGTTTGAAAATGTCAGCTTTGCCTACGAACCAACAAAAAGCATCCTGCATAACATCAGTTTTGAAGTGCAACCAGGTCAACGCATTGCCTTAGTGGGGCCATCAGGTGGCGGAAAATCCACCTTAGTAAGTTTACTGTTACGCCTTTATGACCCATTGTCAGGGCAAATTTTAGTTGATGGTCATGACTTGCGCCAGTACAAACTGCAATCTCTCCGCCAGCAAATTAGCGTGGTGCTGCAAGATACGATTTTATTTGCTGCCAGCGTCAGAGATAATATCGCCTACGGTTGTTTGGGGGCTTGTGACCGAGAAATTGAAAAAGCTGCGCGTCTAGCAAACGCCCACGATTTTATCATGGCGTTACCTGAAGGCTACGAGACAATTTTGGGAGAGAGAGGGGCGACACTTTCCGGGGGACAACGGCAGAGAATTTCCATTGCTCGTGCTGCCATTCGTCAAGCTGCCATCGTAATTTTAGATGAGCCGACCACTGGCTTAGACAACGAAAACGAACGCGCCGTCAACGAAGCACTCGATCGCTTAACTCACAAACGCACTACCTTTGTAGTGTCTCATAACCTCAGAGCGATCGAGCAAGCCGATTTAATTTTTTACATCGAAAACGGCCAGATTTTAGAACAAGATACCCACAAACAATTGCTGCACTTACGTGGACGCTACGCCGCCATGTATGCCTGTGAGATGGGAGTGGGGAGATGAGGGAGGTAGGGGAGACAGGGGAAAGGGGAAAGGGGAAAGGTTAAAGGGAAAAGGTTAAAGGGAAAAGGTTAAAGGGGAAAGGGAAAAGGGAAAAGGTTAAAGGGAAAAGGTTAAAGGGGAAAGGTTAAAGGGAAAAGGTTAAAGGTTAAAGGGAAAAGGTTAAAGGGGAAAGGTTAAAGGGAAAAGGGAAAAGGTTAAAGGGGAAAGGTTAAAGGGAAAAGGGAAAAGGAATAAATTTAATCTTTCCCCTTTCCCCCTTACCCCTTTCCGTTTCCCCATTCCTATGCCCAATTTAAAAAATAGTCAATCTATATTTACCGCGTTCCTGTGGATTCTTGGAAGTAACAACTATATAGTAGGTATCATCCTCAGGTAACCTAGCTCGGTCGATTAAAGCAGTATAAACATCAGCTTTGTCTTTGCTTTGGTCTATGGCTATGGTCTGCCCTTTAGAATTGAGCAAGGTTACGTAAGGAGAAAACTCTTCATCAACACTATCTACACGAATACTGATTAGCTGATTTTTTCTCCCTTGAAAATTAGAAACATTGTAAGCTCCGCCATTTTGTTTCAAGGTGGAACTGTTGGCACTGAGTTGACCCGCTTCATCTAAAGTATAGCTAGCTCTATCATTCCTCAAAGCCAAACTATAGCGACCTATTTCTCCGGGATCTTGGCTAGTAACTGCAATCTTGTAGGTGCCATTGACAGGCAATCGTGCAAAAATGAATGCATCATCGCCATCACTGCTTTTATCTAAACTACCTTTTCTAACGATGATATTATTATCGGGATCGTGCAAAAACAATAATGGTTTTAAACTCAAATTATTTGTTCTGCGGTTATCATTACTGCCAATAAGTCTAATTTGTACTAATTGATTTTCTCTACCTTCAAACTCGTAGAAATGGAAATATCTACCTTGAGATTGAAAGTCCTTTCTATCCAAAATACCCAACGCGACATCTACAAAGTTAATTTCTCTGTAAGTAGGTGCTGCTGACTCCTGAATATTTTGGTTGTTGACAGCTACATTAGTACTTGGTTTGCGAACTCTGGCTGGGCGATTATTAGAACGATTGGTGTTTGAGTTAGCAACTCTCCGTCCAGAGGATCTAGAACCACTATTACTAGCACGATTACCGTTTGAATTAGAATTAGCAACTCTCCGTCCAGAGGATCTAGAACCACTATTATTTGCAGTGCTAGAAGAACGCTGTGAATTTTGTGTGCTAGAAGATACGCGACGTGTTTGCTGTTGTATTGGTGACTCAACAGATTGTTTGCGTCTTGGAGATATTGCATTAGAAACAGGAATCTGCTCAATTCCTTTCTTTACTGCTTCTGGCTGTCTCTCATCTGGAGATTTAGCAATTAAAAAGTTTTGAGAATTTTGAGGTTTTCCCAAAGCACTGATAGGCAGCCCATTACTTGCGATCAACAAACTACTACTCAAGCAACAAATTAAAAATTGATTTAATTTGTGGCGATAGCTGTTGTTTTCTCTTAGCATGATTACGCTCCTAATTTTGCTGACGATTTTATCTTTAGGGAATAAAATTAATATTTCCTGTTTTTACCCCAGTTAAATCAAGTTGGAATTTTGTGTAGACTAAATTGAAATTCCACTTCTTCATTCTTTAACTATTCTGAATTCTGAATTCTGAATTTTTACCTCAATCTAGACTACCAGAGTAAATTCCAAGTTGGTAGGTATATACTGAGCTACAAACTGAAATGACTGCTTTTCGGATTTTTGCCCTGATATTTTTACAAACTCCGCCGGATGATGCCGGACTACTAAATCGAGAATGCACACACAATGGATATATGGAGTTAAGTCCAATCAATTGCTTCAGAGGCATTATGCGATCGCAACTTTTTTCAAGTTATCTAAATTGTTGAATACCTGATGAGGTAAGGAAATTAGCGATTTGGATGGTATCTCAGTAAGATTAACTAACAAGAGAGATTATACTGCATGACTTAAAATGAATATATACCCCAATATGGAAATGGATTCCCAGTATGCTTTGTTGTGTGAATCCCGACTGCCAAAAACCCCAAAATCCTGAGAAAAACAAGTATTGCCACAATTGTCGAGCGGAATTGATACCCCTACTGGGAGGTCGCTATCGTCCGACTCAGGTATTATCAGATGAGGGTGGATTTGGTAGAACCTATCTAGCGGAAGATGTACACAAGCTCAATGAATGCTGTGTTGTCAAACAATTTGCACCAAAACTTCAAGGAACCGGCCCTTTAACAAAGGCTGTTGAATTATTTAAACAAGAAGCTAGCCGACTTCAACAATTAGCTGAACATCCGCAAATTCCGACTTTATTGGCTTATTTTGAGCAGAGTGGCTATTTATTTTTAGTACAGCAATTTATTGATGGAAAAAACTTACTCAAAGAATGGGAAAGGCGGGGAAACTATAACGAAATAGAGATTCGAGAACTTTTGTTAGATTTATTGCCGGTGCTGAAATTTATTCACGCACTGGGAGTGATTCATCGAGATATTAAGCCACAAAATATTATTCGCCGTCAAATTGATGGGCGATTAGTATTAATTGATTTTGGAGCTTCTAAGCAGCTAACAGCAACAGTGCAGACTAAAATTGGCACTGTCATTGGCTCACACGGCTACACAGCACTAGAACAAATGCAAGATGGCAAAGCTTACCCAGCCAGTGATTTATTCAGTTTGGGAGCAACTTGTTTTCATCTACTGACTGGGGTTCGTCCATCTCAACTGTGGATACAGCAGGGTTATGGTTGGACTACATCGTGGCGCCAATATTTGAACCCTCCAGGTAAAGATGTAATTCCTGTGTCTGTTCAGTTGGCTGAAATTTTCGATAAGCTATTGCAAGTCGATATCCAAAAGCGGTATCAATCAGCTGATGAAGCGATCGCTGACATAACATCGAAGTTACCACCATTGCCATCAATTCCGCCAACTATACTGACACCAACATTTACAACTACTTCAGCAAATACAGCCCCAACTTCACCAAAACCAAATAACAAAGCAAATAAGACCCCAGTTTCACCAAAACTAATTAACAACCTCAAGACTCCACTGCTGTTAGGTACTAGCGTTTTGGTGTTGGGACTGGGGGGAGTTTGGTATTTCCAAACTCGTCCCAGCGAAATGAGCCAGCTTTCTGAACCAATTTCTCAGCCTGTGAGTTCCCCAGCAAAAAACATCTTGGAAGTCCCTTATCTAGCCAAATCTCTTACAGGGCATTCCAGCGATGTGAATTCCGTAGCCTTCAGTCCTGATGGTACAACCCTTGGTAGTGCCAGTGACGACAAGACAATCAAGCTATGGAATCTCGGAACTAGAGAAGAAATCCGCAGTCTCGAAGGACATTCCAATTGGATTTGGACTATAGCCTTTAGTCCTGATAGCAAAACCCTCGCCAGTGGAAGTGCAGACACGAAAATTAAACTGTGGAATTTGGAAACAGGAAAGTTAATCCGCACTCTCGAAGGACATAATGACGGAGTTACCTCAGTGAGTTTCAGCCCTAATGGCAAAACCCTCGCCAGTGGAAGTGCTAGTAAGGATACGAAAATCAAACTGTGGAATTTGGAGACAGGAAAGTTAATCCGCACTCTCGAAGGACATATCAATGGTGTTCAATCTGTAGTTTTCAGTTCTGATGGTAAAACCCTTGCCAGTGGTAGTTGGGATAAAACAATTAAGCTGTGGAATTTGGAGACAGGAAAGTTAATCCGCACGTTAAATGGACATGGTGGCTCAGTTCTTTCAGTTGCTTTTGCTCCTGATGGCAAAACTCTTGCCAGTGGCAGTAATGACAAAACAATTAAATTGTGGAATCTGGAAACGGGAAAGTTAATGCACACGTTAAAGGGACATAATGATAAGATTAACTCCCTCGCTTTTTTGCCAAGGACAGCTTTAAATAATATCACCCTTGTAAGTGGGAGTAGTGACAGGACTATCAAACTATGGAATCCAGTCACAGCAGAAAAAATCCGCACTTTAGAGACGGGTTCTGGATATATTTATACTGTTGCTATCAGCCCAGATGGACAGACTATTGCTGGTGGTGGAAGTGGTGAAAATATTTTGAAAATTTGGCAGACAATTCAATAAAAACTGCTGATAAGTAAGTAGAACAATGTCGAAAAACCAAACTATGTTAAGAAAAATTAAATAGACTCAAACCCTCTTCCCTCCTGCCTCCTGCCTCCTGCCCTCTGCCTCATCGCAACGATAAATATTCACACCGACCTACTTAGAAGGCAGGAGAACAAAGCCAGTTGCGCTCTGGTTTAAACTTTTGTATTTTACATTTAATTATGTCTACTGTTTAGCAAATTAATTGCAAGCTTGATATCAGTGGAGGACTATATTGTGATATTATCCTCCACAGGATTAAATTTTTTCATTTGGAACAATATCAAAATCTACGCTGAAACCTATAAATTTAGGTTTTAATCTAGGTTTTTTGTTGTCACAAAATTATCCCCAAACTAAAAATTTATGATTAATATATTTTTCCTGCTGATACTATTTTCTTCCCTTTTAGGGCGAATTAAATTTCCGGGATTGAATATTGGTATTCATTATTTATTACTACCTGCCTTCAGCTTTGGTATAATTAGTTTGTCTTTAAAAGATACAAGAGAATTTATTAAAAAAAATAAAATTCTTGTGATATCTGTGGGAATATTATATGTATGGATGTGGGTTTCGTCATTAACTAGCCAATTCCCAACTACTGCTATTACTTATAGTGTTAAATATTCTAGCTATTTTATATTATATTTTGCTTTTCTAGTCTTAACTTTTAGAAAGCTCAAAACCTCATCTTTAACATTTTACTATCGTTGTATATTGTACTTATTACAAATAATTGGAGTTTTGGGTTTTTTAGAAGCTTTAGTTCCAAATCACTGGATTTTTGAACTATTAAAATTTCCCAGCTTTTATCCTCAAATTGGTTCAATAATGCAAAACCCTAATCAGTTTGGAGTAATAATGGGTATTGGTTTATGTTTAAGTTTAACTTTAGAAAAACAAAATAAAATTTCTGCAATTGAGTTATATATAAGTGAATTTATTTTTTTAATCTCCCTAGCTTTGTCTGCCAGCAGAAATGCTTGGCTAATTTTTATTTTTGGTTTAATTATTTTATTGGGATATAAAATTATTGATTTCAAAAGAGCGATCGCTATTATAAGTCTATGGCTTTTGTGTATTCTAACTATACCAGTATCTACATATAGAATAGGTTTAGGAGATAGTAAAATTTTTCCATTAATTAATTTATTTTCATCAAATCCGAGTGAAATTGTGCTTCCTAGTCCTGTGGGAACAGCGTTATCAAGGTTTGCTCTTTGGAAGGCAGCTATTATTGAAACTATTAAAAGGCCTCTGACTGGTATAGGTGTAGGAGTTTTTGCAGAACAAATAGGAACCAAAGTTTTTGGCCCTAAAGGTTTTCATGCACACAATATATTTTTAAATGTACTAGTAGAACAAGGAGTTCCGGGATTACTCATTTTTATTAACTTTTTAGTAATAATTGCATCTAAAGTTAAATATGCTAATCCAGTGGCGATCGCTCCGATTATGATGTTTTTAGCATCTCAATTACCAGATTTTTTTGCTGAAGATTATACCTTTACAACTATTGAATTTTATTTTTTAGCAGCAGCGATAAATTCGAGGAAACTTGTACCAGAAAATTCAAAAGAGCAATCTCTGACTCCGCTGCTTAGTTCTGAACTCTAATAATTTTCTCATCTCTACGAACCAGTAAAATTAGTTGCAATGCTGAAAAAAGACATGAAAAATCAATATCATTTCCAGCTAATATTTCCCAATATATTTGGTTTTAAAGGAGGTATTCAAGTTTATTCAATTTTTTTGCTCAAAGCATTACAAGATTTATATCCGGAAGCTAATTATGATGTGTTTCTCAAGTATGATAAGCATAATTTAAAAAAAGATCCAAATTTGCAATTTTTAGATTCAACGAAATTTCATTATTTTGGGCATTTACCAAGATTATTACAAACTATTTTATTTGCCATAAACATAATTGTTTTGGCTATTTTGCAACGTCCTACTGTAGTTATATCAACCCATGTCAACTATGCCACCGCTTGTTATGCTCTCAAACGGATAACGGGAATTCCTTACTGGGTCGTTGCTCATGGCTTAGACGTTTGGGAGATTGATAGCAAAATTACAAAATTAGCATTAAAAGAAGCAGACAGAATTATTAGTGTCAGTAACTACACTCGCCAACGGTTGCTTGCAGAAACAGATATCGATCCTCAAAAAATTGTGGTTTTGCCTAATACATTTGATGCTAAAGAATTTCAAATCAAGCCTAAACCTACTTACTTACTCAAACGCTACAATTTGAGAGAGGATCAGCCTGTAATTCTGACGGTAACGCGCCTGGGACGCATGGCAAAATATAAGGGATATGACCAAATTATTCATGCTTTAGTAAAAGTGCGATCGCAGATTCCAGATGTTCGCTTTATTCTTGCAGGTAAAGGAGATGATTTACCTCGAATTAAAGCTTTAGTTAACAGCTTAAATCTAGAAGATTCTATTACCATCGCCGGATTTGTACCAGATGAAGAATTGTGTGCTCATTACAATCTCTGCGATGTTTTTGCTATGCCTAGTAAAGGCGAAGGATTTGGTATTGTTTATCTAGAAGCTTTAGCTTGTGGTAAACCAGTGATGGCTGGTAATCAAGATGGTTCTGTAGACCCATTGGCCCAAGGAAAATTGGGATGTTTAGTTGACCCTGATAATGTCGAAGAAATTGCTGAGAATCTCATTCAAATCTTGCAAGGTAATTTCTCTAATCCAGCGATTTATCAACCAGAATACCTGCAACAAAAAACTATTGAAACTTATGAATTTAGACAGTTTCGTGCAAGATTAGCAAAGTTATTTGGTTTTGTAGAAAATAGGCAAGAGGCAATAGGTAAGAGGCAATAGGTAATAGGTAATGAGTACTATATTAATTAGATTCTAGGAATTTATGAAAATAATTTGTGTAGTTTGAAAAATGCAAGATTCAGTGTTTGTTATATTTCTTGTTTTTGGGTTTATTTGGGTTTTGATGGGAGTTGTAGGCTGGATTGCGTTTTTAAAATCTGAGGGTGAGGAGATTAAGTTTGGGAAGTGGGGACTTGTAGTTTCTATTCCAATCTTAATACCAATAATTTTTACTCTGATTATTGGTGTTTGGTATCACTAATTCAAGCAATTAATTACCAAGAAGGGGAAAAGGGGAAAGGGTAAGGGGTAAGGGAAGAAGAAAAAACTTTTCACCACAAGGTATAAAGCCCTTGGTTTTAAAAATGGAGAACAAAAAAGAAGATTGAGGAGATACTGTAGAAGGGGAAAAGGGGAAAGGGGAAAGGGTAAGGGAAGAAGAAAAAACTTTTCACCACAAGGTATAAAGCCCTTGGTTTTAAAAATGGAGAACAAAAAAGAAGATTGAGGAGATACGTAGAAGGGGAAAAGGGGAAAGGGGAAAGGGTAAGGGAAGAAGAAAAAACTTTTCACCACTAAGGTATAAAGCCCCTGGTTTTAAAAATCGAGAACAAAAAAGAAGATTGAGGAGATAGATAGTGCGATAAAAATTGCCGACTCCACGCCTTGAAACCCCTGTTTTGAAATTGCTGGTTCCTTTCCCCTTTTCCCTTTCCCCTTTCCCTTTTCCCACAAGAGTGCAAAAAACACTTTTGCAAGAGGTCTCCTTTCAACTATTAATCGCACTCCTGACCAGAATTACTGTAATTTCTACACCAGAGGCGATCGCTTCTGGAATATTACCTTGAATCGCCTGCTGCAACAATCCCTCACGGGAGGCTCCCAAAACTACGACATCATAACCTTCAGTTTTCACCAATTTAATCACACCTTCGGCAACTGAATCAGCTTGTACTGGAAGAGCAACAACAGTACTAGACAATTTCCGGCGGCGCATTAACTCACGTATAGCATTTTCTAAAACTGCCATGTTTGGCTGCAACTCAGATGGCTTAAACACCTGTGTCAGGCGAATTTTTGGGTTATTTCCCAAGGTGATTAAAGCCGGAAGTAATTTAATCGCTACTCGTGAATTCGGGCCGCCAGCCATTGGGACTAGCCAACGGTTGAAGTGGGGACTGGGGACTGGGGACTGGGGGCTGGGGACTGGGGACTGGGGAGTTTTGCCTAACTTTACTAAGACTACTTCGCAGGTGGCTTGGCGAATTATGGTGTCTACGACGTTGCCAAAAATACGTCCTGGGGTAGATGTGTTACCTTTCCAGCCCATTAATATTAAGTCGATGTGTTGTTCGTTGATTGTCTCCAAAATTGCCTGGGCGACATCGTGGGTAACTCGAATTTGTGTGTGTAGCGGAATTTGCCACTTTTTCGCTAAAACTTCTGCTTGGCGGAGGAGGCGACGACTTTTTGCTGTTCTTACCTGTGTCTCAGATGGTGAACTGTGGCGTGACACTAGTATTACTTGTATGCACTCTATTTCATAATGGCGATCGCGGGCAATAGCAGCTGCCATTTCTAATAAAATAGCTGCTGTTTCAGGATTGGCTACTGGCACTAATAATTTACCTCTACCAATGCTGGGCGATCGCGTTTGATAAACTACATAAGAAGGTTCTGAGCGGAGTTTCGGTTTCCTGTCATTAGCATTGAGATGGCCTGCTTCCGCCCGAATAATATCTGCACGGGTAATAATCCCAATCAGTTTTCGTCCATCCACCACTGGTAAGCGACTGATTTGATAGCGATCGAGTAAATACAAAACATTGCTCAAGGTGTAGATTGGTGCTACTGTCATTGGGACAGCCGTCATAATTTCTTTTAAAGAAAGATCGTTAGCTAGATTGCGATCGCGAATTTTCAGCAAATCTGTTTGCGTTACAATTCCTACTAGCTTGTTATCTTCTACTACGGGAAAACCCCGGTGATGAGAACGAGCAAAAGCTTGCATTACTTCTTCTAAGCTCATATCTGCATCCAAAGTTTCCACCCGTTCTTGCATCACATCCTTGGCGGTTAATTTAGTTAATGCTCCCTCCATAGCAACTTCTTGGGTGAGAGTTATACCTTTCAATTCCAAAAGTTTTTCATAAAGCGAACCTGGTACTGCCTTCTCCGCAACCAAGTAAGCTGCTACACAAACAATCATTAAAGGTAGCACCAGATTGAAATCTGTAGTCATTTCAAACACAATCACAATTGCTGTGATTGGCACCTTAGAGACGGCGCTAAAAAATCCACCCATACCTGCTAGGGCATAAGTAGTCGGCGAACCATATCCTGTGATATAAAGCTCAAGTACACCGATGATATATCCTAAACAAGAACCCAAAATCAGACTAGGAGCGAATAAACCCCCTGGCGCTCCCGAACCAAATGCTACCAGTGTGAGGATGAACTGTGCCCCAAAAGCGATCGCTGCTACCGAGGGATGAGCTACTCCAGTAATTACATACTCTCTTAAACCAGTATTATCGCGGAAGGAAGGCGGGAGCATTGCCACCACAACACCAGAGATAAATCCAGCTAAAGCTACCCGTAGCGGTAAACTGATATGTAATCGTTGATAACATTTAATACTAAATATTATTCCCTGATTAAACAATCCACCGAATAACCCTGCCAAAATACCCAATACTAGGAAAAAAGGAATTTCGGGGATAGAGAATTGGCTGCTAGATTGCACCAATCGCAGGTTCAAGTCTAAACTGCCACCACCTAAAAGCCGGGATATCACCCCACCAATAAAGGAAGCAATAATCGCAGTTCCCAGAGTCAGCCCCGATAAATCCTGGAGCAACTCTTCCACGATAAATAATACACCTGCGATCGGGGCATTGAAAGCAGCTGCCAAACCTGCACCCGCGCCTGCTGCAATCATTTGCCGCCGATGATCTGGAGAAGTGGGAACCCAGCGACTCATCCCTGCTGCCAAACCTGCGCCGACTTGGACAGTGGGGCCTTGGCGTCCCAGAGTCATACCCGAACCGATGGCGATCATGGCGCTGAGTAACTTCACACCAGCCACACGCCAAGATAACCTCATGGGTACATTAGCTAAAGTTGCTTTAACTTGGGGAATACCGCTACCAGAAGCCTCTGGTGCCAACCTTTCCACCAAAGTGCCAGCCACAAACCCCAAAACAAGACCAACCATCGGCAGTGCCAGCCATGCAGGTAAAAGGCTAGTACTATGGACTCGCCATGTTCCCAGCCATCCCGAACCCACTTTCAGCAACACCGCAGATAAGGCAGCAACTAGACCGATAACACAAGCTTCAGCGATCGCTAAACCTCTTCTAGGCTGCCACCAAGTGCGAAAGCGCTGATTCAGAACAGGAAGAGACATAAAAATGGAGAGTGGGGAGTGTGGGGATAAGGAGCAGAGGGGCAAAGGGGCAGAGGGGAGAATTCTTAACTCAGCACTCCTGACTAAACAGTCAACAGTCAATAATTAGCATTCCCTACTCCTGAAGCCAAGTTTAAGAAATCGAGCACTGGCTTGGTGAAGTGTTAACTTAGCTAATTAGTTGCCCAATTGGGCAAAAATTATGAAAAGTTTTGAATCTTGTCTTCCTAAACGCAAACAAAATAAAGTAGTCAGTTTTGCAGCATCTGTTATAGCGACGTTGGCGATTGCAGGCAGTATTAATTATGCCAGTGCTACCTCCATAAAAATCACTACTGCAAAAGAATTAACTTCGACATCGCTCCAGCCGAGTCCAACTCAACCAAGTATTGCCCAGTTACAAACTAATCAAACTCGCTATCAAACTGCTGGAATCGATCCTTTTGTATTAGTTCCTATCGTACTAGTCAGTGGTTTAATTATATTTGTGCCGCTTTTCTTTGGCGGATTGGTGGTAATTGGCGAACGGGAAGTGGGTATTGTTGTTAGAAAGTTTACCTTTTCCGGGCGCGGACTCCCCGCTGGAAGCTTAATTGCCCTCAACGGTGAAGCTGGTTTACAGGCAGATACTCTGGCTCCTGGCTGGCACTGGGGCTATTGGCCTTGGCAATACTCGGTTCGTAAAGAATCGGTGATTGTTGTTCCCCAAGGTGAAATCGCTTTAATTGTAGCCGCAGATGGTGAACCTAACCCACCACAGCGCATTCTCGGCAAAATTGTCGATTGTGACAATTACCAAGATGCGCGGAAGTTCCTCACCCAAGGTGGCGAAAAAGGTCGGCAAATGGGTTTTCTCACAGCTGGAACTTACCGGATTAACACTGCCCTGTTTAAAGTAATCACCGCTGCAAATGCCACATCTCAAGGCATGACTCCTGAACAGTTGCGGGTTTATAGCCTAGCTTCTGATAAAGTTGGCATTGTTACTACTCTCGACGGTTTACCAATTTCCGACGGTGAAATTGCAGGGTCGATAATTCAGGGACACAACAACTTTCAAAATGGTCAGAAATTTATTGATGGTGGTGGACGGCGAGGTTTACAAGAGCAAATTCTACTTTCTGGTTCTTGGAATTTAAATCCCTGGTTTGTTCAGGTGGAACAAGTGCCGATGACGGAAATTCCCATTGGCTATGTGGGTGTGGTGATTTCTTTCGTGGGTAAGGCGCATCAAGATGTCAGCGGTGCAGCTTTCACACATGGCAACTTGGTGAATCAAGGACACAAGGGCGTGTGGGTGGAACCGCTGTATCCTGGTAAGCACCCGATTAATTCTCGGATCATGAAAATTGAATTGGTGCCAACGACCAACATTGTATTAAACTGGTCAGACCGCACTGAACGTCACAGTTATGATGCTCAACTAGCATCCCTGACAGTACGATCGCGTGATGGATTTGCCTTTGATTTAGAAGTAGCACAAATTATCCATGTGGGTGCTTTGGATGCACCGAAGGTAATTTCCCGTGTTGGTGCAATGCAAAACCTTGTAGACCATGTATTAGAACCAACAATCGGTAATTACTTCCGCAACTCAGCCCAAGATTATACAGTATTAGACTTTTTAACAGCTCGCAGCGAGCGACAAGCGGAGGCTGCTGAGTATATTAAAACAGCACTGCGGGCTTATGACGTGCAAGCGATCGACACCCTGATTGGTGATATTCACCCACCAGCGTCGTTAATGCAAACACAAACAGACCGGAAAATTGCCGAAGAAGAACGCAAAACTTATGAAGTCCAGCAGTTAGCGCAAACCCAACGCCAGCAGCTTGTTCGGGAAACAGCCCTGGCTAATATTCAGCAAGAAATGGTGAAATCAGAGCAAAGCGTACATATAGCCGATTTGAAGGCCCAAGCCCAAATCAAGGAAGCCACAGGTGAAGCCGAGGGAATAAAACTCCGGGCAATTGCGGAAGCTGAAAGTATTCGTGCCACAGGTAACGCTAAAGCTGAAACCTACCGCAGTGGTGTGGAAGCTTTGGGTTCACAAGGTTATACAGCAATGCAACTGATGCAAATTATAGGCGATCGCCATGTCCGCTTGATTCCAGATGTTCTCGTTGGCGGCACCGGCAATAATAACGGCTTAGTAGATGGTCTACTATCGTTGATTTTATGGAATCAAACTGCTAATAAAAATGGCGATTTAACAGCCACGCCTTTGCATCCACAACCGATAACCCCGACCCAACCGAACCCAGAAAACGTGATTCCACCCATAGTTGTGAATTTTCCAGTAGATAAATAACATAATCTGACAGTAGGGGCATACAGATGTACGCCCCTACCCATACATCTGTCGCATTCTTATTATTTGCTTGATTGGAGGAATTCAATGAGCCGTCCACCATTGTTAGATCCAAATCGCTCCTATACTTTTAGTAATTACTTTGAATTAGGGTTTGCAGTTGATGATTTAGTAGCAGAATTTGGTTATTCATTCGAGCGAAAATTTCTTGAATTCCCACAATATTCAGGCACACTAGATAGGCTTGCCGACTTGAAACAACGGATTGAAGAAGTATTACCTTTTGTAGATTTAGAGAATGAAGCTACACGTAGAGAAATTTTAATTGCGCCGATTGTTACTGATTTAATCCATTATTCACACGCTAAATTACGAATAGAATACAGTATTAAAGTTGATAATAAACTCCAAGGTAATTTGGATTATTATCTGCGAACAACAACCAACTTAATTGTGATTGAAGCCAAGCAAGCAGATATAAATAGGGGATTTATACAACTAGCGACCCAGATGATAGCCCTTGATAAATGGACTGACTCTACTCAATCTGAAATATTGGGAGCAGTAACGACAGGTAATGTTTGGCAATTTGGTATATTATACAGACAAAAACAAAGTATTGAACAAGCAATTAACCTTTATCGAGTGACTGAAGAATTAGAAGTTGTGGTCAGAACAATGCTTGCTGCACTGATGAATTAATCGGTAACTTGATAAAAACTTGTTGAATTTTGAAATGCGATCGCTTTGCTATAAAAGATAATCATATTACTAGCTTTATGTCCATAGATTTACGAGCATTTTTTCAGGCCACTGACCCCAGTCGAACCCTGTTCGTCAACAATCTGTCAGATGTAAAATACTACATTGATTTTTCTTCGGTGCGAGGCGGAGATATTATTGGTAAGCTGAAGCAAAAAATTACTTTTTTCAAGCCAAATGAAGCTACCTGCACCCTATTTACTGGGCATATTGGCTGTGGAAAATCGACGGAACTATTAAGATTACAGGCAGAACTGGAAAAATTAGACTTTCAAGTGGTGTATTTTGAGTCAAGCGAAGACTTAGAAATGACTGATGTGGATATTGCTGATGTGCTGCTGGCGATCGCTCGTCGCGTAAGTCAAAGTTTGGATAAAATTATACTGGGGGAAACCA
Organism: Nostoc sp. DedQUE12a; assembly: GCA_034530795.1. Classification (GTDB taxonomy): domain Bacteria; phylum Cyanobacteriota; class Cyanobacteriia; order Cyanobacteriales; family Nostocaceae; genus Nostoc. The sequence goes on from JAVRCH010000070.1 coordinate 25,244, forward strand.
GCAAATTTAACGATTTACTCCAAGGTGCGTGGAAGGTCTTAAACTCCGAAGTCACCGGAGCAAAAGTCAAGTTTGGTGGTGTTGATGTTGGTGTTGACCAAGAAAAGTTGTCTTTGGCTTTTGGTATTGGTGAAATCACTACCAAGATGAAAAGTGACCCAACACTACGTGCAAAACTCAACCAATATCTAGCACCGCAGAAAACTAACTTGTTAGAAGCCATTAATCGGGAATTATTGGAACCTGCGATCGCTAAACTAAAACAGCAAGGTAAAAATGGTCTGGTGGTAATTGTCGATAACCTCGACCGGATAGATAATCGCGTCAAAGCTTGGGGTCGTCCGCAGCAGGAATATTTATTTGTAGACCAGGGTGAATTTTTGACAAAGCTGAATTGTCATTTAATTTACACCATGCCCCTATCTTTGAAATTTTCCAACGATTATGGAATGCTTACCCAGCGTTTCCCCGAAGACCCCAAAGTATTGCCGATGGTGCCAGTGCAATGGCCTGATGGCAGCGTTCACGAACAGGGAATGGCACTCATGAAACAGATGGTGCTAGCTAGAGCCTTTCCTGACTTGCCAGCAGATGAACGCTTGAATCAGATTACTGAAATTTTTGATAATCCCGTCACCCTAGACCGCTTATGTAGATTGAGTGGCGGTCACGTGCGAGACTTGCTCAGACTCCTGAACACTTGGATTATGGAAGAAATGGCGCTTCCCCTCTCCCGTGAAACCTTAGACCAAGTTGTTCGCGCCCGTCGTAACGAAATGATGATGCCCATTGCCGATGAAGAATGGCAACTCCTACGACACGTCAAGCAAAACAAAAAAGTCAGCGATGACCAAGGATATCAAAAACTAATCCGCAGTCGCTTTGTCTTTGAATACCGAGACAGCGGCGAATCTTGGTTCGATGTCAACCCCATTTTGGCAGAAGCCAGGGAGTTGCAGTGAGGAATCAGGAACTGAAAATAATTAGATTATGAAACCAGAAACCAGAAATGTTTTGTTAAAAGCTTACGCACAGTTGCACAAAATCACAGAAGAATTGTATTCAGCCTCCGATAAAGCTGTAGAAAATAATGATTTTGAGGACGCTAGCTTACTAGCCAGTAGAGCAGATAGACTTTATGAAGAAATAGAAAATTTAGAGATTGTAATTTCAGAACAAGAGGAGATATGAAAACAATCCAAGAGTTAAAGATTCGTATTCAAGAACTCAGCAAACAAACTGTTGAATTTAGTAGAAAAGCATCTGAAGTTTGTTTAACTGACCGTCAGCAAGCCAAGTATTTTAGACAACAGGCAAGAGAAGCTAGTAAACGTTGTCAAGTATTGATACAGGAGTTAAAGCGGCAGGAAATTTAATTTTGTATTCTTGAATTTTTCTTCTCTGTGCCTCCTAAACTCTAGATTTATGTCAGTTTATGACAGACTCGCAACCGTTAGAACCTCGCCCTGTAAACAACGATGTCTACGACGGGCTACGCCTACGCTCATTGCAACAATTAGCATGGGCGATTGAATCTTCTGTGGGACAATTCAAGCTGATTTTGGCACGGTGTAATTATGCCAAACTGCGCGATCGCCTGATCCAAAAATTGCGGGAAATCTGCCAAGTCGAAATTCAGCTGTTGGTGGTGCAGCAATCTCACAGAACTCTTTTTACAGCCATTCGCGAAGAATTTGGCGAGAACCTACCAGCCTGTGTGATGGTTGTAGGTTTAGAGACAGTGCCAAATTTAGCTGCGATGTTGACTTCTGCTAATCAGGTGCGGGAAGAATTTCGCAAGAATTTTGCTTTTCCCTTAGTGTTGTGGATTGATGATGAAATCTACAAACAACTGATGCAAATAGCTCCAGATTTGGAGAGTTGGGCTACTACGAGAAATTTTGCGATCGCTCAGAATGAATTAATCAATTTACTCCAAGAACTTGCCGAGCAATATTTTAATAACACCCTCAACCTAAATTTAGATGATTATGGCGTTTTGGAAACAGAATTAGCAGCAGCCCAAAGAGATTTACAGGATTCTCGTCCAGAACTGAAAGCTAATTTATCATCTTTGTTAGGTTTGGTAAAACAAGTTAGTAATAAAATCGATATCGCGTTAGAACATTATCAAGTCGCTTTAGAGCTTTTTCGGCAACTTAATTATACAAAACAACAAATTAAAATTCTTGGTGAGATTACCTTTTGTTATTATCTCAAAGCTTTGAAAAATCAAGATATTAATCATCCACATTGGCATAGCACTCGAAATTATCTTAAACAATACATCAATCAAATTGGAGAAAACAAACGATTAATTGCAAACTCTCTCTTGAAAATTGGTGTTATTTTGCGTGATTTACAAGAATGGAAACATTTAAAAAATCTCGCTGAACAATCATTAGAAATACATCGCACTGATAATCAACTAATAGAATTAGCAAAAGATTACGGTTTTTTAGCTGAGGCAGCTTTAGCTGAACAATCTTGGTTACAAGCCAATCAATTTGCACAGCAAGCCATCAAAATTGTAGACGGACACAGCACCACCCTCCTCATATCAAATGATTTGAGCCTCTATCGGTTTCTTTTGGCTCGTTCTCAATATCATTTAGGTGCTTATCAACAGGCAATTCATAACTTAGAAACTGCAAAAGATATCAGCAACCCGCAGGTAGATTTAAAGCTTTATCTCAACATTCTCGCTCATTTGCAAAAGCTTTACTTTGAGCAAAAAGCATATCTGAAAGCCTACGAAATGAAACAGCAACAGCGTTCCGTGGAACAGCAATTTGGGCTGCGGGCGTTTATTGGTGCTGGGAGATTACAGGCGACAAAACAATTAGGAGCCACAGGACTTGCACCGCTGCGCGTTAATAATAAAGATAGTATTGCCCCAGAGATTGCTGCATCTGGTCGTCAATTGGATGTAGAACGTTTAATAGAACGCATTGGTCGCCCAGATAAAAAGTTGATTGTAATTCATGGGCAATCAGGTGTAGGTAAAAGTTCCCTAGTGAATGCGGGACTGGTGCCAGCTTTAAAGAATCAAGCAATAGGTATTCAAGATAATTTACCTATAGCGATGCGGGTTTACACCAATTGGGTGGAAGAGTTGGCGCGGCTTTTGGGAGTGGAGGAGACACGGGGACGCGGGGACGCGGGGACGCGGGGATGGGGAGATGGGGAGATGGGGAAATGTGAGGATGAAAGAGAGTTAAAACTTCAAGTTTTGACCTCAGAACCAGAACGTTCTCGTTTAGAACCAGAACATTCTCGTTTAGAACCAGAACATTCTCGTTTAGAACCTGAACGTTCTCGTTTAGAACCTGAACGTTCTCATTTAGAACCTGAACGTTCTCATTTAGAACCTGAACGTTCTCATTTAGAACCTGAACGTTCCAGTTCGGAACTCGGAACTTCGACCTCAGAACCTCAACATTCGAGTTCAGAACCTCAACGTTCGAGTTCAGAACTGGAAACTTCGACCTCAAATACTCAAAATCCCCACTCCCCACTCCTCACTCCTCACTCCTCACTCCTCACTCCTAACTCATTACTCACCCAACTCCGCGAAAACGAACAGCGTAACCTCCGCACGGTGTTAATTTTCGATCAATTTGAGGAATTTTTCTTTATTTACACCGAACCAGCGCAAAGGAAGCAATTCTTTGAGTTTCTGGGAGAATGTCTGAATGTTTTATCGCTGAAAGTTATCTTATCGCTGCGGGTGGATTACATTCATTACTTGCTAGAGTGCAATGATTTGCCCAGCCTGAAGATTATAGGCAATGACATTCTCAGTAATAACGTGCTTTATAAGTTGGGTAACTTCTCCCCTGATGATGCCAAGTCAATTATCCAGCGTTTAACTGAAAATACTAGTTTTCGTTTGGAAGATGCTTTAGTTAAACAACTCGTGGAAGATTTAGCCGCAGAATTGGGTGAAGTGCGTCCCATTGAGTTACAGGTTGTGGGGGCGCAGTTGCAAACCGAGAACATTACAACTCTGGCAGAATATCAGCAACGCGGCACTAAAGAACAACTGGTTAAGCGTTATTTGGATGAAGTTGTTAATGATTGCGGCGTGGAAAATCAGCAGGCGGCAGAATTCTTACTGTATTTGCTGACAGATGAGAAGGGAACTCGCCCCCTCAAGACTCGTGCCGAATTGGAACGCGATTTACAGGAGTACTTCTCGGAGATCCCCCCAACCCCCCTTAAAAAGGGGGGCTTTATTCTTTCTACCCCCTTATTAAGGGGGTCGCCGAAGGCGGGGGGATCAGAAGCTAGGGCGGAACAAGCTTCTGAAATCACTAAATTAGATTTAATTTTAGAAATTTTTGTCCAATCTGGCTTAGTGGTTTTGTTACCAGAAAACCCCGCCGACCGTTATCAACTGGTACACGACTACATCGCCGGGTTTATCCGCCAGCAACAGGAACCGAAGTTAAAGCAGGTGATGGCGGAACTAGAAAAGGAACGAGAACAAAGAAAAATTAGTGAGACGAAACTGAACAAGTTTCTGAGACGCGCCCTTTTTAGTTCCGTCGCCGCAGGTTTAGGATTTGCTGGATTAGCAGTGACAACATTCCAGCGGGAACTAGAGGCAAATATTAGTCAAATTAACGCCATCAATAATTCTTCAGAAGCCTTTGCTGTCTCCGGACAATATCCAGATGCTTTAATAACAGCCTTAAGGGCAAGTAGCAAACTCAAGCATACAATTTGGGCACAGCACGAAAACGATACTCTAATGCACGCTGTGTTAACTTTACAGCAAGCGGTTTATTTAAAGCCAAATGAGAAGAAAGAAAATCGAGCCGTAGAGGTGAACACTTTAGAAGGGCATAGCAGTCCGGTCTATAGCGTCGTCTTCAGCCCCGATGGCAAGACACTGGCTTCTGCAAGTCAAGACAAGACCATCAAACTCTGGGATGTCAGCACGGGCAAAGCCATCAAAACCCTCACAGGGCATAGCAGTAGGGTCTATAGCGTCGTCTTCAGCCCCGATGGCAAGACACTGGCTTCTGGCAGTTTAGACAAGACCATCAAACTCTGGGATGTCAGCACGGGCAAAGCCATCAAAACCCTCACAGGGCATAGCAGTTTGGTCTATAGCGTCGTCTTCAGCCCCGATGGCAAGACACTGGCTTCTGGCAGTGATGACAAGACCATCAAACTCTGGGATGTCAGCACGGGCAAAGCCATCAAAACCCTCACAGGGCATAGCAGTTGGGTCTATAGCGTAGTCTTCAGCCGCGATGGCAAGACACTGGCTTCTGGCAGTGATGACAAGACCATCAAACTCTGGGATGTCAACACGGGCAAAGCCATCAAAACCCTGATTGGGCATAGCAGTTCGGTCATTAGCGTCGGCTTCAGCCCCGATGGCAAGACACTGGCTTCTGCAAGTTTTGACAAGACCATCAAACTCTGGGATGTCAGCACGGGCAAAGCCATCAAAACCCTCACTGGGCATAGCAGTAGGGTCTATAGCGTCGTCTTCAGCCCCGATGGCAAGACACTGGCTTCTGGCAGTGATGACAAGACCATCAAACTCTGGGATGTCAACACGGGCAAAGCCATCAAAACCCTGATT
>JAVRCH010000071.1:0-14308 GCA_034530795.1 Nostoc sp. DedQUE12a
GGCTTTTCAGGATATCTTTGACAATTTTGGGAAATGAATTTATAATCACAATCAAACTAATATATTTTAAGCCTTCGCCCAAAATTACCATATTTTGGGTTATTTTTATCGGATTTTTCTTAACATTCAACACTTCTGCCATAATCACAAGGACTATTGCTCACTAGTTCTTTCAAACGTTCTAAATATTCCTCATTGACAGCTTTGGGGCGACCAATTGGAGATTCTAGCCATTGGTGTGCCATTCCACTACGAGCAATGTGTATCCAATGTCTTGCTGTAGCCGGACAACATCCCAAAATTCGACAAATTTGTGTTTGTGACTTCCCCTCATCTGCCAGTAACATAATTTGAATCCGCTGGCGGTACATTTCAGGTAAATCTTCTTGCAGACTTTTCAGTAGTAATTTATGCTGAAAAAGTGTCAAAAATTTACTCCCACAAATATTGGAGTATTTGATATCATCTTTCATTTGCTTTTGATAGATAATCATAAAAGTTGCCTATTAAACTTCAGGCAAAAATCATCTAGCGATCGCTGTTACTAGTGACAATTTTTAACTCACAAAATATACAGTATAAAAAATGTAGTTATTATTCATTCACCTTTTATGTTGACTTGAATGCAAGATTTATTACTGACACCTGCATCACTATGTATCTAAGATTGCAAAAAACTGCATTGTAATCACAGCAGAAATCAGAATGGGCTACGCCCCGCTGCGCTAACAGGAGTCAGAATTCAGGAGTCATTAGCGATTGATTATTTCTCCCACTACCTCCCCATCTCCCTCATCTCCCCCATCTCCCCCCACTCCCTGTGTTTCTTCAGAGCGTTATAAAATAGAAATAAAGTTTATATACATTAGGCTAAATTAAGCATAATTACTCATGACCACTTCTAAACGCCACTATCACATCACTACTTTCGGTTGTCAGATGAATAAAGCTGACTCAGAGCGCATGGCTGGCGTAATGGAAGACATGGGCTTTGAATGGTCAGAAGATCCAAATAATGCAGATGTGATTCTCTACAATACCTGCACAATTCGAGATAATGCCGAGCAAAAGGTTTATTCCTACCTTGGCAGGCAGGCCAAGCGCAAGCACGAACAGCCAAATTTAACCCTGATTGTTGCTGGTTGTGTTGCCCAACAAGAAGGCGAAGCACTGTTGCGACGCGTGCCGGAATTAGACTTGGTAATGGGGCCGCAACACGCCAACCGCCTCAAAGATTTGTTGGAGTCAGTGTTTGAGGGTAACCAAGTTGTGGCAACCGAGCCGGTTCACATTATGGAGGATATCACCCAGCCACGACGAGATAGTAAAGTTACTGCTTGGGTGAATGTGATTTACGGTTGTAACGAACGCTGCACCTACTGTGTAGTTCCCAACGTGCGCGGTGTCGAACAGTCTCGCACACCAGAAGCTATTCGGAAAGAAATGGCAGAATTAGGAAGACAAGGTTACAAAGAAGTTACTTTACTCGGTCAAAATATTGACGCTTACGGCAGAGATTTGCCAGGAGCTACGCCAGAAGGACGGCACCTGCACAACTTCACAGATTTACTGTATTACGTCCATGATGTACCGGGAATTGAAAGGCTAAGATTTGCTACCAGCCATCCCCGTTATTTTACTGAAAGGCTCATTCGGGCTTGTGCTGAATTGCCCAAAGTTTGCGAACACTTCCACATTCCCTTTCAATCTGGAGATAATGAAGTTTTAAAGGCGATGTCGCGGGGTTATACCCATGAAAAATACCGCCGAATTATTGATACGATTCGGCGATATATGCCAGATGCGTCAATTAGTGCTGATGCAATTGTGGGATTTCCTGGGGAAACAGAACAACAATTTGAAAATACTCTGAAACTGGTGGAAGATATCGGCTTTGATATGTTGAATACAGCCGCTTATTCGCCGCGCCCAGGAACACCAGCTGCTTTGTGGGAAAATCAATTGAGTGAAGAAGTTAAAAGCGATCGCCTACAAAGATTAAATCATCTAGTAAATGTGAAAGCAAGCGAGCGATCGCAACGTTACTTCGGACGCATTGAAGAAGTTCTCGTAGAAGACCAAAACCCCAAAGATAAAACCCAAGTCATGGGACGCACAGCCGGTAATCGTTTGACCTTTTTCACCGGGGACATCAAACAGTTGAAAGGCCAGTTGGTGAAGGTAAAAATTACTGAAGTTCGTGCTTTTAGTTTGACGGGTGAAGCAGTGGAAGCAAGACAAGCCTTGTTTGTCTAAATATTTGGCGTTGCTACCTTTGCGAGATGATTTTTATCACGCAGAGGCGCAGAGACACGGAGAGTAAGAGAGTTTGGAGATTTCTATAACTTACACAGAGGACACCATTCTGATTCTCTCTGCGCCTCTGCGCCTCTGCGTGAAACAAATTTATATCCTCAATTTGATTGTCGCAATTTGTCCACCAGGCTTTGCACCGTAGATTCTTCCTGCTGACGTGGCACCGGCTTTTGCTGTCCAAAACCATCAAACAAGTCATCAAGCTTGACAGTTAAACCCAAATATGCTCCACCAGCCGATCGCGTTCCGGAAAAATCCCGGTCATCAACTTCACCAAAAACATATCCAGCAGAAAGCCGCAAATTAGGAGTTAGGTAGTAACCTGTTTCTAGAACAAAGCCTGTCTCGCTGTAATTAGATTGACCAATCCAGCGAGCCTCACCAACTAAATCCCAGCTATATCCCAAACGATAAGTAGCTCGTAATTGTCCCAAATTCACCGTACTTGTACCAACTAAATCGTTAGCTAAATACGAAGTACTATTACGTAAAGCATACTTACCGTAGAATTCCCATTGCCAGTTAGGGGCGTAGATAGCTTCTAAAGCAAAAGTATGGTCTTGGGAACCCGTACCACTACCTAAGAGAATGGTCTCAGGAATAATCGCCGGATTTTGGCGATATTCATAACGCAATAAAGCATTAAATTTATCACTATGGGGGTCGCGATAAGCTAAACCCACCTTCAGATTAGCGGTATCTGCCAATCCTGAAAGTCTTTGATTGGCAGAGTTTGCTTGTTGATAGCGTACCAGAGCCGTCAGAGACGGAGAAATTTTACCTACTGCACCCGCGGTAATTACTGTATTACTACCACCAGAAGAAGAGCGATGCTCGTAGCGGGCACTGGCTTGAAACTGCGGATTATCACTGTATTCCAAGCCAACGCTGTAACTATCGCCACCATCAAATCCGATCGCTGATGCGGCTTGACCAAAAGCGTAGGGTTGAGGATATTGTTGACCCGCCGCAGTCCGATTGAAGAAGTTACCAAATACGTGTTCGTAAGCTAAATTTAACCGCAATCCACGAGCAATAGTCCAGCGGTTATTGAGACCGATCGCACCTTGGGTAGTCAGTTCATTGGCACCACCCAAAATTGAATAACGACCAGTTATGGTAGTATCCCTTCCAAGTTTGTGTTCGCCGTTGACATTCAAGGTGGTGATGGAGTTACCAGACAATTGACCGCTACTGTAAAACTGTTGGGCCAGACTGACATTCACACCAGGAATTACCGCCCAATTCAACCCAAATATAGTACGGTCTGGATAAACACTATCTTTTTGGGAAGATAAGCTGAGTTCATTTTGAGCTTGGAAAGTCAGGTTTTTAGCGATGGGAACTGTAAAACGCGATCGCAATTGATCGGAATTACTACTCAAAGCGTTAGGTGAGATGCGGTCTTGGCGATCGCGATGAATCCAATCTAGATCGAAGATGGCACTACCTAAACGTTGTTGAATCCCAGCGGTAATTGTCGTCAGGGAATTATCAACTTTACTCCCTGGTATGGCATCATTACGGGGTGCAAATAATTCTTCAAATGTGTCTAGTGGTTGCGGAGCAATCCCAAAATTGTCTTCGTGGTCGTATTGCACCCTGGCATTGGTAGTTGGACTCAGTTTAGCTATAACCTGCGCCCCATAACGAGTTTGTCCCGGTACAAAGCTGACGGTGGCATTATTGGCAAAACCTGTATCAGCAAAGCGATAATACGCGCGTCCTTGAATGCCATTAGCAATTTGTCCCTCAGCTTCCAAGCGATAGGCATCACCGCGAACCTTACCCAGAACATCAGAATCATTACTCGAATGGGCGTATTCTGCAATTAGCTTACCCTTATCACCCAAAGCAATCAGCGCATCTGCGCCATAGAGTTGAAAATCACGCACACCCTGATTTTCTTGAACGTAGGTTGCTCCAATCCAACTTTCTCGGTTAAGTTCGCGGGAAAGATTATATTGCAAACGACCGGCAAAGATATTGCTATCAGAGTCTTCGCTTTCATATTGATAGCTAACAACAATCCGACGTACCAAGACTTGTCCGGTTTCATCGATATCGGTACGAAGAATCGGTTCGCGGAATAATAAGGTACCGCGATCGTAGTCGATTTCGTAGTCTGGGCCTCGGTTTAGCTGTTTGCGTTCCAATACAGTCCCAGGACGATTGAGTTCTTCTAACTCGATAAAAACATTTTCGCTACCTGGTTGTAGGAGTCTGCGAGAGAGGAAATAATAACCACTAGTGCCATCGGGAGCAATGGTATCTCGTTGGAATCCTTCTAGGTTATTGCCGTAAAAACCTGTGATTTGTAAATTTCCTAAGTTGTAGTTAGCTTTAAAGCCGTGGAGTTGGCGAGTGATAGAAGTAAATTGCTGCGATCGCCGCGCAAATTCTTCTGTGTTATAGTCACCCCACATGGCAAAATCAGGGGAAGATCCAGGTATACCAGTTGAGCGCTCAAAACGCAGAAATACGCTGTCAATGGAGGGAGCCACCACATCAACTTTCGAGCTATCGCCGTAAACAGGATAGTTTTGCTCGCTAAATTGGTAAGTTCTAAACAGGCGATTATCGCAGTTACAATCTTCATTCAAATTACGAGAGCTGTTATATGCGCCTGTAAACAACCACTCCCCGATGGTACCGGTGGCAAATATCGCTGAATGAAAATCTAGTTGCGTTCTATTGTCTTTGTCGGGAGGGATGAAATCACGTAAACTGCCATAATAATTTGTACCTCTAGCGCCCAAACGTAAATCTATGACCCCAGTCAGCAAACTCGGACGCAGAGCCGTTTCAAATTGCAACTGGGTAAAGGCTTCTAAATTATTAACGATCGCTCTAATTGTGACAGTTTCTGCTTTTAGTTGCGATCGTAACGTTGCTGTAAATTGTCCCCCTTTGGCCTCTACTTGAAATCCAGGTTCATCGGGTTTGAAATCTTTCTCCACAAAGTCCCCAGCAGTAGGTATCAAAGTGACAACAGCATCATAATTAGAGCGATTGCCACTTGCATCCAGTAGTTGACCTCGGATTGTAGCCGTAGAACGTCCATCTGCTGGGATACGAGACTCAACAGTTTCCAAAGTTAATTGCTGCGGCGCTCCCCGGACTGCAACCTGCACTGTTACAGGCGCTTCGGTTCCCCCAACTACCTGTGCAGATATAGTATTTTGACCTTCTTGTAGCGAAACACCATACCATGTCTGCTTTACTAAGTTAGTACTCGCATCAGTTTCCGTCCGCCCCACTAAGGAAGGATCTACCAACACCCCATTTACCCGCAATTCCACCTGACTACCAGCAGGAAACTGCACAATTACCGTAGTAGCTTGTACATCTACAACACTGTCAGCCGTCGGAGTCAAGATTTTGATTCCTGTAGAAATCGTTGGAGGCGAAGACACAGGCATATTTTCATTCACCCCTTGTCCTGCTGTCTCCTTGTCTCCTTGTCCTTCTATCTTTACGTCCCCATTAGCAATTTTGCGTAACCCTTTAGGTAACCCTACAGAAGTTGCTGGTTGAAATGGTTGTATTTCCCTTCGAGATTGGTCTTTCTTATTTTCTATTCCTGCAATTTTGCGTAAGCCTCTAGGCAATTCCACAGAAGTTGCTGGTTGAAATGGTTGTATTTCCGTTTCACTTGGCTGGACATTTGAAATTGAAGTAACAGTAGTCGATGCTAAAGAAGTTGAGGAAAATCCAACAGATGTAACCTCTTTAGAACTTCTCAACAAAGGATAAGAATTTAGAGCTTGTTCAATTCTTCTCTTAATCTTTGCGCCTTTGCGCCTTTGCGTGAACCTTTCATATCCTGAATCACCAACCCCAGAATTCACATCCATACTTTTTTCAACCACTTTATTTTCAACCGCTCGATGTTCGACACCCTTCTCTGCTTGCAAAAACAGGTTTTCATTGGTGGCTTTTGCTTTAACTATGGCAGGATATAAAACGAGGCTGAGAGCTACCGGCATCGCCCCCATCAACCTCAAGTTGAAAATAGTTGCACAGTGCAGTCTAGGTTTCATTTTTTGACTGTTTCCTGAAATGTGGGGGTGACACCGAAGTTCATACGTACCAACCCACCTGGTTCTAAATGCACTAGGCGAGATTGGCTATTGCGTTCGCGGAATTTTTTATTGGGAGCTAGGGCATAACCAGGTACACTACTGAGGTCTAGAACACCTGTGTGGTATCCAGGTAAGACATTCGCTAGAGAGAACAAACCATTCGGATCTGTAGTAATGCGGTTACCATCTTCTAGAAAAACCACTGCATTGGGTATTCCAGGCTCACCACGCTGCTGTTCGCCATCAAAGTTTTTATCGACAAACACCCGACCGATAATCGTGCCACAATCAGAAACGATTCCCGGACGAATTTTCAGTTGGTGTGTTGCTGGGCCATCCTTAGTGCTAAAACGGTTATCAATTCGTTGAGCATTAACGATCGCACTGTTGCGACCACTACCACGCATAGCATCAGCTGTTAATTGAGCAGCGTAGGCAATATTCAAGACTTTCCCTGTGGGAATCGTCATGTCTGTCCGGAATATTACCGTGTTTCCATTCCGTTCCGAGGTGATAGGAACTGCTGTACCATCCATCTCTCCCTGCACAGATTTTGGCAAGAACTGGAATCCTAAAGGTAGGTTGTCAGTGATAACTACATTGTTCAAACCAACATCAGCAAGATTTTTTACTGAAAGGCGGTAAATTACCGTATCTCCAGGTTCAGCAGTAGCGCGATCGCCTGTTTTAATAATCTGCAACTGATTCGCTTGACACAAATTTGTAGTAAATTCAAAGGCTAATAAATCCAATCCCACTGTTTCTGCATTGGGAACTAAAACAACTGTTTGCTCTACTCTGGTTTCACCTGTCAGACTGATTGGTTGCCCATCCAAAGAAGTAGCGATATATTGCACAACATCATTACTATCTTTGGCAATAATTTCAATCTTGACGCGCCGTTGTCTGTAGATGGAATTTGATGGTGGATTGACCACAAAAATATAAGTTCTACCCGGATCGGTTTGACCTTTGTTTGGATCTAGTAAAAAATTGTAGACACCAGCAGGATTATTTGTAATGAAATATGGGTTACTATTTTCAATATTTGGTGATTTTCCCCCAGGCACATTGTTATTAGGAATATCCGGTAACTCTGTGCGAGTCAAAGCAGCTAAACTGCCCAATTCTGTGCCCGTCGGGTCGCTAGGGTTAAGTTCATATACCCCAACTGAAAAACCTGTATAGTCAGGTAAAAGTGTACCAGCACAACCTAAAATCCTTCCTATTGGGTCAACTAATGGGCTAGGAGTAACGTTAAGCTGACTAGAACTTCCTTGATATTGATAATTACTAGCTGGGTCTGTATAAGTATAAGTAGCTTGATTTGTGATTGGCGAAGATGCAACTTGATTATTATTTTGTTGGGCTGTCGCTGATATAGGTAAACTAGTATATAAAAAGCTTCCCAGCAGAAGACTTGCTGTTAATCTTTGCCACCAGCTACTACTAAAATTAATTTGTTTTTGTTTTTGAGGACGGCTCACTGAACGCATCTCCTCTCGATGGCAAGCTTATTGTTAATAAAAAAATTATCAAAACAGAATTCAGAATTCAGGAGTCAGAATTCAGGAGTTAGAATTGAGAATGAATTCGACTGTCAGATAGCGCAGCATTAGCGGTTTAAAACTGCATAAAATTGAAAATTTGGTGGTTTTGAATGATTAGCGGATCTAATTCCCAGTGGAGTTAATTCTGAATTCTGAGTTCTGAATTCTCCATTCTTCTTTCAATCAACGGACTTGGGTTTGATAAGTCGCCTTGACTGTCGTCTTTGCTGGAACTGACGAAATCTGTAAACGGATGTGGGTGTAAGCAATGGCTGGCGCTGGTTTAGTTTCCACTTTGCCGTTAGGAACAGTAACTTTAACGGTGGGATTTTCGACGAAGCTACGCCCACCATCAATGCTATAAGTAATTTTTCCATTATTAGTTACGTTAGCAGATTTAAGTACGTATACCATTCCTCTGGGAATGGGTTGATTTAGAGTCAAATTTTTCACAGGGCGATCGCTCTGATTTTCGCCGCTCAAGGTATACCTCAATACATCTCCAGGTCGCACCACACCTTGACCTTTCAAAGGTTCCCATTTCTGGCTTTGCTTACCCTGGGGATCTTGAACCACCACTAGCTTTTCAGCTTCTAAGCGCAATTGAATTTGCGCTTGAGTTTTGATATTTTGAGCGTAGGCACTTCCTGAATGCCAAATATTTGCAACTCCTGGAAATGGAGCTGTAGCTATTAGCGCGAACGCGCCCAAACCTCCAATAGAAGCACCTTTCATCATAAATAAGTTCTAGAATCGTTGATTGTTGACTTATATTTCCCTGCTTTTGCTAATAAATAGTCACTCCCCTGTTTGGTTAATCTTTGGATATGGGGCATTGGGAGAGGGGGGAGACAAGGGAGAAAGATGGCTACCTTGCCCCCCTTGTCCCCCTTGTCTCCCCACTCCCAACGAATTAGTTAACCTTGCGTTGGAAAGTAAATGTTCTTTGAATACCCGGTGCGATAACGCCAGTTACAGTATCCACATACTTAGTGACATCAGTATTTACCGTAGTTCCGGTTTGGTCGATGCCAGAGCTAGTAGCTGGATTACCGCTGAAGAATTGAATGGTTGCACTGCCAGAATCTTTAGCTGAACCAACAATGTTACTGGTATCAATTTGACCGCTGGCATCGTTGTCTTTCGCCCAGTTGTTGGGGCTTTGGGTACCATCTTCAATAATCACAACTTTGTCAGCATTCAAAATCACGTTACCAGTTCCAGATTGAGGCTCGGAAATATTGCTGTACTGAATTTGGTACTCAATAATGTTTCCTGGTGCAGGCTTTTTCGGGTCAGTACTGAATGTGCCGTCATTTCCTTGAACTACAGGCCCACTTCCTTGTAGAACTCGTGACACTTTCAGCAGTTTCAGGTAACCAGTGTAGACGCGATCGATAGTAATGTTAGATGAATCAAAGGTATTATCATTCCCAGTATCCTTGATTCCATCTCCGTTACTATCGGTTGTGTAGTTATCAATGGAAGCAGTGATGGGTACTGGGAAGCCTTTATTAATATCAGTGGATAATTGCGTACCTGGAGGTAAATCAATTTCTACACCATAGTTGATAGTTGCATTAGGAGCAAAGTTAGGGATTGTAATTGGTGCACCAGCTGTTGTAAACGCTCCATTATTGTAAGTATAAACAGCAGACTGATTATTATAAGTAATAGTTACCTTCGTGCCATTCGGTAAATCTCCTGGAATGCCTGGTGGCGTTGGCTCTATCTTCAAAACACCTGGGTCACTACCACTATTCTTAATTGTGTTGGTGAAGCCAACTGACTGAGGATCGAGTGTACTGCCAGGTGGGGTATTTGGAGGAACGAAAGAAGATTTGTTCGTGAAGTCATCATTGGTTCCACCTGATGGCCCGGTGGCATCTGGTGCATTTTGTGGCCCATTAAGTATTGCTGAAGCTATAGGTGTTTGTAGTGTGATGACATTCGCCTCACCTCCCGGTGTACCATCACCGCTGTTGTTGTTGCCTGAGTCAGTTCCAGTTTCCGGAGTTGTTGGATTATTGATATAGCCATCATCAACGCTGGCAGTTGGTAGAATGTCGGGAACGCCATCGCCGTTGCTATCCGTACCGGCAGGAGGTACCATGTTGCCCGGTGGCCCATTGTAGTTGCTGGGATTTTGGTCGCCGGAGTCGTCGTATACTGGTAGATTGCTGCTGGGTGTTTGACCAAATAATTGGGCAATGTTAGCAATGGTTAAGGGTGAAGTAGCAGTTGATTCAACGGCTAATTGAATTGAGAAGCCATTCACCGTTGCACCAGGAGCGATGGAAGTAATGATTGCTGGATTATTGATAAAACCAACGCGAGTTACTGAAGCCAAGGCTGGTGGTGTTGTAGTCCAACTAGCTGCATTTGCATTAGTTGTAAGTGGGGTAGTGGTATAGACAGTTTGCCAACCAGGAGGCGGAGTTGGTGCTACTGCTAAATCTGTACCCGCAGGAATTGCATCAGAAACTAGGATATAAGTACCAGCAACACCATTAACATTGATGCTTGTACCAGCCAAAGCTGCTGGTGTAATTCCCTGTCCTGTAGGATCGTTGGATTCAACTCGCAAACTCAAATCGTAAGTCAGCTTGTCATCTGTAATTTGAGGTGTGCCAGCATTGTTGTAGCCACTGCGAATCTTGAGAACAGTGGCTAAAGTGTAGGTTTTAACCGTTAAACCAACCTGAATTTGCTGGGTGGCACTAGCTTCCCGAGTACCGTTAACTGGTGCGCCAGCTACTTCACCAGTAGCAGCACCATCAGCATTATCTACAGTAAACACGTCCCCACCATCAGGACTCCGCAGTTGGTTTTGAGCATCACCAGGCGTATTACCAAGGGTAACGGTAATTACGTCGTTGGCTTGGGCACCCGGTTGTACAGTGATTGGCACACGTACCAAGACAGTACCACGAACCGGAACTGAGGGCGTATCTACACCGCCTTGAGGAACGTTTATCCAAGTTTGGCCGCCGTCCAGACTATATTGCAGGCTATTAACAACACCACCATTTGGTAATGTACCTGAAACTGTACCTGGCCCAGTTGTTGTGGCTTGGTTAGGAATGCGAAATTTGGTTGGGTCATTACCTACGTTAGTCAAAGTGTAAGTGTAGATAAGTAAATCACCAGCCTGGACTGTTGTATTGGTAGGACTAGAAGTGGCATCTGTGACACCAGACGCACTGACCGTGATACCAGCTACCTCTGCTACGGTGACAACCACAGTGTTGGAAGTGGCGTTGATTGTTGTTCCTGGACTGTTGGGATCTTCGTAGGTTGCTGTCGCTGTGTTACTGATAGATGTACCTGCCGTAGTTCCGTCAGCTAATACAGGTGCAAGAAATTGGAAAAAGCTACCAGTTAATAATGCTGTTGCTACTAAGGATTGATAGCAGTGATAGTGCTTGTTTACAAATTTATTTTGTTTTACCATAGGTTTTGTTTGTTTGCTGAACTTGTGTCCTGAGTTTCAAAGAGGATAAAGTTCGGCAATTTTTTAAAGAATTACCGATGATATTTGCCTAAAACTTTCATGTTTTGAGAATGCAGACTTGAGGAGTTAAAGCAAAATTGCTGAATTCTCCGAATCAGAATTCAGGAATAAAACACCCTTAACACCTGGTTTTGAGACCTAGTTTGTGTACTTCAAGCTTCTTGAATCCTGTCAGTTATTGACACTCCTCACCAAGTATGTTGAAGCAATACTTTCAAATAATTCGCCGATCTGAATTTGCGATCGCCTTTGATAATCAAGGCTAGTAATCACAAGTATGGGGAACTTACTGTTGCGTACTGCCGAATTGTTTATGCAAGTAGAAATGTAACTTTTGCTGCAAAAAAAGTCCACCGTATAAATAAGTAACTTCTGTAGCGGTGAATGAGTGTATCAAAGATTAAAATTCAACTTTATTTTTGTAATATCAATAGCAAGTTAAATCTTCAATCCAAGATAAAAAATACTAAAGCTTATACATGAAAATACTTTTGGCTCTTTGCTGTTATGTATTTTCTTTACTCTACAAAGTCATTTGAATAAATTTAGTAAGCAATTTAAGGCCACAATCATTCCGATAAATGCATATTAATCATATTTAAAATGCAATTTAATCATAACTACCAACAGTATTAAGACTGAATAGCTCAAAGTCAGGTCTAAATTTGTCACTAGAAATAACTAAGTGTAAATACTAAATACAAAAATTCATTGGCTTTAAAATTTTACAAAAATTATTACTCTTACTACTAAACATACCCGACAAAAATTGTCGGGTATGTTTGACTGGTATTTTTACTCGTGTTACTATCAGGCGACAGTTGATGGACAGACAGGGAAAGCTAGTTTATGACTCAGGCAATCACAACCCAATCCCAAGTCAGTAATGCCACATTTTTTAAAGCCTTGAAATGTAAGGAATGTGGTGCGGAATATGAACCCAAGGCCAGCAATGTTTGTGAGTTATGCTTTGGGCCTTTGGAAGTCAAATACGACTACAGCGCCCTGCGTCAGACCGTCACTCGTGAAACAATTAAAGCTGGCCCTAATTCAATTTGGCGTTACCGTCCGTTTTTACCTGTCGCAACTGATAACGTTATAGATGTGGGAACGGGTATGACTCCCTTGGTTCGTTCCCACCGTCTTGCCCGCCGCCTGGGTCTAAACAAACTTTATATTAAAAATGATGCCGTGAATATGCCCACCCTTAGCTTTAAGGATCGGGTGGTGTCAGTTGCCCTCACTAGGGCACGAGAGTTGGGCTTTTCCACTGTTTCCTGCGCCAGCACTGGTAACTTGGCAAATTCTACAGCTGCGATCGCCGCTCACGCCGGTTTAGACTGCTGCGTGTTCATCCCCGCAGATTTGGAAGCTGGTAAAATTCTCGGTAGTCTGATTTACAGTCCCACTCTCATGGCTGTAAAAGGCAACTACGATCAAGTCAATCGTCTGTGTTCGGAAGTTGCTAATACACATGGTTGGGGATTTGTCAATATCAATTTGCGTCCTTACTACTCCGAAGGTTCCAAAACGCTAGGCTTTGAAGTTGCAGAACAACTCGGTTGGCAATTACCCGACCATATTGTTGCTCCTTTGGCTTCTGGTTCTCTGTTTACCAAAATTTATAAAGGTTTCCAAGAATTTGTAGAAGTTGGTTTGGTAGAAGGTAAGAACGTCCGTTTCAGCGGCGCTCAAGCTGAAGGTTGTTCGCCCATCGCCCAAGCATTTAAAGAAGGGCATGACTTTATTAAACCAGTGAAACCGAATACAATTGCCAAATCAATTGCCATCGGTAACCCAGCAGACGGCATTTATGCTGTGGATATAGCTCAGAAGACTGGTGGTAACATTGAATCAGTCAATGATGCAGAAATTATTGACGGCATCAAACTGCTGGCAGAAACCGAAGGCATCTTCACAGAAACAGCGGGTGGTACAACCGTAGCTGTGCTGAAAAAATTGGTGGAAGCTGGCAAGATCGATCCAGATGAAACTACCGTGGTTTACATCACTGGCAATGGTTTGAAAACCCAAGAAGCAGTACAAGGCTATATTGGCGAACCCTTGACTATTGATGCCAAACTCGATAGTTTTGAACGTGCCCTAGAGCGATCGCGTACTCTAGACCGCTTAGAATGGCAACAAGTCCTCGTTTAATTATGAGTTAGGAGTTATGAGTTATGAGTTAGAAGTTATGAATTATGAGTTTTTTTATTCCTAACTCCTCACTCCTCACTCCTCACTCCTCACTCCTTACTTTTCACTCTTAACTTTCTACTTCTATGGCCGTAACAGTCTTAGTTCCTACAGCTCTTCAACAATTTACAAATAACCAAGCTACGGTAGAATCCAGTGGTAATACCATTGCTGAACTTGTGGATTCATTAGAACAAAGTTTTCCTGGTTTCAAATCACGATTATGTGATGAAGAAGGAAAGCTACGACGGTTTGTGAATTTTTACCTCAATGACGAAGATATTCGGTTTTTAAAAGGTGCAGATACACGCCTCAATGATGGTGATGAAGTCAGTATTGTCCCCGCTGTCGCTGGTGGTTAATACTGAAAATACAACAGAAGTCAGAATTCAGAAGTCAGAATTCAGGAGTCAGAACTGGCATAGTTTCTCTCCCTAGTTTTGAGATATAGATTCTGTATTTCAAACTTATTGAAATTTGTTGTATTTTGTAGATTTAGCAAATTAATACAGCAGTTTGCAACTAAATGAGGTACACAATTAGAGAAGTAAAGATAAAAATTCTTCTTCTCCCTCCTGCCTCCTGCCCCCTGCCTCCTGCCTCAAAACCAGTCAATTTGTACCTCATGCAAATGAAATCTGCTGTAA
>JAVRCH010000072.1:0-20426 GCA_034530795.1 Nostoc sp. DedQUE12a
AATAAACAACCCCAGCACCTTCATTTTCTGGTGGTAAAAATACCCCGTCAATTTCAAATTTTGGTTCTTTGATGGCGACTGAATCAAATCGATAACTTTCTGCATTTATTGGAGGATTTGTCAATAATTCAAATACTAAACTCGGTGATTGTTGAAATAGTTTGTAAAAGATTGAGTCTCGACGCATGAAAGCATTACTGATTTTTATGTTTATGGCTGAAGAGAAAACCAAAAGCGATCGCAGCTATTATTCTTCTTGAAAAAATTCAACAGCGATCGCTTTTGATACTACTTCCCTAGAATTTGTAACAAAGCTTGTCGATAAACTTTTAGTCCTTCTGCATTCAGATGGTCGCCATCACTGGTAAAATCCTTTTTCAGAACGTTATTTTCATACAATGGGGCTACTCCTGCTGCGGCAACTGGTATTTTTTCTGTTTGGGCAACTTGATTAATTAGAGCATTGATTTGTTCGACTTTAGAATTGGGTGCTGCAACTGTTGGATCTGAGCTAGCCTCAACCGTTGAATAAAAAGCTGGAATCAGAAAAACGTCTTTAGCTCCCATTGTACGTACAAGTGCGATCGCCTCTTGTAGATTCTTAGTAAACAACTCATCACTGATTCCATACAGAGCATCATTTCCACCTATGGCAATAATGGCTTTTTCGCATTTCACCTTAGTAGGAATTAAAGTTTTCAATTGCTCTACTAAGGAAATTGTACTTAAGCCATTTAACCCAAAATTAAAAGTACCAGTGCCCAGAGTATTGCCAAGTCCTGCCGAAATCGAATCACCGAATAAACAACCTGAAAACTGTTTATCTTGGGAGGCTAATGTTTGATATTGCAGTGCAATTTTTCCTAAAGGTGAAGAAGTTACATTGTCCTTCAGCGGCGCATCAGCAGAACCAGAAGATGAATCTGCCAGACCGACTATTCGAGAAATTTTTGACACATCAATAACTATTTCATTACTGGGATAAGCTTCTAGAAATGTGAGGAGTCCTAAACCTTCTGGCGATTTAGCCCCCAGGATAATAGCAGATCGTAGCGCTTGGATATTGGCTTCATCCCGACGAGCGATCGCTTGGGAAATAAAAGATAAAATTTGTTTCCCCATTGATGTATTTACCAGCTTATCTAAAGCCACAATATCAAGCGACATCTTCACTTGCAGCGCTTCTTGAAACTTCTGTTTTTCTTCAGCACTGAGACGGCCTAAAATAGTTTGCAAATTAGCAGAAACCTTTTGCGTCTCGCTATAGTTGCGTATATCTGCTACAGGGATCGCTTGCTCAAATAAACCGTATCTCACAACAACATTTTCGGCTGCCAAACTAGGCAATGCACCAAAAATACTATGCAGCAGTGGAAATATTGAGTAACCAGATAGGCTTAGTAAAAGACGATAAAAAGATTTCATTACAAAAGCTACTGAGGGAATTAATAGTCAATAGTTAATATTCAATGGTTAAGAGTCAAGAGTCAAGAATTTGGGCATGGGGCATTGAGAGTTAGGAGTTAGGAGTTAAGAGTTAGGAGTTATTCTCGTCCTCTTGTCCCATTGTTCTCTTTTCTCCCACCTCCCCATCCCCCGATCTCCCCAGTCCCCAAAGCCAGCAAGAAATGGCCGCAACTCGACGATTTTGGGAATACTCAAACCAGTGGCGTGAGGGTAGAAAAGTGGTAGAAGAAAGTGCTTATTGGGTAGCTTGGTCGCAAATTTCGGGGATTGGCCCGGTATTACTGGGACGGCTGCAACAGCATTTTGGTACATTGGCAACCGCTTGGAACGCCACTAAGGTAGAGTTAGGAGCAGTAGAGGGTTTTGGTTTTCAAACACTGGAAAAAATAGTACAACAGCGATCGCGCCTATATCCAGAACAGCTATTCACCAAACACCAACAGGAAAACCCCTATTTCTGGACTCCAGCAGATGCAGATTATCCCCGGTTACTGCTGGAAACTCCCAGTCCCCCACCGATTTTGTACTATCGCGGTGAAGTTGAACTCCAGGAAAATCTCGGACAAAAACCGCTAGTTGCTATTGTCGGAACCCGCCGCCCTTCAGAATACGGAATTCGTTGGACTCGTCAAATTAGCACAGCTTTGGCTAAAAATGGCTTTACAGTGGTTTCTGGCATGGCAGAGGGAATTGACACAGAAAGCCACGCCGCCGCCATGAAAGCTGGCGGAAGAACCATCGCAGTTTTAGGAACTGGTGTAGACGTAATTTATCCGCAAAAAAATCGCGATTTGTACAAGCAAATTTTGACTGCTGGGTTAGTTGTGAGTGAGTATCCCACAAAAACCCCACCCGATCGCACTCACTTTCCCCGCCGCAACAGGATTATTGCAGGTATGAGCCGCGCTATCTTGGTCATGGAAGCCCCATTAAAATCTGGCGCCCTAATTACAGCCACCTACGCCAATGAATTTGGTAGAGATGTCTATGCATTACCAGGAAGAGTGGACGATTATCCATCCCAAGGTTGTTTGAAATTACTAACTCAAGGCGCTTCTTTGATTCTCAAAGAATTAGACGAATTATTAACAATGCTGGGAGCCATACCACAAATAGATAGAGTTGAGCAATTGCCAACAGTACAACAGTTAAGTTTGCCAACTTTATCACCCGAATTGCAACAGGTAATGGATGCGTTCGTCCTTGACGTTGCCGAAGGCATCGCCTGTGATGTTTTACCCTTTGATTTAATAGTCCAACAAACAGGCATGGCTACTGGCTCAGTCTCCAGCGCTTTGTTACAGTTAGAACTTATGGGTTTAATCTCCCAACTACCAGGAATGAGGTATCAAAAAAGTTAAAGGGCATGGGGCATTGGGCATTGGGCATTGGGCATGGGGCATTGGGCATGGGAGCAGAAAAGTGGAGTTCAAACACTCATTCACGAGTATCAAAGACTCGTCAGCGAGTATCAAACACTCATTCACGAGTATCAAAGACTCGTCAGCGAGTATCAAACACTCATTCACGAGTATTAAAGACTCGTCAGCGAGTATCAAACACTCATTCACGAGTATCAAACACTCGTCAGCGAGTATTAAAGACTCATCCGCTATGCCCCATGCCCAATGCCCCATGCCCAATGCCCCATGCCCAATGCCCAATCCTTAAAATATGCCAAGTAAATATGCCTTCGCTGACTGGGACTGTCACGATCATATTAAGTAAAGAGTAAAAGGCAATCTATTTTGACTTTTAACTTTCTCCTTTTGTTCAACTTTCCACAACAGGAGGTTTAATCTTGACTAAATTGAAAGTTGGTATCAATGGCTTCGGTCGAATCGGACGACTTGTGCTTCGTGCTGGCATCGATAATCCCAACATCGAGTTTGTCGGCATTAACGACCTAGTACCACCAGATAACCTGGCCTACCTATTAAAGTACGACTCAACCCACGGTAGATTGACGAGAAAGGTTGAAGCCAAAGACGATGGTATCGTCATTGATGGCCACTTCATTCCTTGCGTATCCGTTAGGAATCCCGCAGAGTTGCCTTGGGGACAACTAGGCGCTGATTATGTCGTGGAATCTACGGGACTGTTCACCGGCTATGAAGGGGCAGAAAATCACCTCAAAGCAGGTGCAAAGAGAGTTATTATTTCCGCTCCCACCAAAGACCCAGATACAGTTCCTACCCTATTAATGGGTGTTAATCATCACTTGTTTGACCCCAACAAGGATCTAATTGTCTCCAATGCTAGCTGCACTACTAACTGTCTAGCTCCCATTGCTAAAGTCATCAATGATAACTTTGGGTTGACTGAAGGCTTGATGACCACAGTTCATGCTATGACTGCTACCCAGCCAACTGTAGACGGCCCCAGCAAAAAAGACTGGCGGGGTGGTCGAGGCGCAGCCCAAAATATTATTCCTTCCTCCACAGGTGCAGCTAAAGCTGTAGCACTGGTTTTACCAGAATTGAAGGGTAAGTTAACTGGTATGGCATTCCGAGTTCCGACTCCTGATGTCTCTGTAGTTGATTTAACTTTCAAAACTGCCAAAGCCACCAGTTACAAGGAAATCTGTGCTGCCATGAAAGAGGCTGCCAACGGTGCGTTAGCAGGTATCTTGGGTTACACAGACGAAGAAGTAGTTTCCACAGATTTTCAAGGTGATACCCATTCCAGTATCTTCGACGCAGGTGCTGGTATTGAGTTAAACTCCAACTTCTTCAAAGTCGTTGCCTGGTATGACAACGAGTGGGGCTACTCGAATCGCGTGGTTGACTTGATGTTATCTATGTCACAAAAAGAGCAACTAGCACCGACGCCTGCTGTGGTTTGATTCGTCATTAGTAGAGACGCGATTAATCGCGTCTGTACAAAAGTCATTAGCTTTTAGCTCTTGACTTTTGACTCTTGCCTGTTGCCTTTTGCCCTTTGGGATTTGGGTCAAATGGTAAATACCCGAAAATAAAATGCAATCTAGTATCTTTACTTAGCAAACGAGTGATATGAAGCACGTGTGAATTTGGATGCCCCATGCGATGTCTAGAAAAAATGAGCTTAGGCATCACATAATACCAATTCTTCAAAAGCAGGCTCAAGATTTAAACCGGGAAACCCAAATAAAATCTGAAGTCTCTTAATTACGAATTACGAATTACGAATTACGAATTGGTATCAAGCATCCACGTCGCAGGTTATTCCCTCAACCCTTAATCCCTATGCGTCGAACCAAAATCATTTGTACTGTTGGGCCTGCTACATCTGCGCCTGAAAAGCTGCAAGCCTTAGTAGAAGCTGGAATGAATGTGGCACGCTTGAATTTTTCCCACGGAGCTTATGAATTTCATGCCCAAACGGCTCAATATCTCAGGCAGATTAGTGCTGAGCAGCAAAGACCGATCGCTATTATGCAAGATCTGTGTGGCCCAAAGATCCGCTTGGGTATCTTACCACCAGAAGGGTTAAATGTGGAAGCTGGGAGTGAAGTTACCTTTGTTTTGCAAGAGAAGGGTGAAAGTATAGACGAATTGCCTTTACCATTGCCGACTTTGTTTGCAATGGTGCGACCAGGGGAACCAATTTTAATTAATGATGGTCGCGTCAAGCTGATTGTTACAGATCGCGATGCCGATCGCATTCGGGCACAGGTGAAAATCGGCGGGTTAATTTCCACCCACAAAGGAGTGAACCTGCCACAAACTCCTTTACCTGTGAGTTCCATCACCGAAAAAGACTTGCTAGATTTGCGTTTTGGGATTCAGTTGGGTGTAGACTGGGTGGCAGTATCTTTTGTGCGATCGCCACAAGATTTAGAACCCGCTCAAAGGATGATTGAAGCCGCCGGCGCTTCCATTCGCTTAATAGCCAAAATCGAAAGAGCTGAGGCAGTAGAACAATTTGACTCCATCCTCAAAGTTGCCGATGGCATCATGATTGCCCGCGGTGATTTAGGTGTGGAAGTGCCGATTCATGAAGTGCCTCTGATTCAAAAAGATATCACTCGCCGTTGCAATCAAGCTGGCAAGCCCGTAATTACAGCCACGCAAATGCTGGAGTCGATGATTAGCGCCCCCGACCCCACCCGCGCTGAGGCAACGGATGTTGCTAACTCCATCTTTGATGGAACAGATGCGGTAATGCTTTCCGGTGAAACCGCCGTGGGAGAATATCCCATCGCCGCAGTCCAAATGATGCACAACATTGCCGTGCGAACAGAACAGGCTTTGGATGAGGGTGGCAGACGTTCTTGGTGTCACGAACCAGGTAGTCTCAGCGTTACCGAATCGGTGGCAGAGGCGGTGTGTCGCATCGCCTATGAAACCGGCTCAAAGGCAATTCTGTGTAACACAACCTCAGGCAGTACCGCGAGAATGGTATCTAAATATCGGCCAACTTCTCCAATCATCGCCTTGACCTCCGACGCCACCGCTTACCGTCAGCTAGCACTTTCCTGGGGAGTCGAACCTTTGCTGATTCCACCAGTCCACAATGCTGAAGAAATGTTTACAAATGTGGTGAACAAAGTCTTAGAAAGAGGTCTAGCTAAAAAAGGAGATCAGGTGGTAATTACCTCTGGTGTCCCAATTGGTAAATCAGGAACAACTAGCTTAATCAAAGTGCATTCCATTGGACAGCCAATTTCTGCATAAGCCTCTAGAATAAGGCTGTGACTCTGGATAGCAAGCAAAATTAGGCAATAGTTAAGAAAAATTGCCAGAATCGGAATTGAACGGACAGTAAAAAGTATGAACAAGACGTGGGGGACAGGGAAAAGGACACGGGGACGCGGGGACGCGGAGAGAGTTTTTGTTAAATTTCACCGTTTCACCTTCATGTCTTCTTTCCCCGCGTCCCCCTTCGGGTTCGGTAGTGACGCTCCTTCGTCGCTACCGCTAGCGCTAACGCAACCGACGGAAACCGCCAGGACTGCGACTGCCTCACCGCGTCTCCCAGTCTCCGCGTCTTCTTCGTTATTGGGAATTTAAGTAAATCCTAAACAAACATCACGGAGTATTTTATGTCTAAAAGTTTACTAGAACAATTGCGAGAAATGACTGTTGTGGTTGCAGATACAGGGGATATCAAAGCAATCGAAAAGTTTAAACCCCAAGATGCTACCACAAATCCCTCCTTGATTACTGCTGCGGCGCAAATGCCGGAATATCAAGAAATTGTCGATCGGACTTTACTTCAAGCAAAAAAAGATGCTGGATCTGGAGCTACCCAAGCACAGATAGTTTCTCTAGCATTTGACCGTTTGGCGGTGGCTTTTGGATTGAAGATTTTGGAAATTATTCCCGGTCGCGTGTCTACGGAAGTGGATGCTCGTTTGTCCTATGATACTGAAGCTACAGTGACTAAGGCACGGGAATTAATTGCTCAGTATAAAGCTGCTGGAGTTGGCCGCGATCGCGTGTTAATTAAAATTGCCACCACATGGGAAGGCATTCGCGCTGCGGAAATCCTAGAAAAAGAAGGTATTCATTGTAACCTTACCTTATTGTTTGGTTTGCACCAAGCGATCGCCTGTGCAGAAGCTGGCGTTACCTTAATTTCTCCCTTCGTCGGTCGGATTCTCGACTGGTACAAAAAAGATACTGGACGCGATAGCTACCCAGCAGCCGAAGATCCAGGAGTTTTGTCAGTCACCAAAATCTACAACTACTACAAGAAATTCGGCTACAAAACCGAAGTTATGGGAGCTAGCTTCCGTAATCTTGGTGAAATTACTGAACTTGCAGGTAGCGACTTGCTGACAATTTCACCGTCGCTTTTGGCCGAATTACAAGCAACCATTGGAGAACTGCCACGCAAACTCGACCCTGCTAATGTAGCAAACTTGGAAATTGAAAAAATATCCATTGACAAGGCTACATTTGACAAGATGCACGCTGCTGACCGCATGGCAACTGACAAACTAGACGAGGGCATCAAAGGTTTCACCAAAGCACTAGAAGACCTAGAAAAACTTTTGGCAGACCGACTGGCTCGCCTGGAAACAGAGCCAGTAGCAAGTCATTAAAATCTGACGATAGTTAGTGGTTAATCAAAAACCACTAACCAATTAATTGGCGTTGCATAAAATAGGTATGATTCTTTTGGGGTGGGCATCCATAACCGCCCGAAAATAAAAGGGACGGGCAAGACACCCATCCTACAAAACTATCAAAATTATCCCGCAAATATGCAACGCCAATTAATTACTTACTTGTCTGAGATTAATACCATTGCCTGTAGTATCGTTGCCGTCTGAATTCCCGTCGTCTTAACTGCTGCTGTCGAATATTTTGGTATCTTCTGAAACGGTCGCCTCGTCGGATTATTCGAGTTCGTCCGTAAGGGTCGCGTCGAATTATTTGATATCGTCCAGGCTGGCGTCGTCGAATTATTCGAGTTCGTCCGTAAGGGTCGCGTCGGATTATTTGATATCTTCCTAATCCCAAAGGCTGCCGCCGTCGAAATATTCGATATCGTCCTGACCGTCTTTGAGCAATTAAAAGCTCTCCTTTTCGCTCTCCAACTAGGTTAGCCTCTGACGCCGCACTTTGTTCATTAATACCATTACTTAGAGAAATATCTTTTGCTTGTGCTAATGAGGGCGGATACACAAAGGCAAATAGCAATAGTGCTATCGAGGATAGCTTCCTGAAACCTTTCATGTTTTTGCTTCTCTAAACTTGCGCTAATAACTTTATTAAAACACTTTAAAATCGGTAATTATCGTTTATACAGCTTTTTTTAAACTCAATTTGGGCTGAAATTGTGTATAAAAATTTCATTTTTATGAAGGATTGCGAATAAGAACAAACTGTGCAATTAATTGCATGGCAGCGATCGCCTCTATTTGATACCAGCAATAATTACTAGAATTTAAATGTCATAGTTTCTCCAAAATACTTAATCCAAAGTCATTTTTACGGAGTTAAAAAATCTAAATGTTCTCCAGATATAAGTTGCATTTCTTTAAGAACACCTTGCATTTTTAACTGGCCTTTATCTAAAAGAACGATAAAATCCGCACGGAGAATAACTCTAGGACGATGGCTGATTATAATTGTGGTTTTGTCTTGTCGGTGATGTAAAAGTTTATCTAAAACCTGTGATTCTAATATTGGGTCTAATGCACTAGTAGATTCATCTAAAATTAGTATTGGTGGCTCTGTAACTATTGCTCTGGCTAACGCTAATCTCTGCTTTTGCCCACCGGAAATATTGACACCAAATTCACCTAATACAGTTTGGTAATTATCTGGTAAATCACAAATGAATTCGTCAGCGCCGGCAATTTGGCAAGCCCGAACTATTTGTTCAAATGTGGCCTGAGGATAGCTAAAGCGAAAGTTTTCTAAAATTGAGCGACTCCAAAAGTGGGGTTCTTGGGGGACTAATACTACCTGCTGTCGTCGGCATTCTAAAGATAAATCTTTCTGGTTATAAATGCCAAAGCGAATATTACCCGATTCCAATGGATATAAACCGGCCATCAATTTAACTAAAGTGCTTTTTCCACAGCCAGATTTACCAATTAATGCTGTAACTTTTCCTCCGGGAATAGTTAGGGAAAAGTCTTGTAATAAGTCTGCTCTACCTGTATGGTGAAAGTTGATATTATTACAAATAATATCGGCATTATCAGAGATTACTGCCCAAGGCTTCTTTTCTTCATTTTCGTCTTCTGGGGTACTTTCAATTACTTCAGTAATCCTTTGGGTTGCAGTCTGAACTCTGGCAAATTCATCTACAAAACCAATGATTGTAGTAATAAATATATTAAAATTAGCATTCATCGCGTTAAATGCTAGCAGTTGACCGATGCTTAATTCTTGGCTAATAACTAGACTACTACCAAACCAGAGTATCGCAAGATTTCCAAAACCAGAAACTAATCCAGAAAACACATTATTAATAATGCCAATTTGAACAGTACTAAAAGTCAGATAAGCTAGATTTCCAAAACGGCTTTGAATTTCCTCCCAAGCTTGGGGAGCCGCATTAGCAGTTTTGACGGTAAGTATGCCTTTGAAAATCTCTACTAACATTCCTTGATTCTCAGCTTGTGTAACCATGAGATTACGGATTTTTTGGCGTAAACTCGGCATAAAGATGATAGTCGATAAAGACATGAGTAAGGCGACTAACACCGATAGCCCTAGTAATTTGGGGCTATAAAATAGCATAAAAGCTAGCGAAATCGCCGCCACAAAAAGCCTACTAGGCAGGGCAATAACGACTTGGGAAACCATCTGATTAATTTCTTGAATATCTCGAAGACGGCTGACAATTTCGCCACTACGACGGGCTTCATAGTAAGTCAGAGGAAGGCGTAAAATTTGTCTGCCAAATTCTAAAGTAAGTCCTAATTCTAGGCGTTGAGCAAAGTGGGCAATCAAGTTAGATTGTACGAGTGTTAGCGTACTATTAAAAAGATTTATCGCTATTACACCAATAGCAACTGTAGTTAAAAGTTGGGTATCTCCTCTAACTAATACATCGTCTGTAAGAATTTGAATTAAAAAAGGACTTGCCAGGGAAAAAATTCCCATAGCCAAGTTAATTAAAATTGCTTCAATTAAAATATGGCGATAAGGTAAAACTCGCGCTAAAAAGTGGCCAAAACCTGTAATTTTATCTGATTGTTGCTGATAAAAACGGATTTCGTCGGGCAATAACAGTAACATTACATAATTTGCCCAACCTATAGTTAATTCTTCAGGAGTGAGATAGCGAATGCCACTACTAGGATCGGCAATTACATATTTTTTACCTTTTTTTCCATATAAAACTACCCAGTGGTATCCTTTCCAGTGGATGATGGCGGGGAGAGGTGCTTCATGAAGTTTTTCAATTAGTTGTGGCGTAGCTCTAACTGGACGAGCATTAAATCCAAGACTTTGGGCACCGCGTTTCAAACCCACAAGTGTTGTACCTTGCGCTCCCGTACCAACAGCTTCTCGAACGCGAGCGATCGCCAAATTACGTCCGTAATGTTTAGCTATACTGGCAATACACGCTGCCCCACAGTCTTCTTCACTATGTTGCAGCACGATTTGATATTTCATTGTTTCTATAGCACTCCTGTTTTGGGAAGTATTAATTATTTTTTGCTTGTTGCTTGAGATATAGGTTATTTTTTCAGGTAATCAAATTTTGTATGCCTCATATTGTTCCTTAGTAAAGGAAGATTGCTCTTTTACTCAGAACGAATTGTAAAACTTACCAACAAGCTAATAAGTACTTTTACTTAATATTAAAAATAATTTAAGAATAAATTATTACTTGCTGTTTTCCAAAGTATGTAATAACATGGACGCGAGTGTAAATTTATCTTTAGTTTACCGTAAGACAAAATTATGCCTGAAAACAAACCAGAAGAAATAAATTCACAAGCAGTACCGTTCTTTGCGCGATTTTTAGAAGGGCAAAGCTTTGAGGACTTATCTGATGAAGAATCAGAAGCAATTAGTGGTGGTTCTCATCATGTAACCAAGAAGAAGGACGATGAAATTTTGGTCACTCAGAAGTTCCCATCTGATAGTGATGAGTACGTTACTTTGAAGTATCCTTCAGATGGCGATGACGAGTTCCCCGCAGAATAACTATCTACCTTCGATTACAATACAGATACAGTTTTGAAAAATTATCACAAAAGAATACCGCTAACTTTGCCAACTCCATTTAGGGGTTGGTTTCCCATTTAAACTAAGTTTACTTTTTTAGACTTTGCTTCCTTAATAATTGAGAATAGGGAAAATCAAAAAACCGAATTAAAATATTTTATGCACCTTGAGCGTGATGTAGTTTTATTAATTACCCACAGTGGTGATTACTTCACAATAGATAGAGTTGCTGAAGCTTTATCAAAAAGAGGCGCACAGCCATTTCGCTTTGATACAGATAAGTTTCCCGTCGCAATTCAAATCGAGGCGAATTTAAGTAACTTTGGCAATAATCATACACTGAAATATGGCGATCGCTCCCTCAACACCGAGCAAGTACAAGCAGTATGGATGCGGCGTATCTGGCAACCCGATTTAGGTAAAGAATTGGCTCCACAATTTCAAGCAGCTTGTTCTAAAGAATCACTCGCTGTTTTGGATGGCTTTTGGGACAGTCTCAGAACAGCCAAATGGGTGGATGATTTACAGTGCATTAGTGCAGCAGAAAATAAGTTACGTCAACTGCGAATTGCATCAGAAGTAGGTCTTATTATCCCTCGGACTCTCGTTACTAACAACCCTCAAGAAGCACGAGAGTTTTTCCACCAAGTTAATAAAAAAATGGTTACCAAGCTGCTCAGGCCTCTTTCTTATGGTATGCAAGCCTCGTCTTTTTTTATGTACACCAGCGTCGTTAAAGAAGAAGATTTAGCTGATGCTGAAACACTGCGTTATTGTCCGGCAGTATTTCAAGAACAAATTCCCAAACAATTAGAATTACGGGCAATTTATGTAAATGGTAAGCTTTTTGTTGGGGCGCTAGATGCATCTGAATATGCAACATCTACTCAAGATTGGCGACGTGCAAAAAAAGAAGCTTTAATCTGGCAACCATATCAATTACCTGATAAATTAATCAGTTATATTGGTGCTTTTATGGCACAAATTGGATTGCTTTTTGGAGCATTTGATTTCATTAAAATGCCATCAGGGGAATATGTGTTTTTAGAAATTAATCCTACGGGAGAGTGGGGAATGCTGGAGAGAGATTTGGACTATCCTATTGCAGAGGCGATCGCTGATGCACTACTTTTAGAAAATTCGTAATTCGTAATTCGTAATTCGTAATTCATAATGACCGTTTTAATCATTACTCACAGCCAAGACAACGAAAGTATTCCTCTAGTTATTCAAGCAATTGAAGCCCAAGGGGGGAAAGCATTTCGTTTTGACACAGACCGATTTCCCACAGAAATGCAGTTAGATGTTTATTATGGAAAAACTGAAAAAGTTACTCTTAGCGTCGATGACCAAACATTAGACTTAAATGAAGTGTCAGCAGTTTGGTATCGACGCATTGCTATTGGATCGAGAATTCCCGATTCGATGGATAAACAACTCAGACAAGCTTCATTGAAAGAATCTCGCGTCACAATCGAGGGAATGATTGCTAGTATCAAGGGTTTTCATCTTGACCCTCTGCCAAATATTCGTCGAGCCGAAAATAAGCAATTGCAATTACAAATAGCACGAAAAATCCGTTTAGATACCCCACAGACACTAACTACAAATAATCCCCTGGCAGTGAAAAAATTTGCCCAAGAGTGTCAGCAGGGAATAATTACTAAAATGCTCTCTTCTTTCGCTATTTATGACGAACAAGGGCGAGAAAAAGTTGTGTTTACAAATCCAATTTCATCTGCGGATTTAGATAATCTTGATGGCTTACGTTTTTGCCCAATGACATTTCAAGAGAAAATTCCCAAAGCATTAGAGTTGCGGACAATTATTGTAGGTAAACGCGTGCTGACGGCTGCGGTTGATTCTCAAGCTTTGGATAAAGCGCGTTACGATTGGCGCAAACAAGGAATTGCCTTACTTGATGCTTGGGAAACATATACTGTCCCTGAAGATGTTGAAGAGAAACTGCTCAAACTCATGGCAGAATTCCGCTTGAATTATGGTGCTATTGATATTATTTTGACACCTGATAATCGCTATGTATTTCTTGAGGTTAACCCAGTTGGCGAGTTTTTCTGGCTGGAACGCTGTCCTGGCTTACCGGTTTCACAGGCGATCGCACAGATTTTACAGAATTCGGCTAATTAGCTAAACTAGTTTGCATAAATCAATTTAGATCCACTGTTAAATCGTTAGACCAAGTTTCTGAATATTACAATAAGGGAGTTTTGAAATGAAACAAGAACCTAATGTTGATGCAAAAGCTGTTAATCAAAAACAAGATTTGAATTCATCAGCAATGCCATTTTTCTCTCGCTTTTTAGAAACACAACTATGTGAAGAAATCTCTGAACAAGAATCACAACTAATCAGCGGTGGATTAGCAGCAGTAACGCTTAAGTATCCATCAGATCAAGAAGACGGCAACGGCGCACTTTAACTACTGGGACTTTAGTTGTTAGGTACTTTTAGAATAAGTCTATTTTTTCCCAGTCAGCAATTAAGATAAAAAGAGTTACATTTATGGTAATTCTTATTTAAATAGTATTGGATAGGGTAGCACAGCTGTGCTACCCTACTATGTTCATTGGTCGTTAATTATTTTTTCTATAGCTTTTAATTGTTCATCTTGTTTAGAAAACTCAAATAATTTATATTAAAAATCCAAAGATGGCTGATGTAAACTTACCTTCACCTGGCATTTCTTACCCCAATGCAGAGGGAGTAACTAATCCAGACTCCCTACGCCCAGCTAATCCTAATGAATTCTTGCCGCCTATTAGTAATTGGACAACTATCGGTGGCATAGTTCTCCTTATCATCTTTGTTGCTAGCATTATTTTGGCAAGCATTCTGAAATATAAAATTACAGTCAAAGTTCCGGCGACTGTTCGCCCTGCTGGAGAATTGCGCCTAGTACAAGCAGCAACGGAAGGAACGATTAAAAGCATTACTGTGCAGATAAATCAGCCTGTCAAAAAAGGAGATGTTATAGCCCTGGTAGACGATAATCGTCTTCAGACTCAAAAAAACCAACTGCAATCGAATATTCGCCAAGCTAAGCTGCAACTATCTCAAATTGATGCCCAAATTCTGGCGTTAGATGGGCAAATAATAGCAGAAAGCGATCGCACTAGCCGAGTTATCGCCTCAGCTAAAGCTGAACTCAATCGCAGTCAACGCGATATCCAAGACAGACGAACCACCTCAATTGCTGAAGTTAGAGAAGCTAAAGCAAATTTAAGCCAAGCTAACAAAGAATTACAAAAAACTCAAACGCAGTTAAAATCAGCAATAGCGAATTTAAAATCTAGCGATGCTTCCTTAAGGGCAGCAAAAGCAAAGCGAGACAGATATCAACCTTTACTCAAAACCGGCTCAATTTCTCAAGATCAATTTCAAGAAGTGCAGCTAGCTGTTGAACAACAAGAACAACTCTTAGAATCACAAAAAGCTAGTGTAGAAGAACAACAACAAGCAATTCAACAACAACAACAAGCAGTAGAAGCAGCCACAGCTAGATTACAAGGCGCGTTTGTTAATCTCAATCCTAGCGATGCTAATGTGGCAATTTCTCAGGAAAAAATTGCTGCTGAAAGCGCTACAGGTAAAGTCAGCTTGGGAAAATTAAATCAAGAACGAGAGCAATTATTACAACAAAAATTAGAAATTCAAAAGCAATTGAGTCGGGATGAACAAGAATTACAACAAATTATTCGAGACATTGCAAATTCAGTCATTCGTGCCTCAGCATCTGGTATTATTCAAGAACTAAATTTGCGTAACCCTTCTCAAGTGTTGCGTTCTGGTGATACTGTTGCTCAAATTTCTCCCAATGATTCACCATTAATAATTAAGGCATTAGTACAATCTCAAGATATTCGTAAAGTAGAAACAGATCAAGAAGTACAAATGCGGGTTTCTGGTTGTTCTTATACTGAATATGGAACTTTGAAAGGTAAAGTCAGTGCTATTTCTCCAGATGCAATTGCATCTCAAAATCAGGATAAAAATGCTCTTAATTATGAAGTCACTATTCAGCCAGAAAACCTAGTATTAAGTATAGGCGATCGCCATTGTGCAATTCAATCTGGTATGGAAGGCAGAGCAGATATTATTTCTTCTCAAGAAACAGTTTTACAATTTATTTTGAGAAAGGCAAGGTTGATTACAGATATTTAAGTAGTCGCCCAACATTCATTGAGAGAGGGAAATAGTAAAACACCAATACTAAGACATTTTTAAGCCTGTTGCCTATTGCTCACTATACCAAATTAAGGATTGCAGTACATACATTGTGCGGGATCGGCGTATTCGCTGCCATTAGGAAATGGTTTTTCTTGAATAAACCCACATTTTTGACATTGATAAATAACATTCAAAGTTAAAGCAGTTGGCATATCGCACATTGCACAAGGTAATCCCGGAATTCTTTCAGTGACTTCAAAACCAGGCGTAGAGCATTCTGGACAACAACTTTTAATTTTTCGGATTAAATCTTGAGTAGCTTTAGCGATATTATTCATACGCGTAGGGTTATACATTGCCCGCATATCTGTTTCCAGATGTGCTTTACCTGTAGGCGAATTTTTGATAACAAAATTTACAGCTTCTACAAGTTGCTTTTCTGTAGTAATTCCTTTAATGATTTCTCGATTATCTTGAGGAGATTCGCTAAACATGACAACTAAACCATGTTCGGGAAAGCCTATTTTTTTAGCGAATTGAAATGCCTGCTCGACGCTTTCTACAACAATATGATTATGATTAGTTTCTAGAGAAAATTCTTCTCCAATAATTTCTAAATTATGGTTTGTATCTAAAAGAATTAAAATTTCTCTATTACTAGAAAGAAAAGGTATGCTAGGGTGAGGTAGAAAACTACCTTCACTAGCTAATGCTAAAGTTTCGCCAGTCAATTCTAATGCTTTTTGTGCTTTCAATTTAGCAGTTTCAATTTGATTACCTGGACGTTTAATATCTCTAGTAAATGTACCAAAAACATCAGTATTGAAATCTTGCGGTATGATAACTTTAACTCCTAAGTCTGCTTCTAAAATTGGAGCGATCGCTTTTTCTTTTTGGTGCATTGTTGCCAATACTGCTATCCGATTAGTAAATAATGAATTTTTTTGCATTTTTTACCTCTTTTGAAATAGCCAAAGTCCTCCAGAGGATATTAACAACAAAGGTGTCAACCAATCACCCCAACGCACATATAAAGTCTTTGTTTGTCGCCGATAAATTATTTCAGCATGAGTTTCGTAGGTATTATATCCAGATATCCACAAAGTTCTCCCGTGAGGATCTACAAAGGCTGAATATCCTGTATTAGTTGCTCGTGCTGACCATCTATCAGTTTCAATTGCCCGCATGATATCCTGTGCGTGATGCTGGAACGGCATAGACGGACTGTAATGAGCATCATTAGAAGAACTGAGAATAAATTCCCCACCCGCCGCAGCTTGATAGCGAAATTGTTCGGGAAAAGCAGATTCATAACATATACTAGCGATCGCTCTACCAAAAGGAGTGTCAAATACCTGATTTGCTGCACCCGCAACTTGGTGTGCATCCAAAGGCGATAACCGTTGAACTATGGGGCCTAAGATTTCTTCAAAGGGAATATATTCTCCCAAAGGCACTAATTTCGCTTTGTCGTAGCGGCTGACAATTTCACCTTGATTATTAAAAGTAAACAAGCTAATTGTATAGCTGCGTCCTGTTTCGCCAAAAGCCCCAATCCAAGCAACTACGCCTTTTTCCTTCACTGCTGTAACTAAGGTAGTTGCCATCAAGTTACGCTGGAAAACAGGTAAAGCCCCCTCTGCGGTGAGAACTGCATCTACACCTTGATTTGCTAAATTTATATAGCCATTGGTGTAGTTTTCTTGGGCGCGACGAAACCCTTCAGAACTCCGCAAAAGCTGGTTAGGAATATTACCTTGAACAATCCCCACTTTCAACGCTGCTTCTGGTGGTTTTGCGATAGGACGGCTGTATAATATAAAACCTATTAAATGTAACGTAATAAATAGTCCGGTGGCGGTAACTATGTATTTATTAACGAACCGCAGAGTCGCAGAGGGCACAGAGGAAATTCTCTCTGCGCTCTCTGCGCCTCTGTGGTTCGTCCATCCTTCAGCAATCAACCCGTTCACGACAACTATTGCCGCTGTCACAGCATTAGGCCCAGAAAGTTGACCAAGGTGTACAATTACGAGATTATGCGGGCTTTGCGTGTAAGCCAGAGAACTCCACCACAGAGGCCCGGCACTCCACAGACTCTCTAACCCACACCACACCGCTGTACCAATTAGTATGCGTAACCAGGATTTGCGATCGCCCAGGCGAAGCATCACAGCCGCCCAAAAACTAACCAGTATTCCTCCCAAGACACTGATAAATCCCCAACAAAAAAGTGCGATCGCCAAACTCGGCCACCAAGGAACGCCTAACCAAGTCATGGGATGAATTCCCATAATCCACGACAGGGCGATACCGTGATATGCGATACCCCAGAGGAAGGAGGGGAGGAAGCGGAAGGATTGCTTTTTGGATTTGGAGGAAGTAACAACTAAGACCCAAAGGGGAGCCAAGGCAATCCAAGCCAGGAACCATGCGCCGACAGGGGCGACGGTCACCCCCATCAAAACGCCACTAGCGAAACTAATTAAATAAGGAAGTAAAAAAATTAACTTCTTACCCTGGTATTTATTCTGCTTCTTCTGCATCACCACTATCAGGTGGAACTATTGCCACTCCGGTAATAGCGTCGTCTTCATCTAAACGCTGCACTCTTACCCCAGTAGCCGATCGCGATTGTATGGAAATTGCATTTACCGCTTGCCGAATGATAATACCGCGATTGGTGACCATCATAATTTCGTCGTCATCGTTATTCACAATGCGTAACGTCGCTAATTGGTCTTTGGTTTTGCGGTTTTTGAATTTGGTTGCCATTAAGCCTTGACCAGCACGGTTTTGCAGGCGGAATTGGGCGACTGGTACGCGTTTCCCATATCCTCCCATTGTAATTACCAACACCCAAGGGCCGACACTGCCATTACTAGGTACTTCTGCTGACTCTTCATTGATTTCGATTTCTTCTGTTTCGATTTCTTCAACTTCAGCTTCTGTACTGCTATCCAAAGTCTCAAGAATTGCCGCAGGCAGAATATCCATACCCACTAATTCGTCTTTGTTTTTCAACTTCATGGCTTTCACCCCACGAGTCGCCCTACCTAAGGGACGCAATTGTTCGTGGTTACACCGGAAGTGAATCGCCATTCCATGACGAGAACCAATAATTACGCTGTCTTCTACTCTGGCGCGTCGTACCCAGCGGAGTTGGTCGCCTTCTTCCAAGGAAATGGCAATCAAGCCATTGGCGCGAATGTGGCTAAAGGCTGCCAATTCGGTTTTCTTGATATTACCGCCTTTGGTGAGCATCACCAAATATTCGTCGTTGCTAAATTCGTCAACGGGGACAATGGAGGTAATTTTTTCTTCTTTAGGAATCGGTAGCATTTGGACGATGGGCGTACCGCGACTGGTACGGGAACCCACGGGAATTTGATAGGCTTTCAGGCAGTAAACTACGCCGCGTTCGCTAAAGAATAAAACGCTGTCGTGGTCGCAGCAAGTTAAGAAATGCTCAACGGTGTCATCATCTTTTACCTTGGCTGCCGCTTTGCCTCTGGTAGCACGGCTTTGGGCTTCAAAGGTGTTAACAGGCATCCGTTTAATGTAGCCTTGTTCGGTCAGTAAAATTATGGCTTTTTCGTTGGCAATTAGGTCACGTTCGTCTATTTCGCCTTCCCCTGGTAAAATCACCGTCCGCCGGGGCGTGGCGAAGCTAGTTTTCAGTTGGGCGACTTCCGTTTCAATGATTTCCAGCACCCTCTCCCGCCGTGCCAAAATATCTTGCAAGTCAGCAATCTTGGCTTGTAAGTCTTCGTGTTCTAGACGAATTTTGTCTGCTTCTAAGGCAGTTAACCGCCGTAATTGCATTTGCAAGATGGCATCTGCTTGCACTTCGGAAAGTCCGTAAGTTGTAATTAACTCGCCTTTGGCTGTGGGTGCATCTGGCGCATGGCGAATCAAGTTAATAATCGCATCTAAGTGGGACAGGGCTATTAATAACCCTTGTAAAATGTGGTCGCGTTCCTCGGCTTTTCGCAATTCGTAGCGGGTGCGTCTGGCAATGGATTCGATGCGGAAATCCAAGAAGACACTTAAGAACTGCTTGAGGGTGAGTACCTGGGGTTCGCTATTCACCAACGCCAGCATGTTGGCGCCGAAGTTGGCTTGCAGTGGCGTTTGCTTGTAGAGATTATTTAAAACGACGCGGGGATAAGCATCGCGCTTGAGTTCGATGACAATCCGCATCCCGTCGCGATCGCTTTCATCTCGGATATCTGCAATGCCCTCTAGCCGCTTTTCGTTCACCATTTCGGCGATTTTTTCGATTAGCGCCGCTTTGTTGGTTTGATAGGGCAATTCGGTGATAATAATTGCTTCTCGATCTGGGCGTCCGCGCTGTTCAATGGTTTCAATGTTGGCAACACCCCGCATGGTAATGGAACCACGCCCAGTGGTGTAAGCTTCCCGAATGGCAGATGTGCCCAAAATTTGCGCCCCTGTGGGAAAGTCGGGGCCGTGGACATACTGCATTAATTCCAGATCGGTGATTTCTGGATTGTGAATCACTGCCACTAAGCCGTCAATTAACTCGCCCAAATTATGGGGCGGAATGTTCGTTGCCATACCCACGGCAATCCCAGAGGAACCGTTGAGCAGCAATTGGGGAATCCGGGCTGGTAGTACTGTCGGTTCTTGCTGGGAACCGTCGAAGTTATCCGCAAAGTCTACGGTTTCTGATTCGATGTCATGCAGTAGCCCAGCACTAGTTAAAGCTTTCAAGCGACATTCTGTATATCGCATTGCCGCCGGGGGATCGTTGTCCACCGAACCGAAGTTACCATGCCCGTCAACTAAAGGCGATCGCATGGAAAAATCCTGCGCCATCCGCACCAAAGCATCATACACAGCCGTGTCACCGTGGGGGTGATATTTACCCAACACTTCCCCCACCACACGGGCACATTTCTTAAACGGGCGATCGTGCAGCAGACCTAGCTCGTGCATTGCGTAGAGAATGCGACGATGCACAGGTTTTAGACCATCCCTCGCATCTGGCAGCGCCCGACCCACTATCACGCTCATGGCGTATTCCAGATAAGACTGCGACATTTCGTTTCGCAAGTCTGTCGGGATAATCCTCTCCTGTGAGGTTGTCATAACCTAAAAATCTCCAAAAATCGTAGATTT
>JAVRCH010000073.1:0-11310 GCA_034530795.1 Nostoc sp. DedQUE12a
GCTCTAATGGTTTGAACCCCTAAATACGCTCTGGAGATAAATTATGCGTCTTTCCAGTCCAAGAGTGATTAGCGATCGCCTGTTTTTTTTCGGCTTTTCTCATTACATTGTTTGTCTAATTTGTCAATGCGTAAGTCCTAAATGAATTTCCCCGCGTCCGAGAAAATATGGCTCCCAATCATCAATAAAGTGACATTCCTTACCTAAAGGTTCTAGAACTCCTTTAACATAAGCCTCAAATTGACATTGGTTATCAATCTTAGGGCCAAACGGCTTAGGAATACCAAGATGCTGGTTTAGAACAATCATGTTGACCATGTTAGGAGAAAAAGTTTCGGCTCGTCCATCTCGTCTCTTTCAAACAAAGCTGGTAGTTCGATAATATCTTCCTCGTTTAAATCTAATTCTTGTTTTAAAACTTCTCGATTCCAGTTAATGTATTCTTGGAAGCGATGATTATCCTCTTTTAGTTTTTCATCTTCAAGAACATCTAAAACACTAATATCAGCCGGGCCTCTAGAAAATCGTTTCCCTTGACGTAATAATACATGACCATGACCTTGCTGTTGCAAACGATTGAGAATGTTATAGAATTGCTCGGTACTAGCTAAAAGTAATTTAAATCCTTTAGCACTAGGAGCAGTCACAAAAGTCATAAATTCATCAATATGTCCCACACTCAACCAATCAGAAAATATTTCAAAAGGTGCTTGTATTTTTTGAGCGTAGAGAAAATCTCTTAACACCTTTAACATTCGACGCGGTTGGGCGATAATTTCTTTGCGAGTCCCTCCAAAAATCAGACGACCGAAGGGATAATAAACGCCTTTAACAGTTACTGGCGGCGAAACTTCTATCATTGTGGAACTAATACACGTCGGCAACCTTTTACGCAAAAGTGGTGGGAAATTGAGCCTACATTTGTTTAAAGAACTTTCTATTTAACTTGAAAAAGTTTCATTAAAGAAAGTAATACTAGGCGGACACTTAATTACTCCGCCTTCTGCCATCCATCGATTGAAGCCAGCAGAATATTTACTAAAGGATGGTCGATTAGCTCTTTAAATGCTTCGGTTCCCCCAGCCTTCAGAGCACCTATCACCCGTGCTTTCAACGTTGGGTTACTCTCAATTTCATCAACTGCTCTAGCCACAACAGTCATTCTCTGCGATGTCGTTGCAGTGGGGTATGACTGGCTCAGTTGGTTGAGAAGCTGCTGAATGTCTGCTGCGGCTTGGGCAAGGTTCTGCTTTTGCTCAGAGTTGTAGTTGGTGATGTTGCCGCCGATTTGTTGTGCGTTTACGGTGTCGGCATTGACTAGACCGCCGCCGAACTGGGCATTTTGCAGGTTGAAGCTGGAAGTTTGGTTACTTACTCTTTGTTGGTTATTCTCACCCTGGACATTGTTGATGTCGCCGCCAACTGAACCACCAACTGAAAAACCACTACTGTTGTTAGTCATAAAACCTACCTGCTCAACATTTGAATAAAAGCTGGGACGCTCTAAGGCAGTCATCACCATAGTTTCTAATTTACTAATTCTGCTATCTTTTTCGGCGATTAGTGCTTTAACTTCTTGTTCTGCCAGGGCTTTTAGCTGATTATACGTTGCAAAATACTCTGCACTCAGTTGGGATTTATCCGCGGCGATCGCAGTTTTGGCCCGGAGCAGAAACTTGTCCTGTCCTCGTTTTTCCATTGCGACTATCTCAAGTTCAGCATCAGGGTGATTTTCGGCTAACTGCTTGAACGAAATTGCGATCGCCCTGGGGTCAACTCCTTGGCTGTGGTACAAATCCAGGGTATCGAAGATGGGCTTGATGAAATCTCCAAATTCCCCATCAGCAAAAACTTCCTGGCGATTGTCTGGTTTACGGTGTGGGTCAGGGTTGTCTTGTGTGGGCAAGCGCATATAAACGTATTCACAGCGCACTCCGTCAAAAAGTGTGTCAGTGGTAATGTTCCAGTCTTCGATATACGCTCCAGTGAGATTTGCGCCTGTAAAGTCTGTGCCGTCGAGTTGGGTTTGCACTAGCTTTGCTCTGGATAGATCTGTATCTTGTAAATCAGCTTCACTTAAGTCTGCACCAATAAAACTTGCATCGTTTAAAAAAGCTGCTTTTAAATTAATTCCTCGTAAATCTAGGTAGTCAAAATTTTTATCTTGTCCCTGTTTTGTAACGAGTAATTGCCCTACATAAGGATACTGTAAATAAGAAGTACCAGGACGAACGTACTTGAGTAACTTGGTCTTATAAAAACAGGTGCGAGTAAGTTTAGCTCTTTGTATATCAGTACTTTTGAGGGTAGCCCCAGTAAAATCAGCATTGGTTAAGTCAGCATTGCGAAAACTTGTGCCTCCTATAACAGTAAAAGCAATAGCATTTTTCCGAATTAAGGTAAATTTCTTATCTTCTACTAAAGCACACCAACCAATAAAAATACTCGAAGACACAACAAGAATTGCGAAAAAGATAGCGGCAGTTTTATAAGCGTTAATAATGGGAATTATGCTAGAGAAAAAATAAGCTTTAATCACATAGATGGCAACAACAGCATTAATAATAGAAGCAATAACGATCCAAATAGTACCACCAACAATACCAGCGATAGTAATTAAAATAGAACCAGCGATAGTAATTAAGATAGAACCACTGCCGCCACCAGCAGCGTTGCAAAATGTTATGACAGCATTAAAGCCAGCTTCAGTATTTTTTAAAAAGCCAAAAATCCCACCAAAGACTAAAATAAAAATAGTGAAAACAACAGCGATAGTGACTATGGCAAATCCTTCTTCTGTAAATCCTTTTAAAACAAAAGTGATTAGTATGACTGCTAGAATAGTGAAAAATAATATTCCCGGCAAATAAGTGAATTGAACTGTTACTTTAGGTGTCACCAGGTAGGCTACAAAACTCCCCCCAAATACTGACATGAATCCTGATGCTCCTGACAGGAATAATGAGACAATAAGCTGACAAAATAACCAACGTTTCTGCAATCCTGCTTTAGCACCCGTAAAGTTAGCACCTGTAAGGTTAGCACCACTAAAATTTGCACTACGAATATCTGCATAACTAAAGTTCGCAAGAGCAAGGTCTTGACCCTTGAACGAACGACCTCTGAGATTCTGGTGGGAGAAGTCTTGCGGCATGGCAGCGCTAGTGAAAGCAAAGGTTGAGGCTGGATACACCTTGAGTATGTTCTTTTACGGACTGTTGTTCAAGATTTTGTCATGAAGGGTAAACAAACGGGAGCTATTGCGGCTGTGGTGAACTTCTGTGCTTGGGCGATCGCGTAGAACAATAAGTTCTTAAAGTTCCTTTAAG
Organism: Nostoc sp. DedQUE12a; assembly: GCA_034530795.1. Classification (GTDB taxonomy): domain Bacteria; phylum Cyanobacteriota; class Cyanobacteriia; order Cyanobacteriales; family Nostocaceae; genus Nostoc. The sequence continues at coordinate 3,330 of JAVRCH010000073.1, forward strand.
GTTTCTCGTATATTTTTTTAACTTATTGTCAGTAGTATGAAGTTTTAGTGTCTCAACTTGCTTTGTTAACTAATATCCCAGAGCATAAGTATTTCATTAGATTTTGCTAGAAATTCTACTCTTAATCGAATTATTAAACCGTCAAATCAAATCGAAAGTTACCATGAACAAACAATTATTTAACTACAAATCCTCAATTATTCCTCTATTAAGTGCAATAATAGTTAGCAACGGATTTTTCGCCAAAGTATCTGCTCAAGACATTTCTGCTCCACAGACTACGGATTCTGTTGCCGTCAGTGTCGAAAATCAAGAGTTTCCTCAGTGGGGATATTACACGGTGCGGAGGGATTTTCGCAGATGTGCTTCTCCAATATGTGGTGGATATTTCATCAAGCAAGTCAACTTGAAAGCAACTCCTTGCTTAGATGGTGTTTTTCGCTCTGAATGCTATGTGTCGGCAATTGATTGGAGTGCGCTGAAAGTTTCACCTTACCAACTGGCAAAAATTCAAAACGATGATGGTAGCCGTCTGCTCCTTTTAGGTAACATAGTGCCAGTGACATTTCCCGGATTCGGAGAGTTTGGGAATTTGAGAGTAAAAGAAGCCTTCTATGCCGCTACAGCTGCCCCAGCAAAAGGTACTTTTGTGGGACTAAAAGACAATGGCATTCGCTGTATCACAACTCCTTGTTTCTCCACAAATCAACTGATTTTGAATAAACCGAGGATTTCTCAAGTCTCGTCAATCGATTTGAGTCAAACGGGCGCAACGCAAAAACAACTTGACGCAGCAACAAGCGAAATTTTTGGTCAAGGTTTGATTGCTGTAGGTAAAACTGAGGTAGTAGAAAACGTAGATCCAACCAAGAGAGATACTAAATTTGTCGCTACACAATTATATTTGAGAGTGGAACCGAACTAAAGGAATTTTGAGTAGTTAGATACAGCAGATTGCAGGTGAATGAGGGATAAATTTTCCGAACAAAGGCATATATCAAGAGGCTCTTATTCTTGTTTCTCGTTCCCTGCTTCCTGCTTTATTTTCCTTAGTAAAATCTATGTTCAGTTAACTTTAATGATTTTGCCAGGATTGTGATTGCAATATCGGGGGAAACTGTGTATACCCTGGATGGCGAACCAGTAGGATTGCACGAAATGATGCGGTGGTATCCGGTGCGGGAGTAATACCACAAGTGAGGGGCGATCGCAGCACGGGCTAAAGCGGTAAGGACTTTGTTCTCTTGTTTCCTTTTGAGAGAAGCATTTGAGTAACAGGTAGCACTTAGGCTTTAATAAGCTTGCGACTGTTCCCACATAAGTACCATAACTTTGGGGTGGCAGAACATGGAAACATCCTCTGTCAAGAATCAAATCGAAAGATTGTTCCAAACGACTGTTGAGAATATCATCTTGCTGAAACGAAACTTCTAATCCCTTTTGCTTTGCTTTTGCTGCCGCCTGAAGAATGGCCGCCTCTGACAAATCTGTCGCCATCATCTGAAATCCTCGTTCGGCTAGAGCGAGGGCTTGAGTTCCCGGCCCTGTTCCCAAATCCAGCACTGAACCATTGCTCAGTTCAAGGGTGAGGAGCGCTTCTTCAACATCTGGATCTAAGCTAGGATTGAACCAGGGCATGGTTTCAACGGCTTGTTCTTGATGAGTGCTTCCCAGTTCGGAAATTCTCGTGCGGTCATCATTAATTACCCTTTGTATTTATTTTAGCTTTGCAAAATATTACTTAACATAAAAATGTCAAAACCCAGAACCTGAAACATCGTAAATTACTGACTTCGTTGATGAACCAGAACAAGATGAATCGACTACCAAAGCAGATATTCATAGATGACGTTCTACCGCCGCCCCGGTTGCGTCAAGTTATTGCATTAATTGGTCAGACTGTATGAGTAATCCTATTTCACATGAACAAGAGCCAGACTTTTATTTGTCTATTCAAGAGAGCCTAAAACAGCTTTCCGCTCAATTGGGATCTCCTCTTTCTGAAACATCGATCATGCAAATATACCAGAATGCATCCGATTTACTCAGCCATCTTTCCCCATCACCCCTTACTTTTGCCCGTGTTGCAGGAACATTACTGGTTTACCAAGTCCAAAACACAGAATCCGAAGAGATAAAGTGGTTCAATACTCAAGTCAAACAATGCTTGAACGAAGAAGAAGTTGAGGAGTTGATTGAATCCATATATCGCACTGATGCTTTGTGATTGCTCACTGTCATTGCAGCGGTTGAACTACAGAAAAACCTGGAAATAGCTCTGCAATCATGGTGATGTTTTTTGGCAAGCCTCTGGTGCGTAGTGCCGGACTGGAGGAGGCGGAAGGCTCAACTAACTGGAATCTTGGGAAGGGCAGGTGTAAGTAAGGAAATAGGTGAGTAATACTAGAGCGATCGCGTCCTTTGTTATAGTGCTATTGATTAGTAGCATATTTCAGCACTCGTTCTCACTCCCAATGCCATGCTGTCTCTACCGAGCGGAAGCTGTGGAAAGTTGCTGCTTGTAAACAGGGCAGGAAATCTGAGACACAACAGGCCAAATCTAGCGTCATTGCTCCTTTTGAATGGGCGCGGCAACAGAAGATTGCAATTGCTCCCGTCAGGGGCAGATTTAAGCATTGTTTTGAATACTACTACCGATTCTAATCGTCGTTGTTATGATTGCAGTATGCGGCTTATTAGGAAAAATCAGTCATGTTTGCCCTCGTTTCTCCAGACAAGACTCAATTACCTCCTGGTGCTGTAGTGCGCCTACCTGCTAGTTGGCAGGATTATCAGCATTTATGTGAGCAACGGGGAGATGGATCGATCCCGCGTATAAAGTATTGCAATGGAGAAGTATTGCTGATGTCGCCATTACCAGTACATGGTAGAGATGCCCATTTACTGGCGAATATTGCGATGGCTCTATTAGATTACGATGGGCGAGAATATGATGCATTTACACCAGTCACAATGAGCTCACCCCAGGAAAGCGGGATCGAGCCAGATTATTGCTTTTATATTGACAATTGGCAAGCCATATCCGGTAAAAAACGCATCGACTGGGAAAAAGACCCACCACCAGACTTAGTGATTGAAATTGATGTCACCAGCTATTCCAATGTTGAGGATTACCTTCCCTATCGTGTTCCGGAAATTTGGTTATTTAGAAATCATCAATTATTAATTTATCAATTATTGGGTGAAAATTATCAGATGCAAACGAAAAGCCGCTATTTTCCTGACTTTGATTTAGATAGTGCAATTGCTCGTTGCGTGCAAATTGCCTATGAGCGTAATACCAGTGCTGCCATTCGCGATCTCAAAGGGCGATTGCAAAAAATCCTAGAGTAGAGGAAGAATTACCAAAAGCAGAGATTCAACACACAGTTAGGTGGTGCTGAGAAAATGTACCGGGTGCGTAGACGCTATGCTTCGGCTTGTCGCTTTCCATCTAGGGTGTTGATTTTGTGGGAAAAACCCTAAAAATTTTTCATGCAGTTTCTGTGTCGTCAGTTGCGGCAGAAAACAAAATTTTTCTTTTCGAGAGCATGGATTGGCCAAAAACTTGAGCCGCCCAGTCTTCAACATCCAAAAAACGGACTGTCTCTAATGCTTCTTTCACAACAGTAGTTGTCAAACTCATGGTTGATAAACAAATACTCAAAAATAATTGGCTTATTTGTTTAAGAGGAGAACGAGAAGAAAACTGCTTGTATTTACCAAATAGTGATTCCAAAACATCAGTTGTAGCTAATAATGTTTGCCCTGGTTGAATAGGCGAAAGTTCCTGTGTTAAATAGCCGAGAATTTTTTGTGCAAACCCCTCTGGATAAGAAACTTCCATTGTTAAGTGTTGTTGAATAATAATGAAGGTGTCTTGATTTAGTCCATCAAGTTTAATTAGAGTTTCTACAAAACGTGTTATTTGAACCATTTGGTTCCAATTTTTGAGCGAGTCTTGATAAGATGCTAACCATGTAAACTTCTCTTTCAACTTATTCTGGAGAATGTCTGGCTCTAGATTTGGAACTAAATCGGCTAAAGTATCTAGCAGCGAATTCAATATATTGAAAGCCCAATCTAAGAGTTTTTCTACGTTGAAATAACGACACTGTGAACGTTGCGAGGGAGGAGATAAGAAAGATAGTTCTGTTTGTTGCAGTTGTTTTCGGCACTGACTACACTGCTGTATAAAAGATTGATATTTTTCGGAACCATGTAATTCATGTTTGAGTAATAAAGCCATTGCATGAGTTACATCATACGTATAAATTATATCAGGAAATTGAAGTTTATACAGTTTAATTCCTCTTTGAATATCGCTGCCCCAGTCAGCAATTATTTGTTTAGGACGACCAAATTTTTGAGTAATTTCCGTCAATTTCTGCTCTATGATTTCCCCTCTGGTTGAATGCAGAATTTCTAATGCCAGAATTTGAACATCCTGATGTTGCAATCCTCGTCTTGACGGAAACACTTTTTCTTCGAGGAGTTGTTGCGTCACTCCCAAAACTACCAGCCCTTTCTCTGTTCCTAGTTCTACTGTCAAATCGACTATAAAAATCCAATCATTTCTTATTTCTTTTTTTCTGTTGAGTTCATACAACCCAATTCGCCCTAACCATTTTCTCACGCTACTAAAACTGGGAGCCTCCTGTCTCAGCAGTTCTTTATACAGTTCAAAAGTCTTCTCAACTCCTCTATAACTACTTCCACATTTAATCACTTGTTCTACTGAAATTTTTATGGTTTCAACTGAGTAATGATGCCCCTTAGCGACTAATTCTCCTGTTGATTCACTCGCCACCAAGTTAGCTTGAGGACTTTTCCTTCTCTCTTTTTTTTTCAGAAACCGTCTCTACATTCTGTGTGAGCAGTTTTTCTTCAGCAATTTTGGCTCGGTTTTTCCAATAGTCTCTTGATGCTGATAAATCTCTCACTTTTATTTCTAATGCTCTGAGTTTCTTCTGTTTTTCTAAAGCTCTGAGTTTCCAATTGTCTCGACCTTTACGAAATAGCCGTGCCAATCGGCTGCTTGGACTTTTAAACTCTTGCATTAACTTTTATCGTGCTACATCATTCTTGCATGAGAAGTTATCATCCTCAAGCTCTCAAAGTCAACACCCTACTTTCCATCGCTTATCTAAAAGTTGCTATACGAACGAGGATTGGGATCGAGTCGCCGTCACCTGTGGAAAGTTGCTGCTTGTAAGGAGGGGAGGAAAACGGAAGCACAATAAGTTAATAAGAGTGCGATCGCTTGAGAACCAAGTGATTAAAGTCAGCTAAATTGCTTTATGCTTTTGGCATGGTAAAGTAAACCGACTGACGTTGATGTAATAGCTCAAACCATTGCCTCAATTTAGGATACTCTTGCTGCCAATTATTACCAAATCTGAGGCTGTAGTAACCCAACCCTGATATTGCAGCAACATCAACAGCACTGAGAGTTTCATTGAACAGATAGGCTGAATTCGTCAACTTTTGCTCAAAAACATCTAAAACGCGATGAATGCTGGACTGATATTTAGCTTGAGTGTCAGAATTAGCTTGGTTTCCTTTACGGGTTTCGTACCACAATCCCACAACATTGTCGATCAAACTGTCGGCTAACTCTTCCCCTTGACGGCAGCACAAACGTTCAATGCGCGAACCAGGATAAAAACTCGGTTGAGGATAAGTCTCGTCCAGATACTCCACAATCAGCGTGGAATCCCAGAAAACAAGACCATTTTCATCTAACAATACCGGAACTTTACCGATGGGAGATAAACGTAAGAATTCAGGAGATTTATTGTTAATGTCGGTTTCTTGGAGTTCGCAAGATAGCTGCTTCTCGGCTAGGACAATTCTCACTTTCCGAGCGTAAGGCGATCGCTGCGTATAATATAAAGTTCGCGCCATATCGCTGCTATGAATTCAGTGTTGCGACTTCCTATTTTAAATCTAATTGTGAACTGATGAAGTCAAACGAGCGGTTACAAGTTTAATCAGTGGTGAGCCACTCAATAGTGTTAAAGCTGTAGCCTACAATCACTAACTTTTATAAAAAACTGAATAGCTAGTAAAGGAAACTACAACTTTAACACACTTATTCAATTACGTTCCCAAATGGATGTTAAAGCTGTTATTCGGCTAAAGATTTTCCAGTTCTAGATAATAACTTACCTAGTCTCTGAAGCGGGCCTTTAAAGCCTCTTTTTGCTTCTTGTCCTACAGTAGTCGTTTGTTCCCCTAGCTTTTCTAAGATAGAGCTAATATCTGATGCCTTAGGATTTTTGTGCTTTAAGACCCGTTTAAGTTCTTTCAACTCATTAGCAATTGCTTGTAAACTTTCGTTCTCTGATTTGTGCAGCAAATTGTACCATTTATCGACAGAGCCTAATGCTACATCAGTCTCAACTTGAGTTAAATCTTCTTCCAAAGTTTCGATTACCGAGTCGATTTCTTCAATCTCTTCATGCTCTTCGGCTTTACCTAAAAAGTTGCCGACTTTAGTTAATTGTTTGCCTAATCTACGCACAGGAGTTCTAATCTCTTTTTCTGCATCAGAGGCAAAGTTAGATGTTTGCTCACCAATTTCCACCAGCACTTCGCTAATTTCATGTCCGGTAGCTTTATTACTCTTGAGATGCTGTTTAAGTTGTTTTAATCCATTAGCAATTTCTTTGACTTCTGGTTCTTTAGCCTTGTGCAAGAAGTTATACCATTCATCAATTAAGCCCGTGGCATCTTCACTTGATAATGTAGATAAATCACCACTGAGTGTAGATTGTAATTGTTCTAGCTTTTGCTGCCAATTATCATTGATTGTTTGAGATGCTTTATTGGTAGATTCTTGATTGCTTTGATTTTCTGTTTTGGTTGCCATAAGAGAATCCGATTTTTGGAACTTAACAAAAATACAAGTATTAGTTTAGAAACCTAGCTCTGTAATTCCCTCGGTCTTAAGTGCCAGAAAAAATACTAAATATCTAAATCATTTGACAGAGGGTTTTTAGACAATAATTAACTATTAGTTTTTCAAGCTAATTGACCAACTTCAATTCTTCGCGCTTATTATTTTTTGAACTAACCATTTTCATCAACTGCTGGTTCAGGTAGCTTTGCGCTGAAAGGTAAATATTATCCCAAATCACAGGATTCCGGCAGATTTTACTGCCAACTGTATTACCAGCGAGTTTCTCCGACACCAAGTATTTCTTGTAATAATTAGTCCACAAATGCTGTAAAAAATCCTCGGCGAACTCATCAAAGGGAATTATCCAGTTGTACTGTTCATCCAAAAATACCCGATAAGCCGCGACAATTGGCATGGCAATATCAGCAGGTGCAGCAAACCCAAACGAATATCGGCTGTCGGGCAGCAATGTGTTTTTACGTGGGTCGATGGAGGCTAAATCAACAACGCCCTTTCGTTTGGGCTTGGTAATATGTGACTCGATTATTTGAAACAGTCGTTGCTCAATCCATAACCCCTTGGGCAGTAGCGGTAGCAATGAAGACAGCCTTTGTCTTTCTGCTTCACTCAAGGACGGCGTGTTGCTCACAGGCGGGTGTTTGCTTCTGCTCTTGCTGTCTGGGTTGTATTTGTTCCTGTCCAGGCAGTTCATTAATTTGATGAGGTGATTGACATTACACTGCGGACTTTTGGGCGCACCGCTTTGGTTCTGGTAGTAGGCGATGCGGAATTTGGTTTCTTGTTCGCGCTCCAGTTGGGCTAAAAACTGTTTGATGAATTTGTAGTCACCCCTGGCGTTAACTTTAGAACGCGCATCGACTGGGGCAGATGTATTGGAAGCCAGGGCGATGTCTTTCGCCTCATCCTCACTTAACCCAATAGGGAGCAATGCGATTTTGTGGGATGACCCCACCGGGAGAGCGATCGCTAAATCAATATTAAGTATTTAAAACAAATTGCTACATAATAAGTAGTAATATTACATAAAAAGTATAGGTGATATAAAAAGTCTATTGT
>JAVRCH010000074.1:0-6079 GCA_034530795.1 Nostoc sp. DedQUE12a
ATTCTGATAGGATTCCAAGCTGTAGGTTTGGGCAATCAGAGGTGAGTCGAGATTTTTAGTTATGGTGTACTGATTGCGAAAGGACAAAAGTTCATTGAAGGTGGGATAAGGATTTTTTAGTAGTTTAATTACTACTGGTAAAGAGTCACTTTCTCGATACCCTCGATAAACTACGGTTCTGGAACCATTGTAGAGTTCTTCAGTTATGCGATATCCGGGAATATTGACAATAGTGCTAACCATATTGCTAAATCCTTAAAGGTTCCAGATTTAGTATTCCCAGATATCTGAAACTGCTTAGCAAATAGTTGTAAACTATACTTTAATTTCAATTATAAATTCAGTGCCTTCACCCAGAACAGAGTTGCACCTCAATTTGCCACCGTGGGTTTCTTCAACAATTTGCCGAGCGATCGCCAACCCTAAACCCGTACCTTTACCCACAGCTTTTGTAGTAAATAAATGGTCAAAAATCTTTTGTTTTACCTCTTCACTCATCCCCTTACCATTATCAGCAATGGCAATTTTCACGAGATGATTTTCGACTGAGCTTGTAATGGTAATGCGGTTGGGATTGGCTTTGATGTCCTGAAGATTGCGCCCGGTATTAGATTCTTCTAATGCATCAATAGCATTGGCTAAGATATTCATAAATACCTGATTCAATTGCCCAGGGAAACATTCTATTTGCGGCAAATTACCGTAGTGAGTTACTACTTCAATAGCGGGACGTTGTTCGTTAGCTTTGAGACGATGTTTGAGAATGAGAATGGTGCTATCAATACCTTCGTGGATGTTAAACGGCACTTTGTAATCGCGATCGCCACGAGAGAAAGTACGTAAACTAGTGCTGATGTTTTTTAGCCTATCACATGCCATTGTCATGGAATCAAGCATGTCTGGGAAGTCTTCTAAGCTATATTCCAAGTCAATTTGTTCGGCATGGTCTTTAATTTCTTCACTCTTATGGGGTAAAGTTTCTTGATAGAGTTTTAAGTGTTCAACAATATCAGTGAAGATAGGTTTAGCTTGTTTGAGGCTAGCATAAATAAAGCCAAGGGGATTATTCATTTCGTGAGCGACACCAGCAACTAAGTTACCCAAAGCAGACATTTTCTCACTTTGGATTATTTGTAATTGAGCTTGTTGCAAGGCAAGTTCAGCTTTTTTGCGCTCGCTAATATCCAACAACAATCCATCCCAAACTAAAGTTCCATCGGCTTTTTGTTCGATTCGAGCTTCCCCATAAATCCATTTTACAATTCCAGATGGCGTGATAATTCGACCTGACCACTGCCAAGGAGTCAGTTTTTGAATTGAATCTGCAATAGAGTCTTGGTGACTTGCAGCATCATCTGGATGTATTCTTTCCAAGATCGACTGCACATTAGCGATCGCTTGCTCTGGCGTGATTTCGTATAGTTCATAACATTCTCCACTAATGTAGGTTAGAGATGTTGCACCATCAGCAGATATCTGGTACTGGTAAACAACCCCAGGAACATTATCTACAAGTTTCTCAAACCGAGAGTTACTCGCACTCAATTCGGCAAACGACCGCTCTAGCTGTTGGGCATATTCTGAGGAACGTTCATACAGTCGAGCATTTTCTAGAGAAATTGCAGCTTGGGCGCACAGAAGATTCAATAGTTCGATGCGATCGCTTGTGAAGGCGCCTTTTGCTAAATTGTTTTCTAGGTACAACACCCCCAGCAACTTGCCCTGATATAAAATCGGGCTACACAAAATACTCTTGGGCTGCTGACGAATAATATACGGGTCATTGGCTAAGGTGGAATCGGTAGTTGCATCAAGCAGCACAACAGTCTGCTTGTTGTGCTTCACTTTGTAAATCAGCTTCAGGGGAATGTCTTGGCTTTCCTCAACCAGTAGACTCTGCAACACGACAGGCTTTGACCCCTGGGTAATTGACCCTTTGATCAGCAGATGTTCATCTCGCAAGAGCATGAACAGGCATTTATCAGCACCCGCATTTTCGATGACGATTCTAAGCAATGATGAAAGCAGTTTTTCGAGTTCGATTTCGCGGGAGATAGCATGGGAAGCTTTGAGAATAGCGGCTAAGTCAAGGGAATTGGAGATACTAGCAAAAGTGAAGGTTTCTGTTGTGAAGAGGGTTTCGTTGACCGACACAGGAGAGCGAGTTTTTTGCAAGATGGCACTGAGCAATTGCGGGTAGCGGCTTTCCAATTCGGCGACTTTGGCTTTCGCACCCCAGCGAGCATAACCGTAGTAGGCTTCGATCGTGTATTCTTGGGCGATGCGCTGTTTATCCCATTCTAGGTAAAACTTGGCTGCCAGCTCGTTGGCGAGGGCTGCATCGTTGATGAATTGATGTTCTTTAGCAAGATTTATGGCTCGGTCATAGCACTCAGTGGCTGCGACTTTTTCACCCAAAACTCGATAGCGTTCAGCTTCAACGAGATACCATTTATGCAAATAATTCATCGGAGCATTATCCGCCCAGTGTTGCAAAATCCTTTGATGGGTGGCAGCAACAGCAAGCAGTTCGGCTTGCTCCGGTTCTGGCTCGGTGGGGAAGAGTGCTAGATGAGTTAGTGCAGCATAAAAATGGAAAACGGGAACATAAATCGTTCCTGATACTGCCATTAAATAGAGCTTGGCTTGGGCAACATAGTTGCGTGCATCTGTATAATTACCAAAATAGTAAGCAAGCAGCAGTTTGTAGATATAGACTTCAGCGATCGCTGTTAGATCGTTATCCTCTTGGTGCTTAGTTAGCATCAAAGTTTCATTGTAGGCATTCCCAATCAAGCAATGTGGTTGAGCGACTAGTTCAATTAAGTTTTCTGCCGTTTGTTTTCCCAAATCTACATATACTTGAGCAGAATATTGTTTCACCTGAGCCAATGCCACACTATAATCAGCCATGTCTTGAATAAAACTATTTAGTTCTGTACCACTAAAAAACCTGGCATTACTGTGAGTAGCCAGAGCAAAACCAGCATATAAAAAATCTCCAGTTTCTATGCCAGCATGGTAGGCTGCTTTGAGGATTGGGATTGTGGCATCCAATGGCTCTTGGTAATGTTGAATAAAGCAGCCAAACAGAAACATCACAACGCATTTAATATTTTGAATATTAAATTTTTCTAGTAAACTTAGAGCTAATTTACCAAAAGCATAGCCAGTAGAAGCATCTTCCAAGAAAGCACACAATACCATACCGTGAATAGCATATCCAGTTGTTGATGCCACAGTATTGCCCGATTGGAGAGATAAACTCACCATCATCGAACTCAGCAAGGGTAATAAACTGGGCATTCCTTGGATAATTGGTGAAAACAACATTCCCATCACTTCCATTGCAGCCTCAGTGGTGCGATCGCTCGTTAATGGTAGATCCATTAAGTCTTCAACTTGTCTACCTTCGAGTTGGGTGGTAAGGGTTTGTAACATTTTGGTAGTCTTAGCTTCATCAGATTCTTTTGGCAGTTCCAACCCCAATTGCCATAATGCTTTTCTGCCAACAGCGATCGCCTCTAAAACATTACTTTGTAAAACTTGCGCTGCAATTTGAATTTGATAAATTTTTACTTTATCTAAAATCGTTTGAGCTTCTTGCAACACTATTGATGCTATCTGTTCCATAACATCAAAGTCAGTATTCAAATAACTGGCTTCAGCAGCTGCAATATGCAGGTTAAGAGTCAATTCATACTGACTTTGCCAACAGTTTTTTTGTAGTAGCTCTATCCCTGTTTGGAAATATGTCCTTGCTGGCGCGTAGGCTGTAGAATTCCTCGCCTTACATCCAGCTTTTAAGTTGAGTCGAGCTAATATTTCTTGTTCCCTTGGTTCAGCAATTAACTTAATTCCTTTGTTCAAATGTAGGGCAATATCAAACAGTTTTTCCTCTTGTTCTACTTCGGCTAAATTTTGCTGAAGTAATTGTCCAATTTTGAGATGAGTTGCTTGTTTTTGCTCATCGGGAATCAGCGAATAAGCCGCTTGCTGTACTCTGTCATGTAAAAATTTATATTGTGCTAATTTTTTAATAGTATTTCCATTTTCTACAGTCAATTTATAATTATTATTTTTCTGATAAAATTTATAAACATCGCTAGTTGGAAAAATTAATCCTTCTTGTAAAGCTTTCCATAACTCAGCAGCAGTTTCTAGCTCTGATTGTTCCGAAACAATTGCCAAAATTGTTAAATCAAACTGATTACCAATACAAGCAGCTAATTGCAATATATTTTGAGTTGATTTTGGCAATTTTTGTAACTGTAATACCATAAAGGCAACAACATCATCTGTAAGCACCTGCTGATTCACTTGGGAAATATCACATTGCCAGCAGCCTGACTCAAAATCAAATTCGATGAGATGTTCTTGATGCAATGCCTTGATAAACTGGCTTGCAAAAAATGGATTACCTTGAGTTTTTTGATAGACAAGTTCAGAAAGTGGTAATGCAGAATTTTCTGTACATTTGAGTGTGTCAGCTACTAAATGATTTAGCTGTAATTGAGTCAGCGGTGCTAAAGTAATCGTATTAATTTTTGCTTGTGTTTTTTGTATTTCATTCAAAGTCAACATTAATGGATGTCCTGAGTGGACTTCGTTATCACGATATGCACCAATTAATAAAAGATAACCTGTATCAGCCATTAATAGCTGTATTAAATTCAGCGATGCCGAATCTGCCCATTGCAAATCATCTAAAAATATTGCTAAGGGATGTTCTTGGCTGGTAAAGACTTTGGTAAATTTATTAAATATTAAATTAAATCTCTTTTGGGCTGCTGTTCCTGATAGTTCTATAGCGGATGGTTGTTCACCAATAATTATTTCTAGTTCGGGAATAACTTCAACAATTATCTGTCCATTTTCACCAACAGCCTCTAATATTTTGTTTTTCCATTGTTGAATTTCTGCATCACTTTCACTTAACAGTTGCATCATTAAATCTCGGAATGCTTGGACAAATGCGCTGAAGGGAATATTACGTTGAAATTGATCGTATTTGCCTTTGATAAAATAGCCACGTTGTCTCACAATTGGTTTATGTACTTCGTTGACAACTGCTGTTTTTCCAATTCCAGAAAAACCTGCTACCAACATTATTTCAGTTGCGCCAAGGCTGACTCTATCGAATGCTTGCAGTAAAGCTTCTACTTCAGTTTCTCGTCCATATAATTTGTCGGGGATGAGGAAGCGATCGCACACATCCCTAGTCGCAATTTCAAAACTTTCAATCGAACCCGTTTCTATTAGCTGATTTAAGCAATTTTCTAAATCAAATTTCAATCCTAATGCACTTTGATAGCGGTCTTCTGCATTTTTCGCCATCAATTTGCTGACAATTTTTGAGATAACAGATGGAATTTCTGAATTAATTTCATCTACTAAAGGTGCAATTTTGGCAATGTGGCAATGTACTAATTCCATCGGTTCGGTTGCTACAAATGGCAATTCCCCTGTGAGTAATTCGTAGAACGCTATACCTAAAGAATAAAAATCTGTCCGGTAGTCAATTAAGCGATTCATTCTGCCTGTTTGTTCTGGAGAAATGTAAGCTAATGTCCCTTCTAAAACATTCGGATTGACGAGAGTTTGTGTTTCTCGCGGTAATAAAGATGCAATGCTAAAGTCGATTAATTTAACTTGTTTGGTTTTTGGGTTAATTAAAATGTTGCTGGGTTTGATATCTTTGTGAATGATGCGTTCCCGATAGAGAATATCTAAACCATTACAAAGTGCGATCGCTATTTCCAAAAAATCCTGTATGCATTGTTGGCTTTCCCGCATTGCCCATTGCTTGAGAGAAATCCCCCCGAAATCTTCCATCACCAGCGCATAACCATTCTGATAGGATTCCAAGCTGTAGGTTTGGACAATCAGAGGTGAGTCGAGATTTTTAGTTATGGTGTACTGATTGCGAAACGACAAGAGTTCATTGAAGGTGGGATAAGGATTTTTTAGTAGTTTAATTACTACTGGTAAGGAGTCAATCTCTCGATACCCTCGATAAACTACGGTTCTGGAACCATTGTAGAGTTCTTCAGTTATGCGATATCCGGGAATATTGACA